>NZ_JBXARG010000056.1:0-557 GCF_058808015.1 Undibacterium sp. GW821-FHT11H02 | reverse complement strand
CACTTTTTATCGATTTGTTGATACCTGATTTTTAGACAGTATAAGCAATTACAGCCAAGCTCCATGCGGGTTGTAAGAGACTTGAAACAAATTGTCTTTTATTACGAGCCAAGTTAATATGCATTTCTGTCAAATTAAATTAGCGTTAGGCATCATTCATGGAGTTCCCCGAAAACCGATCCCTAGATTGCCCGACTCACGGTAAACAAAGGCCAGCCTTTGTCTGCCAGCACCTCGCTGCCGCAAATGAATCCCAGCGTGGTCTTGGCTTCTTCCAACCCGAGGTAATCGATCTTTCACAATGGGACGCATATAACGCTTGGTGTTCTGCTTGTGACGAAGTCCTTAGTCAGCAGCATGGGGAGTGGAACGATATTTCTGAGGCATTCGCTAAACCGAAGCTCATTTGCCTTGGGTGTCTACGCGTCCTGTATAGTCGACATGCCCTTTCATCTGCACATGGTGTTCCGCCGTGATGGTGCCTAACGAGTAAGGTTAGATCGTGACGCGAAGCGGCCACGATCTGAACCGTTTGTTGGACGAGCCCGATTTATTTG
>NZ_JBXARG010000054.1:0-796 GCF_058808015.1 Undibacterium sp. GW821-FHT11H02 | reverse complement strand
GGAGGTCGCGGATATCGACCTAAGCAAGCTCATAAAAAGTCAGAAGAGCGACGTGCAATCAACGCACGGCGTATTGATGAAGACGTCTGGTCGTTTGTTCAAGAACGATTGCTAGAACAATGGAGCCCAGAGCAAATTAGTGGTCATGTGGCGATAAGCGTGGAAACAGTTTATCAACGCATTTACGCAGACAAACAATCTGGAGGTGTACTCTGGACAAATCTACGCTGCCAAAAGAAACGAAAAAAGCGGTATGGCAAGATAGAGCGGCGAGGTAGCATCCCTAACAGGAAATTCATTGAAGACCGTCCATCGATTGTTGAGGAGCGCAGCCGAATAGGCGATTGGGAAGCGGATACGATCATAGGTAAAAACCATCGACAAGCGATTGTGAGCATCGTAGAACGTAAGACAGGGTTAACGTTGATTCGAAAAGTGGAACGCAAGACAGCGCATGCAGTCGGTCAAGCAATGATTGAATTGCTTAAGCCATATCGTAAGAAAGTACACACCATCACCTCAGACAACGGGCGAGAATTTGCTCAGCACGAAACAATAGCTACCGCCTTAAAATCTGACTTTTATTTCGCGCATCCCTATGCATCTTGGGAGCGAGGAACGAACGAAAATACGAATGGATTGATTAGGCAATACTTTCCGAAGAACAGAGATTTCACCACGATCACACAACAGGAGATTGATCACGTCATGGATAGGCTCAATAATCGACCAAGAAAAAGACTAGGATACCTGACACCCAATCAGGTATTCTTCAAAAATACGCTTGCACTTCAAA
>NZ_JBXARG010000053.1:0-934 GCF_058808015.1 Undibacterium sp. GW821-FHT11H02 | reverse complement strand
GCTGTCGTCAGCTCGTGTCGTGAGATGTTGGGTTAAGTCCCGCAACGAGCGCAACCCTTGTCATTAGTTGCTACATTCAGTTGAGCACTCTAATGAGACTGCCGGTGACAAACCGGAGGAAGGTGGGGATGACGTCAAGTCCTCATGGCCCTTATGGGTAGGGCTTCACACGTCATACAATGGTACATACAGAGGGCTGCCAAACCGCGAGGTGGAGCTAATCCCAGAAAGTGTATCGTAGTCCGGATTGTAGTCTGCAACTCGACTACATGAAGTTGGAATCGCTAGTAATCGCGGATCAGCATGTCGCGGTGAATACGTTCCCGGGTCTTGTACACACCGCCCGTCACACCATGGGAGCGGGTTTCGCCAGAAGTAGGTAGCTTAACCGTAAGGAGGGCGCTTACCACGGCGGGGTTCGTGACTGGGGTGAAGTCGTAACAAGGTAGCCGTATCGGAAGGTGCGGCTGGATCACCTCCTTTCTAGAGTGCGCTAAATGTTGAGTGTCCACACTTATTGACTGTTAATGATAAAGAACGTAGAGGCGATGATGTCGCCAATACCGCTGTCCCGCATAGGGGGGTTTAGCTCATCTGGTAGAGCACCTGCTTTGCAAGCAGGGGGTGATCGGTTCGAGCCCGGTAACCTCCACCAATTACTTAGTGATAGGTAAATGATGGGGCTGTAGCTCAGCTGGTTAGAGCACCGTGTTGATAACGCGGGGGTCGTTGGTTCGAGCCCAACCAGCCCTACCATGAAGTGTAGGGAAGCGAAAAAAAGAAAAAACAAATGTGAGTAGCGCGAGCGCTATTGAGATTTGTTCTTTCACAGCGAAAGCAAAGTAATTAAGTTGTACCGTTCTTTAACAATTGAGAAGAAGTAAAGTAGAAATAATCAAAATTTATTTCGTAAAGGCGTTTGTCATGGAAATGA
>NZ_JBXARG010000052.1:0-960 GCF_058808015.1 Undibacterium sp. GW821-FHT11H02 | reverse complement strand
GTTGATAGTGCTTGTTGTACCAGTTGCTGCAGAGCTTGGGTTAGCAGCAACATCAGACACTGTCGCTGTTACTGTCAAGGCTGCATTGTTAGCCCAAGTAGCAGATTGGTTACCGAAGTTGACTGTCCATGCACCACCTGTAACAGTTGCTGTACCGACTACATCAGCCGCACCACCTACACCATCAGAAATGGTTACCGTGATTGTATTGCCTTCTACGCCTGAACCAGTGTCAGTTGCAGTACCACTGATAACCAATGCGTTGTCTTCTGTTGCGTTCAAGAAGCCATCCACACCGTCGAAGTCGTTAATGACAACAACAGGGGCAGTACGATCGACCAACTGTGGATTACCTGTTGGTGTAGCAGACACTAATGTCAGGTTACCAACTACGTCTGTCAAAGCACCTGCAGCGATAGAAACGCTGATTGGTGTGATAGAAGACGCAGGTGCCGTTACATCGAAAGTCCAGGTAGTACCTGCACCAGCGAAGTTAGACGCTGTACCACCAGTGACTGTCAAATCGCCGATTGCGAAGTTAGCGACTGGCTCACTGAATACAACTGTGTAAGTCACAACGCCGTCTGCAATGTTTGCGTAAGCAGCTTGGTCATCAACAAACGATACATAAGTTGGGTTCACTGTATCAACTGGCTGAGCATCAGCAACCGCACCAGCGCTAGCGTTGCCAGCGATGTCGAAAGCAGAACCAGCAGCGAAACTCAAATCGACGTTAGCCATAGAGTTGTCATTTGCCGTGACAGTCACTGTGTATTGCGTAGCGCTTACAGCAGTGAAAGTACCAATTGTGCCGCCAGCTACAACCAAATCACCCGCAGTAAAGCCTGTTACCGCTTCGCTGAAGTTGATTGTGTAAGTCACGACATTGTCACCATCAAACAAGATACCCGCTTTGTTATCTGTGATAACTGCTGTTGGAGCCACGTTGTCCAATGTGGC
>NZ_JBXARG010000051.1:0-1056 GCF_058808015.1 Undibacterium sp. GW821-FHT11H02 | reverse complement strand
TACAAATTCACGATAGCGCTGCTGTGCGATATTCTTTGTCTTAGCAAATCCACCCAGAACCCAATCGGTCGTTAAACCCAGAATTTCCATTAGGATTTGCGATGAAGACGGATGCACGTTTCGAGATAGTTTTGATGCGAATGAGGCGCTAAATGTAAGGCATGACCCCGGGCTTCGGTGATCAAATTAATATCCACTGTTTCAAACCTTTCACCAGGCAAACAGCGTCCCGCTAAACCCTCTATTTCAACCAGGCACTCCATGGCAACGGCGGTTAACGAAATTAGAATAGATGCGGCGTGCCCCTGTCTAATTTGTTCCGACCACAATTGTTCCAGAATGGAGCTTCAGTGACCAAACGAATTTCTTTGCATTCATTTCTTGTTGATAAGACGGCTGAGGCGGGTAGCCCACCATTACTTGATAAAAGCGATTTCCGATCCACAAGACCCGGATGTAGAGATTCTGTGTTTTGCCTTTTGTCGTCGCGGCGAAATGTTCGCCACGCGCCACTTCCGTTTCAGATATTTTTACTTCATCCCCTTTTCTTGCTTCAGCAACCCAAGCATTTGCCTTCAACATACTTTCAAGTGTGGGAATTTCGTAAGGTGAAGTGGCGGCACGCCGCCACTCATCGCTAATAACTTCTGGTATGTCAAAATAGTTGATGGTGTACACCACACCATCTCGTTCACCCGCATAAGAATGCATGATGACCTCGCCATTGTCGAAGTGACTTAATTGTGACTTGTACTGCATCGGTGTTGGTGATGCGATTTCAAACCTCCCGTCCTTCGAAACAAATGGCTTAAATTCTGCCTGTTCGAAACATGAAGTAAGGGCTAATAAGGCAAACAGTAGGAGTAAATTGCTTAAACGATTCATAAGATTTGATAATGTGGATTTTCGCAAGAGAGAATAGAAAATGGTTCAGGCCTTACGTTTGACATTTAATAATCAATCAACTCGACTTTCCTTATGTTTCACAGCCCGACTAACCGTCGCGTAGCTCACTCCGAAATGGCTACCTACTTGCTCAAGTGTATAGTGTCCGCT
>NZ_JBXARG010000050.1:0-1059 GCF_058808015.1 Undibacterium sp. GW821-FHT11H02 | reverse complement strand
TACTCGCAAGGCGTGCGGCGTGCTGGGCTGTATTTCCGCTATCAAATCAATGCCTTAACCGAGGCGCAATTAACGCAGTATTTCTCTCAATTACTGAGTACCCATTCGTGGAGTACCCTCAAACACGATTTGTATGGACTTAAGTTTTATTACGACAAAGTCTTACACCAAGACTGGCCTGCACCGAATTTGGTGAAGGCACCTCACAGCCAGCGCTTGCCCGATATCGTCACAGTAGAACAAATGCAGCAAATTATTGCGAACACCAAGGTACTCAGTTATCGCGTGTTTTTTTATGTGCTATACAGTCTTGGCTTGCGCCTTGGTGAAGGTCTGCGCTTGCAAGTTGCGGATATTGATGCGGATCGTCTGCGGGTGCAGATTCGGGACGCGAAAGGCAACCGTGATCGTTTCGTGCCGCTACCGATTTCGACCTTAACTGTGCTGCGTCAATTTTGGATGGTACATCGACATCCGCATTTGCTCTTTCCGAATCGTGCTGGTGGTTTAAAGAAAGCGCATCTTGCGCCAACGCACTTAGACGATGGTGGCGCACAAAGAGCCTTACGCGCCGTGTGCGTCGATATTGGTTTAAAAAAAGAATTTCGCCCCATAGTTTAAGGCATAGTTATGCCACGCACTGTATCGAAGCAGGCATCAATCTCTCAGACTTGCAGCAGTTCCTCGGCCATCAATCCATCCTCACCACCACGCGTTACACGCATCTAACCAATCATCAAACCGAGACCGCAGTTGAACGCCTCAACCACTTGATGAGTCGACTCTCCATCCATTGGGGAGAGATCAAATGATCCGTTTGATCGATATCCTGCAACGCTTTGAAAGTGATTTCCTACAAACGTATGGCACATCACTTTTACCTAGTCAACGCCGCGCCCTGAGCGCCTTTAAGCATTGTCGAACAAGGCTTTCGGCACAGATGCGCGTGCAATGTGAGGCTTGTTTCAAAATCGATTATTTGCCACATTCGTGCGGGCACCGATCCTGCCCGCATTGCCAAGCCCATGAGTCCCAGCGCTGGATCGAACAAGAGCAAGC
>NZ_JBXARG010000049.1:0-1187 GCF_058808015.1 Undibacterium sp. GW821-FHT11H02 | reverse complement strand
GGTGTTTCAAGCTTTACGGTCACGGTAGGCACGATTAACGACGCCATCGTTGATTCCGCTTCGCCCGAATCTTTACCCCTGGTGATCGGTGGTGTCACCGGCAACGGTGGTATCTTGGATGATGATCAACCAACGATCACCACGGTCGAACCGGGTGCCCCTGGCATCGCCGGTGACAATGTGGTCGAAGGCAATGACCTCGTCTACACCGTCTCCCTCTCAGCCACAACGACAGTCGCATCGACTTATGCGTACAACTTAGGCGGTGGTACAGCCACAGCGGGTCTTGACTACAACAGCACTGCGACGTTCAGCAATGGCGTGACTTTAGTCGGTGGCAATTTGATTGTTCCAGCGGGTGTTTCAAGCTTTACGGTCACGGTAGGCACGATTAACGACGCCATCGTTGATTCCGCTTCGCCCGAATCTTTACCCCTGGTCATCGGTGGTGTCACTGGCAACGGCGGTATCTTGGATGATGATCAACCAACGATCACCACGGTCGAACCCGGTGCCCCTGGCATCGCCGGTGACAATGTGGTCGAAGGCAATGATCTGGTCTACACCGTCAGCTTAAGCGCTACGACGACCGTCGCTTCCACTTATGCCTACAATTTAGGTGGTGGCACAGCGACGGCCAGTCTGGATTACAACAGCACTGCGACGTTCAGCAATGGCGTCACTTTAGTTGGTGGCAATCTCATCGTTCCAGCCGGTGTGAATAGCTTCACCGTCACGGTAGGTACGATTAACGATGCCATCGTCGATTCCGCTTCGCCCGAATCTTTACCACTGGTCATCGGTGGTGTCACCGGCAATGGCGGCATCTTGGATGATGATCAACCAACAATCACCACGGTCGAACCGGGTGCCCCTGGCATCGCCGGTGACAATGTGGTCGAAGGCAATGACTTGGTCTACACGGTCTCCCTGTCTGCTACCACGACCGTTGCATCGACCTACGCCTACAACTTAGGCGGTGGCACAGCCACAGCGGGTCTGGACTACAACAGCACCGCCACGTTCAGCAATGGCGTGACTTTAGTCGGTGGTAATCTCATCGTTCCAGCGGGTGTGAATAGCTTCACGGTTACGGTAGGCACGATCAATGACGCTATCGTCGATTCCGCTTCGCCCGAATCTTTACCGCTGGTCATCGGTGGTGTCACCGGCAACGGCGGTATCTT
>NZ_JBXARG010000048.1:0-1198 GCF_058808015.1 Undibacterium sp. GW821-FHT11H02 | reverse complement strand
TGTAAACCTCCCTCAATCAGTGCCAGGTATTACTAGAGTTTTGAGGTTGGTGAAACAACCGGTATTCAACAGGGGTCATCCCGTTGAGTGAATCATGTGGGCATTGCTCGTTGTAATCGTTCATCCACAATTCTGTTCGTTCTTTGACCTCCTGCAAGCTCTTAAAAACATACATATCTAACACCCCTTGGCGGTAGCTGCGGTTGAAGCGTTCAATGAAACCATTTTGCATAGGTCTACCTGGCTCAATAAACTCCAGGTGGACATCATGCTTTTGCGCCCAATCAGCTAAGGTTGTCGAAATAAATTCAGGCCCATTGTCCATTCTGATCTGCGTCGGAAAGCCGCGCCACGCAACGATCCTCTCAAGCACACGAATCACACGCGACGCGGGCAAATTTAAATCAACTTCAATCGCCAGTACTTCTCGATTAAAGTCATCGACGACATTAAAAGTTCGAAACCGCCTACCGCACCATAAAGCATCACTCATAAAATCCATTGACCAACTCTTGTTGACTTCTCCGGGTACTGCCAATGGTTGCGGGTCTCTTGTTGGAAGTCGCTTTTTACCGATACGTCGCCGATTCATCTTTAGTCCGCAATAAACGCGATAGACACGCTTATGATTCCAGGTATGGCCGCGTCGTCTTATTAACTGAAAGTATTTGCCAAATCCCCGTTCCGGAAATCGTTCTGCCAATTCCTGCAAAACCGCAATGATCTCGTCGTCTGGTGCCATCTGCCGCTGGTAGGTCATGCTTGAACGTGAGAGTTGCATTGCTTTGCAAGCCTGGCGCTGGCTAAGTCCATACTCTTGTAGTTGTTTGACGAAATCGCGTTTCTGGTTCGGGGCTAGCGCTTTAAACCGATCACCTCTTTGAACGCATGATTCTCTAACGACAAATCAGCAACCATCATTTTGAGCTTACGATTCTCTTCTTCTAGCTCTTTGAGGCGCTTTACGTCAGCAGCTTCCATACCGCCATATTTAGACTTCCATTGGTAATAGGTCGCTTCAGAAACGCTATGTTCACGACAAACGTCTTTGACCAATCTGCCAGCTTCAACTGCCTTCAATATTCCTATGATCTGTGTTTCTGTAAATTTGCTTTTACGCATTTCTGTTCTCCTTTGGCACATAAGTTTGCCTCAAGATCTCTAGTTATGCATGGCTTGATTTTACGGGAGGGTTACA
>NZ_JBXARG010000047.1:0-1286 GCF_058808015.1 Undibacterium sp. GW821-FHT11H02 | reverse complement strand
ACGGTGACGGTGAAGCTCGCTACACCGGCTGGAACGATGAGATTACCACCAACTAAAGTCACGCCATTGCTGAACGTGGCGGTGCTGTTGTAGTCAAGACCCGCTGTGGCTGTGCCACCACCCAAGTTATAGGCGTAGGTGGAAGCGACCGTGGTGGTCGCAGACAGGGAGACCGTGTAGACCAGATCATTGCCTTCGACCACATTGTCACCGGCGATGCCAGGGGCACCCGGTTCGACCGTGGTGATACTTGGTTGATCATCATCCAAGATGCCGCCATTACCGGTGACACCACCGATGACCAGGGGTAAAGATTCGGGAGAAGCGGAATCAACGATGGCATCGTTAATCGTGCCTACCGTAACCGTGAAGCTATTCACACCGGCTGGAACAATCAAATTACCACCAACTAAAGTGACGCCATTGCTGAACGTGGCGGTGCTGTTGTAATCAAGACCAGCTGTGGCTGTACCACCGCCTAAGTTGTAGGCGTAGGTGGAAGCAACGGTCGTGGTGGCAGACAGGGAGACCGTGTAGACCAAGTCATTGCCTTCGACCACGTTGTCACCGGCGATGCCAGGGGCACCCGGTTCGACCGTGGTGATCGTTGGTTGATCATCATCCAAGATGCCGCCGTTGCCGGTGACACCACCGATGACCAGGGGTAAAGATTCGGGCGAAGCGGAATCGACGATGGCATCGTTAATCGTGCCTACCGTAACCGTGAAGCTATTCACACCGGCTGGAACAATCAAATTACCACCAACTAAAGTCACGCCATTGCTGAACGTCGCAGTGCTGTTGTAATCAAGACCCGCTGTGGCTGTGCCACCGCCTAAGTTGTAGGCATAAGTCGAAGCGACGGTCGTCGTAGCGCTTAAGCTGACGGTGTAGACCAAATCATTGCCTTCGACCACATTGTCACCGGCGATGCCAGGGGCACCCGGTTCGACCGTGGTGATTGTTGGTTGATCATCATCCAAGATGCCGCCATTGCCGGTGACACCACCGATCACCAAAGGTAAAGATTCGGGCGAAGCGGAATCGACGATGGCATCGTTGATCGTGCCTACCGTGACCGTGAAGCTATTCACACCCGCTGGAACGATGAGATTACCACCGACTAAAGTCACGCCATTGCTGAACGTCGCAGTGCTGTTGTAATCAAGACCCGCTGTGGCTGTGCCACCGCCTAAACTGTAGGCATAAGTGGAAGCGACGGTCGTCGTAGCGCTTAAGCTGACGGTGTAGACCAAGTCATTGCCTTCGACCACGTTGTCACCGGC
>NZ_JBXARG010000046.1:0-1328 GCF_058808015.1 Undibacterium sp. GW821-FHT11H02 | reverse complement strand
CACTAGTGTCCGGTTAAAAATCGAATAAATTCAATTGGTTAGCGGTGGGTGCTGTTTCAGAAATGTAGCCATCGGTCTGAAAGGCGCATGAAATCTCGGTTTTCTCGAAAACGGACACTGATAAAATCTGTAATAAAGTGTAGAGCGAGGCGTTCAATTGCAATTCCTTTTTAATAATGGCGATCAGCACATAAGTTGCGATGGCGCACCATATTTGCGTCTTCACGGCATTCTCGCTGTTACCCAAAAAATGTTTTATTCGCAAATGCTGCTTAATCCATTTAAAGAACAACTCAACCTGCCAACGGCTTTTATACAGCCCCGCAATCGTCGTTGCTGGCAACGCAGTATTATTCGTCAAGAACACCAAAGTCTGACCGGTATCCGCATCTTTGAAGCGAATCCTACGCAGATATTCCGGATATTCTTTCGACTTATAAAAACCGTTCAGACAAATGGTTTGGTCACAAATTATTCCCATGTCTTTGTTCACTGGCGCAGAATAAATGCGCCTGAAATCCATATTGCTTTTAGCGCGAGTTACAAAAAATGCTCCGACCTGATGCATGTTGTAGAGCCGTTCAAAATCCAAATAACCTCGATCCATGATGTAAAAAGCACCAGCCTCTATTGGCAAGAAATCGAGCACATTCACTTCATGCAATTTTCCATCGCTGATATGGATAAATGCAGGTATCGCCCCTCGCAAATCAAGCAGCGTATGTAGTTTAATCGCGGCTTTGGCCTTGCGAAACGGTGCCCAATCGAACAGCGACAAACACAAATCAATTGTCGTAGCATCCAGTGCGTACACTGTGTTTTGCAATTCGACCGCCAACTCTTCGTGCTGATACAGTTTACGAGCACGTCGGATCAGCAGTGCTGCCAAATCAGACCAAATACGCCAGTCTCGACTTTCATTGGCGTCGGCCAATGTGGCACGACGGACAGAATGACGCAGACCCATTGCATACAACTTGCTGCTATTGGCACTGAGAGTGACTTCAATGTCTCGCAACGATTCGCGCCAGGTCAATTGAGCAAACGCCATGACTCGAAATTGCTCAGCACAGCTCATACGACGCACGCCAGAATTGCCAGCGTAGCGATTAACAATTCTGGTAAAACTCGTCCAGGGAATAAACTCCATTACTTGGGCAAACAACGTCTTGCCAACATTCATGTTTCATCTCCCAGATCGAAAAATCTGGAAAATGACATAAAAACTCCCATTTTAAATTCAAATCGGCACCAAACAAAATCGAGCTGGAACCCGCGCCGTTATGGTGTTTCTTAAGCTTTTATTGCAATTTAACCGGACACTAGTG
>NZ_JBXARG010000045.1:0-1335 GCF_058808015.1 Undibacterium sp. GW821-FHT11H02 | reverse complement strand
GAGGGTGTAAAAAATTTTGTGTAAACGGACATTTTGCAGGAAACTGCGCAATTGCATGGAGCAATGATAATGACCGTAGACAAAAAGCCTTTTTCCAATGAACTCATTGATGCCCTATTGGGTGACTATAAAAAGCCCGAAGACCTCGTTGGTGAGAATGGGTTGTTAAAACAGCTAACCAAAGCCTTGGTTGAGCGTGCGCTACAAGCAGAAATGACTGACCATCTCGGCCATGGCAAGAATCAATTGGTTGCCAATGAGGCAGGCAACACTCGCAATGGACGCAGTAAAAAGACCCTCAAAGGCGATTTTGGTGCCTTACCGATCGACATTCCACGCGACCGGGCTGGCACTTTCGAACCTCAGCTCATTACCAAACATCAAACACGCTGGACGGGATTTGACGATAAAATTTTATCGCTCTATGCCCGTGGCATGACGGTACGTGAAATTCAAAGTCATCTACAAGAAATGTATGGCACAGAAGTTTCACCTACCTTGATTTCCTCGGTCACAGACGCAGTGATAGAAGAAGTAAAGGCATGGCAATCTCGCGCTCTTGATACGCTCTATCCTATTGTCTACATGGACTGCATCCACGTCAAAGTACGTGACAGTGGTGCTGTCAAGATCAAGGCTCTCTATCTTGCCATTGGCATCAATCTCGATGGTATGAAAGAAGTTCTTGGAATGTGGATGGCTCAAACAGAGGGCGCCAAGTTCTGGCTACAAGTGGTCACAGAACTCAAGAATCGAGGCGTCGCTGATATCTTTATTGCTTGCGTAGATGGATTAAAGGGCTTTCCTGAGGCGATTGAGGCGGTCTTCCCACAGACGACCGTGCAGCTATGTATCGTGCACATGGTGCGGCACAGCTTGAATTTCGTTGGATGGAAAGAGCGGAAAGAAGTGGCAGCCGATTTGCGCAGAATTTACGCTGCTGTCACGGTAGACCAAGCAGAAGCGGAACTGACGGAATTTGAGATGAAATGGGGTGCAAGATTTGCGCCAATCGGACAGTCCTGGCGCCGGAACTGGCCTCGCCTGACGCCATTCTTTGATTATCCGCACGACATACGAAAAGTGATTTACACCACCAACGCAATTGAATCGGTGAATATGAGTTTGCGTAAAATCACCAAGACGCGAGGTTCGTTTCCTACCGATGAGTCAGTCTTTAAATTGTTTTATCTGGCGCTTAACAACATTAGCCAAAAATGGTCAATGCCAATTCGAGACTGGAAAGCGGCGTTAAATAGATTTACTATTCAGTTCGGCGACCGTATGCCTGTAGCTTAACTTAAACACCGTTTACACAAAATTCAGGACACCCCC
>NZ_JBXARG010000044.1:0-1962 GCF_058808015.1 Undibacterium sp. GW821-FHT11H02 | reverse complement strand
CAAGTTACTTTCAGCGAGCCAGTGACTGGTTTTGCTCTGAGCGATTTGACTGTGACTGGTGGCGTTGCAGGCAGCTTAGTAGCAGTGAGCTCTACGGTCTACACCTTCAGCGTTGCGGTTGATCAGAACTCGACAACGCCAGTTGGCGTGACAGTCAATGCAAGTGCAGTGATTGATTTGGCAGGTAACAATTCAACCGTATCGAACACAACTTCACATACTGTTGACACAACCAACCCAACTTTGACTATTACTGACATAGTTCCAGGTACTGCCAATATCGCTACTGGCGATATCACTTACACATTCAACTTCAGCGAATCCGTATCAGGTTTCGATGCTTCTGATGTGACAGTGACTAACGGTACTAAGGGCACGTTCACTCAATTGACATTGTCTAGCTACACATTGGTGGTAACGCCAGCAGCAGGCTTTGAAGGTAACATGACAGTATCAGTCGCTGCTTCTGCTGCGAATGACCTGAACGGCAATACTAGTGTTGCTGCGACCGACAACGTACAAGCTGTTGATACATTGCGTCCAACTATCACGATCGCAACACCGATTGCTGGTGATGGCTTGATCAATGCAGCCGAAGACAACACAGTCACTATCGCTGGTTCAGCGACTGGCGCAGTTGGCCAAACAGTCACTGTGACAGTATCTGACGGCGTGAACCCATCCGTATCTGGCACAGCAACTGTGTTGGCTAACGGCACATGGTCTAGCACCACAATGGACGTCAGCGGCCTGAACAACGGTACTTTGACATTCACAGCAGCTGTATCTGACGTGGCTGGCAATGCAGCATCCCCAGCGGGTTCTGCAACTGCCACATTGGACAACGTGGCTCCAACAGCAGTTATCACAGATAACAAAGCGGGTATCTTGTTTGATGGTGACAATGTTGTGACTTACACCGTGACCTTCAATGAGCCAGTAACAGGCTTTACTGTCGGCGATCTGAATGTAACTGCTGGCGGTAGTATTGTTGGTGGTAGCTTCACTCAATTGAGTTCTACGCAATATACAGTTCAAGTTTTGGCTAACGACAATTCGACAACGAATATTGCCCTCAATTTCGCTGCTGGTTCTGCGTTTGACTTGGCGGGTAACGGTAATGCCTTGGTAGTAGCTGATAATTCACAAACTGTGGATACAGAAAACCCAACAGTCACATCGTTCACAGATGACCAAATCTCATGGGTTAATTTGGCAGACGGCGTTGTTCGATATACGGTCACTTTCAGCGAAGCAATGAACGGTCGCGTGGATACTGATTTCGTGGTGACTGGTGGCGTTGTTTCTAACTTCACGAATGACTCCGCAACCAGCACTTTCTTCGATGTGACACCGCCAGCAAACTCTACTACGCCTATCAGTGTCACTCTGCAATCTGGTACGCCAATTAGTGTGGGCTTAGGAAATGGTCAATTAACGGATCTCGCTGGTAACATTATCGTGGCAGATGCTTCACCAACAGGAAATCCGCAACCAGTGGACCTCACTCGCCCTGTTGTTGTCATTAACGACTTCGACGGTGCAGATGGCTTCTTGAACTCGACAGAAGACAACGCACTCACTATCACTGGTACTGCAACTGACACAGGCTCCGGCTTAGCAGGTCAGTTTATTACTGTGACTGTGACTGACGGTGTAATTTCTGTGAATCAAGTTGTCGCTGTGACAGCGGGCGCTTGGACAGCAAACTTCGGTAATCAATCCGCTACTTGGGCTAACAATGCAGCTCTGACAGTAACAGCGACAGTGTCTGATGTTGCTGCTAACCCAAGCTCTGCAGCAACTGGTACAACAAGCACTATCAACGACAAGGCAGTGGTTCCATTCACTGCTGCTGATATCGCTGGTGACAATCAGTTGAACCTGGCTGAGAAAAACCTCGGTGTAACAGTAACTGGTACGGTTGAAGCAGGCTCTACTGTGACGGTTGATGTGGGTGGC
>NZ_JBXARG010000043.1:0-2954 GCF_058808015.1 Undibacterium sp. GW821-FHT11H02 | reverse complement strand
GCGCCTGGTGCGCCTGGTTCTACGGTCGTTACGGTCGGTTTGTCATTGTCCGTAATGCCACCAGCGCCGGTCACGCCAGCGATCACCAATGGTAAAGTTTCTGGTGTCACTGACTCCAAGGCCACATCGTCAATCGTTGCTACCGTGACCGTGAAGCTAGATACACCCGCTGGAACGATCAAGTTACCACCGACTAAAGTGACGCCATTGCTAAACGTTGGCGTTGTGTTGTAATCACTGCCTGCGGTCGCTGTGCCACCACCTAAGGTGTAAGCATAGGTTGAAGTGTTTGACGTCGTACCCGATAAGGTGACGGTGTAGACCAAGTTAGTGCCTTCGACCACATTGTTATCACCTGCACCTGGTGCACCTGGTTCTACGGTTGTTACGGTCGGTTTGTCATTGTCCGTAATGCCACCAGCACCGGTCACGCCTGCAATCACCAACGGCAAGGTCTCTGGTGTAGCCGATTCCAAGGCCACATCGTCAATCGTTGCTACCGTGACCGTGAAGCTAGCCACACCGGCTGGAACGATCAGATTACCACCAACTAAAGTCACGCCGTTGCTGAACGTTGGCGTTGCGTTGTAATCACTGCCTGCGGTCGCGGTACCACCACCCAAGGTGTAAGCATAGGTTGAAGTGTTTGACGTCGTGCCCGACAAGGTGACGGTGTAGACTAAGTTATTACCTTCGACCACATTGTTATCACCTACACCTGGTGCGCCTGGTTCTACGGTCGTTACGGTCGGTTTGTCATTGTCCGTAATGCCACCAGCGCCGGTCACGCCTGCAATCACCAATGGTAAAGTTTCTGGTGTCACTGACTCCAAGGCCACATCATCAATTGTGGCTACCGTGACCGTGAAACTATTCACACCAGCTGGAACGATCAAGTTACCACCGACTAAAGTCACGCCATTACTGAACGTTGGCGTGGTGTTGTAATCGCTGCCCGCGGTCGCGGTACCACCACCTAAGGTGTAAGTATAGGTTGAGGTATTCGACGTCGTGCCCGATAAGGTCACGGTGTAGACTAAGTTATTACCTTCGACTACATTGTCGTCACCTGCGCCCGGTGCACCAGGTTCTACGGTCGTTACGGTCGGTTTGTCATTATCCGTAATGCCACCAGCACCGGTCACGCCCGCAATCACCAATGGTAAAGTTTCTGGTGTCACTGACTCCAAGACCACATCATCGATTGTGGCTACCGTGACCGTGAAGCTAGCTACACCAGCTGGCACAATCAAATTACCACCGACTAAGGTGACGCCATTGCTGAACGTTGGCGTTGTGTTGTAATCACTGCCTGCGGTCGCTGTACCACCTAAGGTGTAAGCATAGGTTGAAGTGTTTGACGTCGTGCCCGACAAGGTCACTGTGTAGACTAAGTTATTACCTTCGACTACATTGTCGTCACCTGTACCTAACGCACCTGGCTCAATTGTACTAATCGTTGTTGATGCCTTTAGAGTCACATCAATAGCACCATTCACAGCATCGCCGTCATAATCCGTCAATGTATAACTTAACGGCAAACTCAAATCTGTAAAGTAATTATTTGCAGTTACTGCGGAAAGTCCAATTCGGAACTGGCCAAGTGAATCTGTGACTTCTAGTTTCGTAAAATACAAAGCGCCGTTTTGCAAAGGAATATTAAATGGTACATCCGCATTACCAGAACCATTCACACTTCCTGAGTAGGTCGACGTATTGCCGGATGAATCAATCGCAACAGTCACCGTCCAATTCAGAGTGTATGCACCACTACCCTGCCCTTCAACCAACATGTTTAATCCACGAACCTGACCATCATTACCCATCGGATCTTTAAAGGTCATCGACAATTTTTCATTTGGATCGAACCAGTTCCCACCAACCCCAATCCAACTCGCATTCGTGTTCACAGTAGATGCGCTACCAACACTATCAAACGAAGTCATACTGTTGATCAAATAACCGCCAAAACTCAAATCCACCTGATTAATATTGCCGCCACTAATCACGGTATAGGTTGAAGTTGACCCTTCAATACCTAATCGACCGAGGGTATTTAACAACTCAAATGTGTATTTAGGATGATTATTGGCATCAAGATCATTTGGGTTAATCTGCGCCCGGAATACCAAAGTGCCATCCGCGATCTGCCCGGTGAGTAAACCTGAACCGTTATCCACGTAAATCACAGGTTTTCCTTCATAAACTAAAGAAGGTAATGCTGCCGTATTCCATTGCACGGAAGTCACATCATTCGAGACTATCGCTTGTGACAAGAAGTTTGATTCGAAATAAGCACCATCGTTATTCGTTACTATCGTTAAATTACCACTCACTGTAGGTGCGTCATCAAACACCGTCACGTCAAATGCCGTGGTAGATAACTGAGCACCACTTCCATCCTTAGCAATCAAATTCAATGGGATATTCTGACTATGATTTTCACCGGCGATAATTGCATGATCTAATGGACGGACTTGCTTGAACACATAGCCATCGTTCCCCGAATTCACAGTTACGGTAAATACCGTCCCTGAACTTGCAGTGCTAGCGGTCAAGGTACGGCTTGACGTATTCCAAGAATAAGTCACAACTTCGCCATTCGATGTCAATCCAGATGCTTGAGTATCATCGATAGATAAAATCAGTCCAGAATAAGCACTCGAGATCGTGCCGGCATGTGTAATGTCATTGGCACCGACGGCATCACGGTTTTCTTCTACATCATCGTCATCACTAATCACATTGGTCATGGTAATACGATCGAGAATACCACCGGCACCTGTAACACCACCGATCACCAATGGAACAGTCTCAAGCGCCGCAGCATCAACGACGGCATCATTGATCGTGCCTACCGTGACCGTGAAACTAGTCACACCGGCTGGAACGATCAAGTTGCCACCGACTAAAGTGACTCCATTGCTGAACGTCGGGGTCGTGTTGTAATCACT
>NZ_JBXARG010000042.1:0-3200 GCF_058808015.1 Undibacterium sp. GW821-FHT11H02 | reverse complement strand
GTTCTATAACTGACCAAAGTTATAGGGACAAGCCTTACGGGCAATTAGTACTGGTTAGCTTAATGCATTACTGCACTTCCACACCCAGCCTATCAACGTCCTGGTCTCGAACGACCCTTTAAAGAGATCAAGTCTCTGGGAAGTCTCATCTTAAGGCGAGTTTCCCGCTTAGATGCTTTCAGCGGTTATCTCTTCCGAACATAGCTACTCGGCAATGCCACTGGCGTGACAACCGATACACCAGAGGTTCGTCCACTCCGGTCCTCTCGTACTAGGAGCAGCCCCCTTCAAACTTCCAACGCCCACGGCAGATAGGGACCAAACTGTCTCACGACGTTTTAAACCCAGCTCACGTACCACTTTAAATGGCGAACAGCCATACCCTTGGGACCGGCTACAGCCCCAGGATGTGATGAGCCGACATCGAGGTGCCAAACTCCCCCGTCGATATGAACTCTTGGGAGGAATCAGCCTGTTATCCCCAGAGTACCTTTTATCCGTTGAGCGATGGCCCTTCCATACAGAACCACCGGATCACTATGTCCTACTTTCGTACCTGCTCGACTTGTCAGTCTCGCAGTTAAGCACGCTTATGCCATTGCACTATCGTCACGATGTCCGACCGTAACTAGCGTACCTTCGAACTCCTCCGTTACACTTTGGGAGGAGACCGCCCCAGTCAAACTGCCTACCATGCACTGTCCCCGACCCAGATAATGGGCCAAGGTTAGAACCTCAAACAAACCAGGGTGGTATTTCAAGGATGGCTCCACGAGAACTGGCGTCCCCGCTTCAAAGCCTCCCACCTATCCTACACAGATTGGTTCAAAGTCCAATGCAAAGCTACAGTAAAGGTTCATGGGGTCTTTCCGTCTAGCCGCGGGTAGATTGCATCATCACAAACATTTCAACTTCGCTGAGTCTCGGGAGGAGACAGTGTGGCCATCATTACTCCATTCGTGCAGGTCGGAACTTACCCGACAAGGAATTTCGCTACCTTAGGACCGTTATAGTTACGGCCGCCGTTTACTGGGACTTCAATCAAGAGCTTGCACCCCATCATTTAATCTTCCAGCACCGGGCAGGAGTCACACCCTATACGTCCACTTTCGTGTTTGCAGAGTGCTGTGTTTTTATTAAACAGTTGCAGCCACCAGTTTATTGCAACCCTTTCATCCTTCCCCCGCAGGGGGGTCAAACTACCAGGGCGTACCTTATCCCGAAGTTACGGTACCAATTTGCCGAGTTCCTTCTCCCGAGTTCTCTCAAGCGCCTTAGAATACTCATCTCGCCCACCTGTGTCGGTTTGCGGTACGGTCTCGTATGACTGAAGCTTAGAGGCTTTTCTTGGAACCACTTCCGATCGCTTCGTGAATAAATTCACTCGTCTCAACCCCTTGAATTATGTGCCCGGATTTGCCTAAGCACCTTCTACAAGTCAAGAACAGGCTCTTCCAACCGCCTGACGACCTTCCGCGATCCGTCCCCCCATCGCATCATACGACGGTGCAGGAATATTAACCTGCTTCCCATCAGCTACGCATCTCTGCCTCGCCTTAGGGGCCGACTCACCCTGCTCCGATGAACGTTGAACAGGAAACCTTGGGCTTACGGCGTGGGAGCTTTTCACTCCCATTATCGCTACTCATGTCAGCATTCGCACTTCTGATACCTCCAGCATCCGTTACCAGACACCTTCGCAGGCTTACAGAACGCTCTCCTACCATATCCTAAAAGGATATCCGCAGCTTCGGTGTATAGCTTAGCCCCGTTACATCTTCCGCGCAGGACGACTCGATCAGTGAGCTATTACGCTTTCTTTAAAGGGTGGCTGCTTCTAAGCCAACCTCCTGACTGTTTTAGCCTTCCCACTTCGTTTTCCACTTAGCTATACTTTGGGACCTTAGCTGGCGGTCTGGGTTGTTTCCCTCTTGACACCGGACGTTAGCACCCGATGTCTGTCTCCCAAGCTCGCACTCAACGGTATTCGGAGTTTGCAATGGTTTGGTAAGTCGCGATGACCCCCTAGCCATAACAGTGCTCTACCCCCGTTGGTGATACTTGAGGCACTACCTAAATAGTTTTCGGAGAGAACCAGCTATTTCCAAGTTTGTTTAGCCTTTCACCCCTACCCACAGCTCATCCCCTAATTTTTCAACATTAGTGGGTTCGGACCTCCAGTACCTGTTACGGCACCTTCATCCTGGCCATGAGTAGATCACTTGGTTTCGGGTCTACACCCAGCGACTGTCGCCCTATTCGGACTCGATTTCTCTACGGCTTCCCTATGCGGTTAACCTTGCCACTGAATGTAAGTCGCTGACCCATTATACAAAAGGTACGCAGTCACGGAACAAGTCCGCTCCTACTGTTTGTATGCACACGGTTTCAGGTTCTATTTCACTCCCCTTCCGGGGTTCTTTTCGCCTTTCCCTCACGGTACTGGTTCACTATCGGTCGATATCGAGTATTTAGCCTTGGAGGATGGTCCCCCCATGTTCAGACAGGATTTCACGTGTCCCGCCCTACTTGTCGCAAGCTTAGTTCTACAGCGATGATTTCGTGTAAGGGGCTATCACCCTCTATGGCCGGAGTTTCCAATCCGTTCCACTATCAAAGCTGCTAAATCTTGCAGGCTCTTCCCATTTCGCTCGCCACTACTTTGGGAATCTCGGTTGATTTCTTTTCCTGTAGCTACTTAGATGTTTCAGTTCGCCACGTTCGCTTTGCATACCTATGTATTCAGTATGCAATGACCTTACGGCCGGGTTTCCCCATTCGGAAATCTGCGGATCAAAGTGTGTTTGCTCACTCCCCGCAGCTTATCGCAAGCTACTACGTCCTTCATCGCCTGATATCGCCAAGGCATCCACCATGTGCACTTAGTCACTTGTCCCTATAACTTTAGTTTCTAGTGTCCGGTTCTAATTGCTTAGTTCCAGGTTCATCACCAAAAAGTAGTTATAGTTCTTTACTACTTATGAGTATTACTTTAGCGTTTGCCGTAGCTCAAGTATCTTTGTATTTTAATTGTTCAGTTTTATCGCTAAAACCAAACTACTTGGATTACTTTTACTACTTTGTTTGTTTGATACAATCACAACCCTTCCATAAACTTGTTTATCATTTCCATGACAAACGCCTTTACGAAATAAATTTTGATTATTTCTACTTTACTTCTTCTCAATTGTTAAAGAACG
>NZ_JBXARG010000041.1:0-3397 GCF_058808015.1 Undibacterium sp. GW821-FHT11H02 | reverse complement strand
GTATCGTTACCTGCACCACCGGTCATACTATCAGCACCGTTACCACCGACCAGTGAATCATTGCCAGATCCACCAGAGATAGTATCTGCACCGTTACCACCGTTGAGGGTGTCGTTGCCAGTGTCGCCGAGAATCACTTCTGCAGCTAAGCCACCTTGGAACGCGTAGTTGATACCAGTAACACCTGCACCGAAGCTGCTTGTTGAACCAGCAACACCACCGAAGACGAAGTCGGATTCGATGTTAATGACATCAGCGACACCATCCAAGTAAGCGCCGTTAGTTTCGATTGCATCAGCTGCATTTGCATCCAACTGAATAGTCAACACGTTACCGCCCGCTAAAGTAGCTGCTGTACCACCAGTCACCAAGGATGCGAAGTCCAACAAAGTACCTGCATCATTGTGTTCCCATGACAACTTACTGTAGTTAATTGAACCCGCTCCAGATGTTGGAACAGCGCCGTTTGCTAAACCAGCTGCACTGAAGTCACCAGTCAAAGTCAAGGTGTTCAAAGCATTGTCATAAGTAGCTGCTGTGATAGTCACCAAGTTTGCGTTCTTAGTGAAGGTCACTGATGAATCAGCTAAAACACTTCTGTTACCAGCTGTATCCACTTGATAAGCAGAAACAGTGATATTGCCGTTAGCCAAAGCTGTCAAATCGTGTGCAGCGACACCGCCAGCAAGCCAGTCGGCAGCGGACATGGAACCGCTGATGTCAGCGCCGACACCGACTGAATCAGTGATCGTGTAGTACACCGCAGCACCTGCTTCAGCCAAGGTACCTGCTGTCAGTGTGAATGCCGCTACTTCTGCACCACTCAGAACGCCGTCGCCGCCTGTCAAGGCAGCAGCGGTTTGCATACCCAGATCAACTGGAGCTGTTGTATCAGTTTGGTACTGAGCTGTGCTTGCGCCAACCGCAGATACGTTACCAGCCAAGTCAGTGGACTGAGCAACTACAGAACCTACCAAGAACGTCGAGTTTGCACCCAATGTCAAAGTAGAACCTGTACCTGCCAAGGCGCCAGCGATAGTGCCGTCTGTATCGTAGACCCAAGTAGAGCCTGCTGTCAGACCTGACACATTGACTGTACCAGTCTGTGTGATGCCGTCAGACGTTGTGCCTGTACCTGGCGCACTGTTGCTTGTATCTGTTGCCAAGGCAACTGACAATACATCAGCAGTTGTATCCAACGTGAAGGTGATTGGTGTAGTGCCAGTGTTATTTGCACCGTCCGTTGCCGAAACATTGACTGTGTAAGTGCCATCTGCCAACGCTGCAGCGTTAAACGCGGCCAAGGCTGCAGCCATCGTTGCTTGACCTGTGATAGTGAAGGCTGTTGGGCCTGATGTCACAGTGATACCGTAAGTTGTTGATGCATCAGCACCTGCAACCAAGGCTGTCAAGTCAGCATTGTTTGTGTACAGATCCAGAGCACTTGAGCCAGAGTCAGCTACCAAACCAACTGTCAATGTTGGAGCAGTATTGTCTTTAACTACGTTCAAAGTATTGGAAGTAGCAGAGACGTTACCCGCAGCATCAACCACACGTGCTGTCACGCTGTATGCGCCATCGGCTGTAGTTGCAGTTGTGTAGTCAGCCGCGTTCAACCAAGTAGCACCAGCATTGATGGAGTACTGAGTTTGCGTTGCGTTCACATCAACACCACCAGCTGTAACACTGATCGACACGTCGTTAGAGATCAAGTCAGCAGCACCCGAGTCTGCTGCCAAGCCGATCGTCGGTGTTGTTGGTGCTACAGTATCCAAAGTGAAGTTAGAAGTCAGTGGCCAAGAAGTCGAATTATTACCTGCAACGTCAGTTGAACCGATCTGTACTGTGTACGCTCCATCGTCATTCGCCAATTCACGAGCATCCATAAACGCATCGAGTGCCGCTTGTGCGAGTGCCACAGATGCATAAGTAGCGAACGGCAAATTAGTTGGTCCCGAGACACTCATAGAGAAAGCTTGAGTAGCTGAGAGACCACTACCGCCGTCTGCTGCAGTAAGCGTGAAGTTGCCTTGTGAAGTGATGTTATCAGCTTGACCAATAGGCGTTGCTGTTGACGTATTTTCAGTATCTGCAACGATGGTCAGACCAACTGTCGGAGGTGTCGTATCAACCACCACTGGCAATACCAAGGAAGATGCACTTACGTTAGCTGCAGCATCTGTCGATGTTGCGTAGTAAGTGTAGCTACCGTCAGCCAAAGTGCCTGGCACTGCGAGTGACCATGCTGTAGCACCCGCTGCAACTACCACGGTACCAACCAAAGTCGTCAAACCAGCATCAGAGTACACATTCACAGTTTGAGCGGAGCCTGCATCCAGAGTCACAGTGCCGTTCAAAGTGATAGTGTTGTCGTTAGTGATTTCATCAGTTGCAGAGTCACCGTTGTCAGTTGTTACGCCATTTGCATCGAACACTGGAGCGACAGGAGCCGCTGTATCCACTGTTACATATTTGCCAGCAGAGTAACCAGCTGCACCCAATACTGTCACGCTGTCGTTGTTCGCCAAATCGCGTTGTGAAGCAGCGAATTGGTAAGTACCGTCAGCCAACAAGCCTGTTGCGAAGGTGTATGCACCCGTTGCATCAGCGACGGTTTGACCCATCAATGTGTAGGTTGGACCAGCAGTTACACTGTAGACGTAGACTGTAGCGCCGCCTTCAGCAGAACCCGCTGCGCCCGTCACCAACAAAGTGTTGTCTTTGGTGATGATAGGATCGCCAACAGTACCCAACTCAGTAGTTGCACCCGTATTCACTGTGAAGCCGCTGATTGTTGGAGCAACGATACCTGTGTCAATCAACACTTGCTGTGTAGCAGAAGGTGCGCTGACGTTACCCACTGCATCAGTCGAAGTCACATTAAACAAGTACTGACCGTCGTTCAAGTTAGTCGTAGCTGGTTTGAATGCAGCACTACCACCAGCAATGTCAGTCGCTGTTGTGAATGTCCAAGCGCCAGCGCCGTTCGCTGTTACTGTACCCAACACGGTTGTGTCGTTGTACAAAGTCACAGTGCTGTTTGGTTCTGCAAAGCCAGTCAAGACCAAAGTTTCGTCAGTCGTGATGTTGTCACCAATAACGCCAGTATCTGTACTGAAGTTGGTGATAGACGGTGTGATTGGAGCAACCGTATCTACAGTCACGTTCTTCACGCTAGTAGCTGTATTACCAGCAACATCGGTCGCGGTGATTGTGAATGTTTTATCAAACGCCGCAGCAGATTGACCCAAGTTGAAGTAATCAGTTGGTGTCAAAGAGTAGCTGTATGTCGTGCCAGTCACGAGGGCTGAGCGTGTTACGCCACCCACATCAACCGTCACAGTAGAGCCTGCTTCAACCGTACCAGTTACTGTTACACCGAGGTTTTTCTCAGCCA
>NZ_JBXARG010000040.1:0-4081 GCF_058808015.1 Undibacterium sp. GW821-FHT11H02 | reverse complement strand
CGGCGCGCCTTGACGCCTAGCCCTGTGCCCGTTTTTCCGCATTCGCACTCCCAATTTAAATGTTAACAGGCCCTAGCCGCGCCAAATAGCAACAAGGCGGTCGCCAGCACGGTCGCCAGCAAGCCTTGCACCTGATCACTAGCACCAGCCAGTATCAGTTGTACGGCATCGGCTCCCTGCGAGCCAAGCAATTGGCGTAATTGCGCCACGATCTCGTGTTGCGCTTGCTGCTTGCCGAAAAAGCTTCCCGCTACCGCAATCACCAATACCAATATGGGTGCCATCGAAAACAAAGTGTAAAACGCTAAAGCCGCCCCCTTGCTGGCATCACGATGATTAAACCAATCATTCACCGCACTATTGACCACGTAACGCATTCTTTGCAGGACGCCGGGCAGTTTTATGATCATTTTTATGTCCAGGCAGTTTTTAGGGAATCAATGTTTTTGCAAATTCTAGACGAGACATTATTCGTAGTCTGTACGGCAACACACCTCGATTACTAGGTGATATCCAGCTTAAGGCTAACTGCCTACAAAGACGAAATTGAGCGGTCGAGGGTGGAATCTAGGATAATGGCGGGTAATTCACTTTTAACGCTGTTTTGGCCGCCTTTTTGGAACACTCTCATGGAAATTAAAGTCAACTTTCTCGATAAACTTCGCCTAGAGGCCAAGTTCGATGATTTCACGGTGATCGCTGATCAGCCGATTCGTTATAAAGGTGATGGTTCTGCACCGGGACCTTTTGATTATTTCTTGGCGTCTTCCGCTTTATGTGCGGCCTACTTTGTGAAGTTGTACTGCAATACGCGCAATATTCCGACCGAGAATATTCGCCTCTCACAAAACAATATCGTCGATCCAGAAAATCGCTACGCCCAGATTTTTAAGATACAAGTGGAATTGCCTGCCGATATTTCGGCCAAAGATCGCGAAGGTATTTTGCGTTCGATTGATCGTTGCACTGTTAAGAAAGTGGTACAAGCGGGTCCTGAATTTATCATTGAAGAAGTCGACAATCTCGACGCCGATGCGCAAGCTTTGCTGACATTAAACCCAGATGCCAATGCAGCCACCTATATCCTCGGTAAAGATTTGCCGCTGGAACAAACGATCGCGAATATGTCGAGCTTGTTAGCAGGACTCGGTATCAAAATCGAAATCGCATCGTGGCGCAATATCATCCCGAATGTATGGTCGTTACATATCCGCGATGCGCATTCTCCTATGTGTTTTACTAACGGCAAAGGCGCGACCAAAGAAAGTGCTTTAGCCTCGGCTTTGGGTGAATACATAGAACGCCTGAGCAACAATCACTTTTATGCGGGCTCGTTTTGGGGCGAAGACATCGCCAACGCCGAGTTTGTGCATTACCCGAATGAAAAGTGGTTCAAACCGGGCAAGAAAGACGCACTGCCTAAAGAAATTTTAGACGCCTACAGCCTCGCTATTTACAACCCAGACAAAGAACTGCGCGGCTCGCATCTGATCGACACCAACTCGGGTAATGTTGAACGTGGTATCTGCTCGCTGCCTTTCGTGCGCCTATCTGACGGCGAAACAGTTTACTTCCCCTCCAATCTGGTTGAAAACCTTTTCGCCAGCAATGGCATGAGCGCAGGCAATACGCTGGTCGAAGCGCAGGTGCAATGTCTATCGGAGATTTTTGAACGCGCCGTCAAACGCGAGATTCTCGAAGGCGAAATCGCTTTGCCCGATGTGCCGCAAGAAGTATTGGCAAAATATCCGGGCATCATGGCGGGCATACAAGGTTTGGAAGAACAAGGTTTTCCCGTCTTGGTCAAAGATGCCTCACTCGGTGGTCAATATCCGGTGATGTGTGTGACCTTAATGAATCCACGCACTGGCGGCGTATTCGCTTCTTTCGGCGCCCATCCAAGTTTTGAAGTAGCACTAGAACGCAGTTTGACTGAGCTGTTACAAGGTCGCAGTTTTGAAGGCCTGAATGACTTGCCACCACCGACTTTTGTCAGCAACGCGGTCACTGAGCCGAATAATTTTGTCGAACACTTTATCGACTCTAGCGGTGTGGTGTCGTGGCGCTTTTTCAGCGCCAAGTTTGACTACGAATTTGTGGAATGGGATTTCTCAGGTCAAGGCGCAAACTCCAATGCCGACGAAGCTGCAACGCTATTCGGTATCCTCTCCGAGATGGGTAAAGAAGTGTACCAAGCGGTCTACGACCAACTCGGTGCGACCGCTTGCCGCATCTTAGTGCCGGGCTATTCCGAAGTCTATCCAGTTGAAGATTTAATCTGGGATAACACCAATAAAGCCCTGCTATTCCGCGCAGACATTTTAAATTTGCATCAGCTCGACGACGACGCCTTAGCGGCTTTGCTCGACCGTTTAGAAAACAATGAACTAGACGAATACAGCGACATCGCCACCTTGATAGGCATAGAATTTGATGAAAACACGGTGTGGGGACAACTCACCGTGCTCGAATTGAAATTACTCATCAATCTCGCCCTGCAAGAATTTGAAGAAGCCCACGATCAAGTACAAGCCTTCTTGCAGTACAACGACAACAGCGTTGATCGCGGCTTGTTCTATCAAGCTTTGAATGTGGTCTTAGAAGTCGATTTAGATGACGAACTCGATCACGACGATTACGAACACAACTTCCGCCGCATGTTTGGCAATGAACGCATGGATGCAGTCTACGGCTCATTAGAAGGCAGCGTGCGCTTCTATGGTTTGACGCCGACCAGTATGAAGCTTGAGGGCTTAGATAGGCATCAGCGTTTGATTGATAGTTATAAGAAGTTGCATTTGGTGCGGGGGAAAATGATAAGTAATCCATAGTACGGGCAAAGCGTCTCCTCCCTAGACATTATGCTCACGACGTCGTGCCCTTGGATGCCGATTGGTTTCACACAGACGGCATCACCCATAACTCGTCAAGATTGACATCATCACTAGCTGGACGATGTTCTTTGAGGAGAGGATCTATCTTCAAGATCATTGGAAGATCGAATGCTGTTCCTGTAACCACGCAGCATCCTTTGGCCAATGTCGGTATAAGCGCCTTGGATGATGAATCAAGTGTACTGATCGTGTTATCAAGTAACATTAAATCGCGCTCGTTAACCAATCGATGAATAAAGAAATTGTGGATCTGTGAAACAATGGTTGGAGAAATATCGGCAGGCCGTTGGCTGGAAAGCGTCAAATAGACCCCGTATTTTCGGCCTTCTTTGATGATCTCTTCGAAAAGTTCAAGCCTATAGTCCTTCCATATTTCGTGCTCTCGTGTCGATTGTTCAGAGAGAATATTGTGAGCTTCGTCAATAATTAGATGCAGCGTTTTAGTTGGCGGACTCTTTAGGTTTTCTGAATCCTTGTGGTTGATGTAGAAATATTTAGCGATCAGTAACGGCAAGATTTTCTTAATTTCGTTCTTGCATTTCTTGAGTGAGATTACATGCAAAAGACAAGGCGGCGACGGCACATCCACAATTTCCAACACATTGCGAAGCGCTGCGATGGAAGACTTGGCTCGCGATAATACTGGTTGAATGTGCTCGTATTGCGCATATCCTAGAACAACATCAGAGCAAAGACGAAGATAGCACCTTAAAATAAGTTCACTAAACTGGTCCATCTCACTAAGCGAAATATGCGCTTGTAGAAGTGGCTTAAGTATTGTCTCAAAGCCCTTGCCATTAGAGTTGAAATAGCCATCGCTTCCGTATTTAAAGTACTTTTCCTTTGTATTATAAACAATATCTTTCAGAAGATTTTTTAACGGTTCACAATTAATAAGTCTAGCGATCTCACGGCTCAACTCCAAAGCCTGCGGCTTGGCTTCTCCTGAGCTAAATGCCGTCTCAAAGGTCTTCTCGATGTATTGTGTAAGAGGGAGCTTTTTATATTTCTCTCTACCCTTAATTACGCTTCTTAAAAATGGTTGTTGAGTGTTTGTAGTAGCCTGGAAAAGCAAACTCAACGTTTCAGCATCCCAGAAATGAGCACTTTCTGTAACCCTCCCGTAAAATCAAGCCATGCATAACTAGAGATCTTGAGGCAAACTTATGTGCCAAAGGAGAACAGAA
>NZ_JBXARG010000039.1:0-8037 GCF_058808015.1 Undibacterium sp. GW821-FHT11H02 | reverse complement strand
TACACACATGGCTGTTACTACACAAATGCGCACGCAAGTGACTCAGTTGTACGTCTCGCTTTTTGGCCGCGCGCCAGAGGCAGATGGCTTGGGTTACTGGGTGCAGCAATTAAGCAATGGTAAGTCGCTGCAAACCGTTGCACAAGATATGTACAATGTTGCGCCATCACGCATTTACTATCCACTTTCTTTGTCTAACGAAGAAATTGTAGGCCGATTCTATTCCAATGTATTGGGTCGTACGGCTGATGCAGGTGGCTTGGCCTATTGGACTGGTCGTTTGAACACAGAGTCAACCACTGGTACAGCCGCTTCACGCGCTATCGCAGTTGGTACTATCGTGACAGAAATGCTCACGGCAGTTATTTCTTATAGCGGCACAGACGCGGTAGCCTTGGCTTCTCAATCTTTGTTGAACAACAAAGTAGCTGTTGGTTTGCATTATGCATTTGATATGAATGGTAATGATGTTGCTCAAGCAGCGGCATTGATTCCATTGGTAACATCAGGCCCGAACGGTCAAAATGCAGCGAATACGCAAATCGATTTGTTCTTTAATCATGCTCCTGTCATGACTTCTGGTGAAACTGCGATGATCGCAGAAAATGCGCCAGTAGGTACCGTGCTTTATACGGCGACAGCGACAGATTCCGATGCGGGTGATACAAAAACATACAGCTTAAAAGCGTTGACAGGCGATGTCGCGATGTTGGATATCAACCCAACAACAGGCGCCGTCACTTTGAAGGCTTCTGCTGATTTTGAAACAAAAGCATCTTACAATTTCACAGTTGTTGTAACTGATAAATTAGGTGTTTCAGCAGAAAAAGCGGTGGTTGCTACTGTAACAAACGTTAACGAAGCGCCAGTGGCTCAAGCTGCTGCAGCGAGTGCTGCTGAAGGTGCCGTAGTTATTAGCGGTACAGTTACTGCGACTGACGTTGACAGTGCTGCATTGACTTATAGCCTCAATGCAACAGCACCAGCAGGTCTTACATTTAACGCTGATGGTACATACAGCTTCAACCCAGCAAACTCAGCCTATGACTCATTGGCGGCTGGTGCGACACAAGTGTTGACAATTGGTTTCACTGTGACTGATGGTAGTTTGACAAACACGAAAGATTTGGTCATCACGATCACTGGTACGAACGATGCGCCTGTAGCGCAAGCGGTCGTAGCGGCTGGCCTGGAAGATGCAGCAGGAATCGTTGTGACGCCAATGTCCTCTGATATCGACACTGGTGATACAGCGACATACTCTCTCAATAGCCAACCAGCTAACGGTACAGTCGCAATGGGTACTGGCGCAAATGCTGGTAAGTTCGTCTACACACCAAATGCGAACTACAACGGTACAGATAGCTTCACCTACAAAGTCACAGATGCTTCAGGCGCGACTTCAGTAGCGACTGCAACTGTCACAGTGACAGCAGTGAATGATGCCCCAGTAGCCAATGCAAGTGCAGCCGGCGCAGCAGAAGGTGCGGCAGTCATCACTGGTTCCGTTACAGCATCTGATATCGACAGTACAGCGTTGACATATAGCCTCAATGCAACAGCACCAGCTGGTTTCACATTCAATACAGATGGCACATACAGTTTCAACCCAGCAAACTCAGCCTATGAATCATTGGCAGCTGGCGCGACGCAAGTATTGACAATCGGCTTCACTGTGACTGATGGTGGTTTGACAAGCACTAAAGATCTGGTGATTACCGTCACTGGTACAAACGATGCGCCAGTAGCGCAAGCGGTAGTAGCGGCTGGCTTGGAAGATGCAGCAGCAATCGTTGTGACGCCCATGTCCTCTGATATCGACGCAGGCGATACGGCGACCTACTCTGTTAGCGGCCAACCAGCTCACGGTACAGTCGCAATGGGTACAGGCGCAAATGCAGGTAAGTTCGTCTACACACCAAATGCGAACTACAATGGTACAGACAGCTTTACATACACAGTAACTGATGCTTCAGGTGCTACTTCAGTAGCGACTGCAACTGTTACCGTGACAGCAGTGAATGATGCACCAGAAGCCAATGCAAGTGCAGCAGCTGCAGCAGAAGGTGCCGCAGTCATTACTGGCTCCGTTACAGCATCTGATATTGACAGCGCAGCCTTGTCTTACAGTCTGAATAGTGCAGCACCAGCTGGCTTCTCCTTCAATGCTAACGGTACGTATAGCTTCAATCCAGCAAATGCTGCTTATGAATCATTGGCAGCTGGCGCAACGCAAGTATTGACAATCAGCTTCACTGTGACTGATGGTAGCGCGACAAATACTAAAGATCTGGTTATCACAGTCACTGGCACGAACGATGGCCCTGTAGCGCAAGCTGTGGTAGCAGCTGGTTTGGAAGATGCAGCAGCAATCGTTGTAACTCCAGTTTCCTCTGATATCGACGTTGGCGATACTGCGACCTACTCTGTTAGCAGCCAACCAGCTAACGGTACAGTTACAATGGGTACAGGCGCGAATGCTGGTAAGTTCGTCTACACACCAAATGCGAACTACAATGGTACAGACAGCTTCACCTACACCGTAACAGATGCTTCAGGTGCTACTTCAGTAGCGACTGCAAGTGTTACCGTGACAGCAGTGAATGATGCGCCAGTGGCAAATGCTTCAATTGGATCTGGTTTTGAAAACACAGTTCTGACAGGTAGCGTGAACGGTACTGATGTTGATGCAGGTGATGCACTGACCTACGCACTGGTTTCTGGTAGCGCCACTAACGGCACTGTAACGATCAATAGCACAACAGGCGCTTACACATTCACGCCGAATGCGAACTACTTTGGTCCAGCGACATTCCAATACACAGTGACTGATCGTGCTGGTTTGGTATCTACGCCAGCGACAGTAACATTGTCAGTGATTGACGTTGCTAACGTATTGACTGCAGGTTTAGATAATGTAACTTTGGTCAACCCAGCATCAGAAACTGTTATTGGTACTAACAACAACTTGAACGCGGGTGACGTTGTTGTCGGTGGTGCTAACGATAAAGTAGTGTTGAACCTTGACTCTGCTATGACAGGTGCAGGTGCATTCGCTGGTTACAACCTCGGTGTTGGTACATTCCAGGTAACTAATGACTCTGGCAAAAACACGGTAGCGTTCGACATGTCCAGCTCCAATGGTGTTAACACCATGGTTAGCACGAACAGTTCAAGCGACGTACGCTTTAACTTCGCTAACACGGTTGCTGATACGGATGCGGATAGTTTCGACGAAGTTAACCTCAACATCTTGAACCTCACAGCTGGCGTCAATACGACACTCGATATCCGCAATGCAGATGCATTAGGTAACGACGAGTTGAACCTCTTGGTAACCAACAGCGAAGACAATGTTACTGCTGCAGGTTCTATCAATTTGACAGCCGAAGGTACTGGCGCGGTCGATCAAGCAACCGCTTCAGGTATTGAAATGGTCAACTTGTCTACTGCTGGTAGTGCGTTCGCAGTTCGTATTACTGACCTCAATACTCCAGGTTCTACCGTACTGAACATCAGTACAGCGCAGACTCTGGTGATTGGCGACACGAATGCGAGCCTTGCTGCTATTGAAAATACTTTGAGCAGCACTGTTACGACAGTCAACGCAACTGGCTCAACTGGCGACATCGCATTAAGCACTGTGGATTCCACAGGTAGTGCTACAGTCACTGGTGGTTCAGGTAATGACACATTCTTTACATCAGACTTCTCTGATGTCGTAGTGTCAGGCGCAGGTAACGACACTGTGAACGCTGGCAACGGCAACAACAATGTTGATGGCGGTGACGGTAACGACTCTATCACTACTGGTACGGGTAACGACACTATCGCTGGTGGCGCTGGTAACAACGTGATCGCAGCTGGAAACGGCACAAACGTGATTACTGCTGCTGACGGCAATAACACCGTGACTTCTGGTACTGGCGTTGACAGTATCACTTTGGGCAACGGTAACAACACAGTCACTTCTGATGCTGGTGCAGATACAATCGTAGTCGGTAATGGCGTTAATAACATTAACTCAGGCGATGACAACGATACAGTGACTGCTGGTAACGGTGGTAACACGATCAGCGCTGGTAACGGCAACGACAACGTCACTTCAGGTTCTGGTGCAGATGCGATTGATGCTGCTGCGGGCGACGACTATGTTTCTTCTGGTGCTGGTAACGACACAGTCACTATGGGTACTGGTTTCGACAGTATCGTTGCTGGTGAAGGCAATGACGTTATCATTGGCGGCGCAAGCTTTGATGCAAGTGGCGCAGGTACTATCCTCGATCCTATCCTTGACTCAATCAGTGGCGGCGACGGTACAGATGAGTTGCAAATCAATGCTGGTTCTGTTGATAACAACTTCCGCAATGTCTCCAGTGTTGAAACATTAACATTGACGACAGCGGGTACCACCGTATTGCAAGGTGGCGTTTTTGTTGCAGCTGTTCCAGGTCCTTTGCATACGAACTATGCACAAACTGCTGGTATCCAAACGATCAATGCCCTGAACGGTGGCAACGATGTAGTCGATGCGAGTTCATTCACATCCAATTTGACAGTCAACCTCGGTAGCGGTAACGACACCGTGGCTACTGGCTCTGGTAGCGACACTTTCAACGTGGCTGGTTTGACAGATGCTGACGCATTGAACGCTGGCGCAGGTGTTGACGTATTGAACCTCGATGCAGACACAACATTGACAGCCGCAAGCCAATTCACTGGTTTTGAAACGATCAACCTCGATACAGGCCACAACAACACAGTTGATACTGCTAACCAGTACAACATCACAGTTGACAATGACAATGCGCCAAACCCTAACGTATTGAACACAGGTGTTTTGACTGTCAATGGCGCTGCATTGCAAGCTGCTACTGGTGATTTGAACAGCAACTCCATCGTTGATGCGAACGAAGCGGCTGAAACATTGGTATTCAATGGTTCTACAGTTTCCACTTACAACCTGAATGTAATTGGCGGTGCTGCAGATGACACTATCACTGGTGGCTTGTTGACATCAACAATCGCATCTGGTGCTGGTAGCGACACGATCAATACTATGGGTGGTAACAACGTAGTGACAGCAGGTGCAGACAACGACACGATCAACTTCGGCGCTGCAACTGACAATGTTGACGCTGGTACAGGCGATGACCTCTTGAACGTTGGTGCAAACCTGTCAGCTGCTGACACAATCAATGGTGGTGACGGTACAGATACTATCTCTACAGGCACGGGCTATGCTGATGCAGTCTACGCTAATGTCACAAACGTTGAAGTGTTGACCTTGACTTCTGGCGTAACATCAACTTTGGCACTCAATGCTCAAGCTGCTGGTATCCGCACAATCAACGGCGACGTTTCAAGCGACAACATTAACGCTTCTGCTTACACAACAGGCAATTTGACAATCACAGGCAACGGTGGCAATGACACTATCAAGTCTGGTGCAGGTAGTGACACAATCACTGCAGGCAGCGGCAACGACAGCATTGAATCTGGTGCAGGTGCAGATCGCGTAATGAGTGGTAGCGGTACAGACAACGTCAAACTCGGCGCTGGCAACGACGTCGCTAGTTTCACTGGTACTCAGCTCGACGCAACTGATGTAATCGATGGCGGTACTGATACTGATACAGTCGAATTGAACAATGCAACAGCAGCGGTGAACGCAGCGGTCAATCTGACCAATGTTAAAAACATCGAAAGCTTCAAGTTGACAAGCAGTGGTGATGTGACACCTCTGGTGACTGACGTAAATGCCAACACATTGACATTCTCTGCAGGTGACGCAGGTACAATCACCAACGTGAACGTAGATGCTTCTGCGTTGACTGATGCTGATGACAGCTTCCGCGTGACATTGGCTGCTGGTACAAACGCGAACTACCAGTTCAATATCACTGGTTCTTCTACTGCAGACACATTTGAGAAGTTGAACGTTGGTGCAAACAACAACGTGTTGTTTAATGCTGGCGCAGGTGATGACAGCGTGATCATTCGCGGTGGTGATTTAGGTGCAAACATCACTGTCATGGGTGGCTCTGGTAACGACTCCCTGGTACAAAACGGTGGCATCTTCATCGACGACGACATGCAAAACGTGTTCTCAGTAGAGACATTGCGTGCAGCAGCTGGTACAGCAATCAATGCTGTTTTGGGTGCACAAGTTGATGCAAACATGGGTCTGCAAAACATCGTTGGCAGCGACATGAATGACAACGTATTGCTCGACGCAGCTTTCGGTGCTGTTACAACAGCATTGAACGTCAACCTCGCAGCGGGTGGCAATGACACTATCAATGCAGGCGCGACGAATGTTGCAGTAACTTTTGTTGCTGGTGCTTCTAACATTACTGCTGCAGATGTATTGAGCGGCGGCATGACTGCTAATGACGTATTCACATTGACTGCGGATAACGGCACAGCTGACCTGAGCAACACAACGAACGTTGAAACCATCAACGTAGTGCAGTTAGATGACAACAACATCGGCTTGACGATGACTGACAACACTTTCACAGGTGTTACAGCTAACCGTATCACTGTCAATGCTGCAACGTTGGATGGTTCTAACAACGGCACAGTTGCAATCGGTGGTTTGACAATCAACGCTGGTACTGTCACTAAGTCCTTGACGATCAACGCTGGCAATGGTGATGACAACATCACTACAGGTGCTGGTGACGACGTAGTGGCTCTCGGTCTCGGTAACGATACATTCAATACTGGTGCAGGTAACGACGTAGTTACTAACCTCGACGGCAACAAAACAGGTAGTTTGGGTGACGGCAACGACAGCGGTACATTCGGTGACGGCAACAACAATCTGAGTGGTGATGCTGGTAATGACACAATCACTTCCGGTAATGGTAATAACACGATTTCTGGTGGTACAGGTAACGACAATGTTACTGCTGGTAACGGCAACAACATGATCGACGGCGGTACAGGTACAGACAACATCGTCGCTGGCAACGGCAACAACACGATCGCTGGCGGTACAGGTAACGACACTATCGTTGCAGGCACAGGCAGCAACGTCGTTGACGGCGGCGACGGCAATGACCGTATCACAATCAACGGCGGCGCATTGACATCTAGCACCATCACTGGTGGTCAAGGTACTGATACCATCACTGGTAGCTCTGGTAGTGATACCTTCCGTTATGTACAGTTGACTGACTCTGACGGTAACGGCATTACGCCAAATCGTGACGTCATCGTTGGCTTCGACACAACGAAAGACAAAGTTGCTATCGAAGCAGCTATGTTCGGCAACAACACAACTTTGTTGAACTGGGCTGGTAACGGCGCAGACTTCGCTGATGCACAAGGTGCAGTACAACTGGGCGCAAACAACGGTAAGGCAGACTTCGTCTACCAAGCTGACACTGGCCGTCTCTGGGTTGACCTGAACGACGACGGTGTTTTGAACGGTGCCGATCTGCAAATCAACTTCCGTAATGCTGATGGCAGCATCCCGTCTTCCATGACATTCTTGGCTGGTAATGTAGTCACGCAAGATACGATTGCGCCTACAGCACCTACGCTGGATCTGATGGCTAGTGATGATAGCAACGTCAACACAGATAACGTGACTAATGTGTCACCTGTTATTGTGCGCGTCTTCTTGACAAACACAGGTCCAGGTACTGCTGCAATTGCTGGTGATTACGTCACATTGACGAACGGTCTGGTTGCATTGCCAGCGGTTCAGTTGTCTGCTGGTGACATCCTTGCTGGCTTCAGAGATATCGCAATCAATTTGAATGCTAATGCAGCAAACTCATTGACAGCGGTGATCTCTAACGACCCAACAGCGCCTATCCAAGGTCCAGCAAGTACAGCGTCTGCTGCACTGGTTGTGACACATGACAACACGGCTCCAACCGCTGTATTAGTTGATACAACTAGCCCAGCATTGATCTCTACTGATGCACGTCCTACACAAACTTACCAAGTTACTTTCAGCGAGCCAGTGACTGGTTTTGCTCTGAGCGATTTGACTGTGACTGGTGGCGTTGCAGGCAGCTT
>NZ_JBXARG010000038.1:0-9644 GCF_058808015.1 Undibacterium sp. GW821-FHT11H02 | reverse complement strand
ACCCCTGTTGAATACCGGTTGTTTCACCAACCTCAAAACTCTAGTAATACCTGGCACTGATTGAGGGAGGTTTACATTTCGATCTTGAACTTATCTCCACCACTCCTTGAATCAAGGACAGTAACTCGTTTATCTTTGGCGGGAAGAATTTGCCCTTCAGTGTACTCACCATTAAAGTCAATAACAACAAACTGACTTTTTTCTTTTAGAGCTGGGAGTTTTTCATTGAAAAGCGTTGTGTATAGTTTGGCTAACGTATTGGATTTGCCGCTACCGGTGTTGCCAAAGATTCCAAGATGTCCGTTGAAGATTTTCGTCCACGGCAAATTGATGGGAACATTTTCTTTTAGCATAGAACCGATGGAAAACTGCGTTTTTCCTTCAGTACCATAGATCTTAGCGATTAAGGGTTCACTAAGCAGCGATGCCTTGTCCTTAATCATGGGCATGTATTTGACACCCTCACAGAACTTATTGTCTTTGACAAAGCCAATTGGGCGAACATCGACCTTGCGAATGTAGATGGTTTTCTCTGCTTCCGCATCTAGCTTCTTTTCGTCAAGATACTCGCCTTCTACGAGACAGACAATATCAATGAACCCGCGCTGTATAAGCATATGCTCTCGCAGAGAAACACCTCTGTATTTCACTCCATCATAAAATATTGTTTCCTGGCTAGAATCTTCAAAGATACGAAGTGAAATACGAACCCCAGTGACTGCAATTACTTCGCCAACAACAATGTTCATATGTCGCCTTCAACGTTAGGAGCAATATATTTTTCTGGCTTAAGCGAGAGAATGTATTTGTTGAAATTGGTGAAGTCTAAATTTTCACCGTCGGGTGGGGAAATGACTGTAACATTTTTACAATATTTGAATTCTTCCGAGAGCGCTTTAGCTCCCTTAGTGCTAAAGCAACAAATAAAGGTTTGAAGCTCCGGATTTGAAAGTGAACGTTGAACTAGTTTCAGGATATGTTCGTCCGCAAAGGAAAAACCGAAAGTGATGAGTACCGAGTTCGGTTTTTCTAACTCGTAACTTAGAAGTCTGAGCATTTGGTAGTAATGCTCTTCAAAAACAGTTTCGTGAAATTTCCATTTGGTTGGATTCACTATGGGGAGCTTGTTATACTGAGTCCAAAATTCTTCCGCATCAGCGTCGCTAAACGAAATGGTTGGGATGTCTTCTGTTGTTCCCCCTTCGGTTACAAGATAAGTTGAGAACTCGTTAATTTTGTCGGATACAGCAGGATTCAAGAAATTTTTAATATCATCGACATATTTAACTTCAATTTTATCTTTGTTTTTAGACCAATAGACCGAACCATGAAGATGAATGATGTTTAGCTGTGGGATGCCATAATTCGTTCGTTGAAAGATGCCAGACTGGCACTGGAATGTACTAAAATTCTTGGCATGTAAATGCTTCTTGTGAAAACCTGAGGTGCCGTCGTTCACAACGAAATCATGTGACCCTTTCATTAAAATATTGTCGGCACTATGGACTAAGCATCCATCATAATTTGTTGTGAAAATATTTATTTTTCTATTTAAATCTTTTCTTCGATCCAAAAGTCCCAATAGTGTTGTCAAAAAAATTTCATAATTTTCGAGGTTGGCCAAACCTATTGGATCATTGATTGAATCTGGTTTGAAGGCCTGTACTGGATAGATACACGTTTTGTAGTAATGCATGAAAAGAGCCGTTCGCTTTCCACTCAACATTTCAAACTTTGTGGCGAGTGTTTCAATAGTTTCCCATTCACCTTCTTTGGATTTTATCGACAACCCCAAGGTTGGAAACAAGCCTGCTGATGCACCGGAGCCAATAAGAACATTTATATTTTTATTATATATGTCCAGTGCTGCTATTGATTCAAACATTGGTGTTCCTTTTAATTTGCAAAAATGAGTTCAACGCAGTAAGGCGTATTACACCATTCGAAAGACACTTTATCAATCGCATAATCTTTTATTTGCCTCGAATCACACAATACATCCAAGTTAAACGGGTCAGCATCGCATTCTTTTTACCTTATCTTATGAAGGCCTTTAGGCTTCCCTCGACGCGCAATCTCGCAACTTATCCCAAGCTTTCTAATTCACGCAGACGGTCTTCCAAACCACACTTGCTAGATCAATCAAAGCGAAATGACCACTGACCATTCCTATTTTTTTATTTCCGGAGCGCCTACCGCAAAATCCACATCCTCGGTCAAACGGGACGGCGCGATATTGTGCGCACGATGCAGCATCAAATCGCGTGCTGCGGCACCCATCAAGAAATAATCAATTCCAAGCGCTTGTGCGACATCCTGCAAAGCCTGCACGACGGTAGCGAGCGGAATAAGATCAAGCTTCTGCGAAAAGTTGAACGATGTAGTCCTCATAAATCATCTTTGCGGTTTCAATACAGCGTGCATCGCCTGTTGCCAAGAGGTCGGCGTAGACCAGCAATGGCGGAACCATGTTGCTATGTTTTGGGTCGTCGGGAAAGGTCCAAAAGCGCTTGCGCACTTCTACCACCGCCTTATGGCCTAGTTCTGCTTCCTTCATGAATTTTTGCCGCGCTGCCAACAGGCTAGGCATCTTTTCCGCGTAGAGCGTCAGTTCACCAGGGCGTAGATAGTCGCTCAGCATCGCAGCGGCAGGTTCGCCTCCCCAAAGCGCGCCGTATTCTGCAATCGGCCAAGTTTTCCATTCATTAAAGTCTGCGACGTAGTAGCGTCCGATCAAGGTGCGTGGCCGTAAAACGCGGGCATAAGCATCCGCCCATTGATTTAGCAGGCGCTCATGCTGAAACAAGCGCCGAGTGCCGCGCTTGCCTTGCAGATCGTGCACAAAGCCGAGTTGTTGCAGATCCGGTATCACCCAGCCGACAGTGCCGTGTGCCACACCCGCCATTTTTGCCAGTTCGCGATAAGGCAGGTTAATCGCCTGCGGGTTGCACAACAGAGTAAAGATGACTTGCAGACCGGTCGGCTGGAAAGCGCGTCCAATGGGAATGACGGTCGCTTTGGCGGCTGGCTTTTGCCCTTTTATCCATATCAGCAGGTTTGCCTGCTTGATATAGGCGTTACCTGCTGCATCCAAAAAAGGGATGCCGCGCTCCTTTAGCTCGTCAGCCAAGTCGGGCGCAAGATAATCGGTGATCAGCATCGCTGGCTGGCCGAGACGATCGATTTGGTGCAAGGTGACGCCAAGGTTGGCGGGACGCAGCTTGCGTTTACACTCCACCTGATAAAGCGTTTCTTGATCGCCGTGGCGAACACTTGCTACGGCATCTGCTTGTGGATGGCTTACTTGACGAATCTCTTTGATCAGCTCGATTGCCAAGCCGTGACGCTGTGCCGCCTTGATGGCGGTACGTAGCGTTTCTTTCTCGGCAGCAGGCATTTTGTCCATTTTTATTAATCGTCCATCTTTATTGGACATTTGATTTTATTGGACAATACTAAATGATTAAAACAAAGAATGTCAATATTTGTCCAATAATTTTACTTGTCCAACAATAATGGACAATATTGAATCATTGGACAAATTGACTTCCGTTTCCGCTGGACGACGACTTGGAAGCCTTACTCGAGCACTTAGAAAATAACGAGCTAGACGCTTACAGCGATATCGCCCAACAGTTAGCTTAAGAGCGGTGGATTGACTGTTGTTCAAAGCAAAATTCGCTTATGATAACTACTCTCAAATTTCGCGGCGCGGCACCTTGATGACATCCTTCACGATACCCGGATTGACGGCAAAAGGCGTCGACGAACTCTTGGCGATTGCGACCATGCGTAAGTTTTCTCGCAATGCCATCATCGTCAGTGAAGGCGACGATTCAGACAGCGTCTATTTCATCGTCTCTGGAAGCGTTAAAGTTTTCTTATCTGATGAAGACGGCAACGAAGTCGTGGTGGCGAGCATCAAGGCCAATGACTATTTCGGTGAAATGGCCTTGGAGGAAGGCTATCGATCTGCATCTGTCATGGCGCTGGAATCGGTTTCCTTAGCGATCGTCAGCATTGTCGAATTCAAGAATTTTCTTAGAACGCATCCTGATTTTGTTTTCTCCCTGCTGGCCAAACTGATACGACGGACACGCGTTGTCACGAAAAATTTCAAAGGAATGGCGCTTCTTGATGTGTATGGCAGACTTGCCAAATTATTGACGGAACTTGCCGAACCTATCGACAAGCGCATGATTATTCTTAATCCGCTCACCCAGCAAGAGATGGCAAACAGGATAGGATGCTCGCGAGAGATGGTGAGTAAAATTCTCAAGGACTTAAGCGTTGGTGGTTACCTAGCCTGTTCACGACGTCAGATTGAAATCAAACGGCGTCTTCCTGCTTCTTGGTGATCATTTTCTGTAATCTTCTTCGCTAACACTGCTCGCCATCTAGTGTTAATAAACTGCTCCTAGCGGCCCTCGTTCGTTTCAGAGAGGTGCGACTGCTCTTCTCTTGTCTAGCCTTCACGACCTAATCGGTTTTTCAATATTCCTCAAATCGGATAAGAAAAGCCTCATACAAAGAATAACTCTCTATTGCCAAAAAAATTACTTTGGTAATTTTTCACATATTTGTAGCGAAATGCCTCACAGAAACCTATTTAGGATTTTCGTACTATCTCTCTACGCGCTGTAAATCAAAAGCGCAATAACTAAGTATCAGTTACGGAAATTTTCTTAATCGTTTTAGGAGCAACAAATAATGTCGTCTTTTTTCAAAAAACATATCGCACTCCCTGTAGTCGCCCTCGCATTGTCCACAATCGTCGCCAGTGCAGCCCATGCAGATAACTATCTCACCCACGCTAACTTCGCTGAACAATTGATCACCTTTGTACAACCCGCGAACAATGTCTACGACAGTAACCCTACCACCGTTACTTGGGCAGGGATCAACGGCGCGAACATTTACCAAAACCGTTCGACTTGCTCTCCTTTCGTCACACGTGTCATCAAAACGGCTTATGACATCAGCGATACAAGCTACAAGAATTGGTTTGGTTCTACCAGCCCTAGTTCGTCTCAGTATCACGCTGCGATCGTGGCGCAAAACCACTTTCAACGCATTATGACGCCAGCGGGAATTCAACGCGGTGATCTGATTTCCATCAACTATTTGCCTTGCGCGAACAAAGATAGCACCGGCCATATGATGATAGCCATGTCAGGCGCGATCAAGAGAAGCATCGACACTGCACCAATTATTGCAGGCACAGAGCAGTATGAAATATCGATTGCTGATTCATCGAGTTCCACGCATCAAGCAACGGACGCAAGCGGCAAAATCTACAGCGATACGCGTGGTGAAGGAAGTGGGGCAGGCGTCGGAACGCTACGTTTGTACAAAGATACTCAGACGGGTCAAATTGCGGGTTATACATGGACGGTGTCTTCCGCCTCGGTTTTTTATAGCGTCAATAGCTGCCGCGTCGTTGCGATTGGCCGTCTGCAATAAATCGATATATACCAGGGAGTCGAAAATGAAATCCACTTTACACAAAGGCAAACTATTACTCGTCGTTTGCATCTCGGTATGCTCATTCAGCGCTTGTACTGTCGATACAAATAATTTGCCAGAACGTGCCAACTTGATAGAGGCAACTGCAAGCTCGATGCCGGTAAGTTCTTCGTCTCCCAAACGCTCCGGCGAAGTCGTACGTCAAGATGATAAAAGTCTTAGCGGATTTGCTCAAATTTGGTCCACGTCAAATCCGTCATTCGAAACAGACGATGCCGGTCAACGTTTAAGTGCCCAAACAGAGATTTCTGCAATCTACGCAACGCATGAATATAAGCAATTGCGTGTCATTATGAATGGCGGTAATTACGAACGTGCTAAGCGAATCGCATCAACGCCGACATTGAAAGCCATAGTCGAGCAAGAGTATCAAATGCATCTAGAAATGCTCAACACAGAACGCGTCACCGCAAAAGCTGATCATGTGCATGGGACGAAAGAGCTATAAATTGATCCGAAAAACAAAGTACATCTGAGCGCACTGAGCCGACATAACCATTGAAAGCCGTTCGCAATGGCCGTTTCATAAGCCCAATCACCAAGACCTATTGGAAAGGCCTTAGAGTCATACTCGAGATCAAAGTCGATGCAGAATTGTTGTGGTGTGTGCTGTTCGTAATTCCCGGTCGAGCGGGCAATGCCGCGTTTGTCGTAACGCAAAACCGCGATCCCCTGACGTGTCAAATAAGTCAGCTAACACGGCAAAAATATCCATTTTCAATGATTGTTTCCAAAAAATGTTTGTCGCAGTGCCATAGCTACTTTACGGCGCTATGACAAACGCATCCCAGAGAATAGGGCTGAACAAAAACTGCCACGCATCAAATACGATAGGTTGTCAAATGAGGGGTTTTAGCGGTGACATCTCGGGGTCGAACAAAGTCGCCAGCTTGTGCACTGATCTAAGCAAATTAAGCGCAGCTTCACAGCAGTGCTAATTAACACTCCTCACTAATTTACATGTTGAACACGGCATAGCTTGACGTGTAAAACCGCACGAGCGGCGGCCTGTTCTCTTGAGCGCATGCAAGCAGATCACCTATTCACAGTCGTATACATTGAAATAGCGAACCGTGAAGAGCATCGCTTCATTGACTGGCACGATGCTTGCTGAATATAAATTATAGTTTCACCACGAACTATGATCTTGTCTGATTTCAGGATGATCAAACCAAGTCAGTAGGCCGTGCAATTTACAAGTTGCTCTCAGGAATAACAGAGTTTTTTGGTGTGTATGTCTGAGCGACTTACTTAATGTGATGAAGGAACAAGCGTAGTAGCGATTTTCAATTGATTCATATGTGATGCTTTTTAACGAGGAGAACTTAAGCATGTCCATTCCGCAAAACCCAACTCCGCCGTATCCAGAATATTCCGATGCGGTATTAGATGAGCCCGCCAACTACGGCATCCTGGAGCCACTGATAGGCACTTGGGTCAATGTCAATCCCAACAACGATACGACAGGCTGGGGCTTGCACACTACTTGCATGCCTTCGCCCGGCACCAATACCGAAACCATTTTTGGCGTTTTTCACTTTTTGTGTGAAGACTATACCGAGCAACTGACTTTCACTCCAGTTGCAGGGGGTGTGCGCAATCGTGGCGGTACCAATGAGCAGTTCGCTGGCGCGATTGAGTATAGACAAAGCATACAAAGGGCGAGTGATGGTGTCGGTCTGCACGAAGAAGTAGGCATGTACTTATGGGTCGACCAAATGTATAACCATGCTGCGACCGAAGAATCCATCATCGAAGACAATGGCTATCCGCTGATCGCTATCGGCGCGGGTGCAAATGGACCTAACGATGTACCACCGTATGCGATTGCGCGCAGTGGCACTATTCCACACGGTAGTTCCATCATGTTGACTGGCAGCTTTGCCCAAGATGTCTCAGGTAAGCCGCCGTTTCCAACAGGCGCGGAGAGCTGGACAAAACCATTTGTTGCCTCCTGGCCTGAGATTCAAGTGGCCAACGCGCCGAACTTGGCATCCTCACCGCTGGCAATCTCGCCTAGCATGGGCGCCTCTGCATTGTTGACACCGCCTGACGGCTCCACGGCAGTGCCACTCAATCTTGACGAGCCAGCGCCAGCTTGGGCATTTGATAAATCCTTGCCGGTGACGCAACCAGACAGCAATCTGACTTACTTTCAACGCATCGTCGCCGACCCGCATTATCCGTATTCAGTACGCCCAGATCTACGCTTACGTGATGCCATCAAAGATCAAAACATCAGCAAATACACTTTGATTCAATTGACTAGCAAACACGATGGCGGCCCTCAGGGCGGGATTTTGAATACACCATTCGTGAAGAAATTCGCCAACGTCACCGAAATGAGTTTGAATATGTGGCTAGAAACCGTAATCGAAGACGACGGCACCGAAGTCTTGCAACTACAGTACGAGCAAATCCTCTTCTTTGAATTCATGGTCGGCTCTAATGGGCAGACTACCCGGTGGCCGCATATACAGATTAATACTTTGCGGAAGAAAAACTAATGGGTCATTTGACGAAATAGCGCAAAGCTGCACTGAGCATGAATGCAGTGCAGCTTTGCCGCAGATATCAGGATGCCCCTACACTACTAAGCAAGCTGTTCAAAATACGTCGATTGCAAACCCTGTACAGCCTGCATACGCTTCCAACGCAATTCCAAGGCAGCAATGCTCACCACATACATAGTCACGACTATCACAGGCTGCAACACAAAGCTGTGTTCGGGATACATGATCCAAGCCAAAGTGCATAAAACAGTACGAACGACTGCGTGAAAAAACCCTACCCAATGCTGTATCAACACACTCAGCGGTAACCACATCAAACCGGTCAAGATCGCAACCGCGAAAGGCAGACTACGATAGTTCTCCAGGAAGAACGGTATCGCCAGGGCGTAACATAAGAAGCTCATCGCCACTGCTGATAAGAACAAGGTATCGAAGAAATTGCGCTGTTTGTTCGATTTAAATTTCAATTGCTCACCCGTCAGTTTCGCCAAGAACATCGCAACATAGACAATGCTGCCTGTACCAATAAATACAGCCATGACTTGCGCTTTTGGGCTAAGCATCATGCCGGTCAAGATGAGTGCCGACCACACCAAGATGCCCGCCAAAGGCATCGCTAAAAACCGACGTTGACGAAATTCAGCGAGTTGTTGGTCCAATGAAATCGACACATTTGAAGAAACTGAAGATGAAGACATAATGAACTCCCTTTCAAAAATGGCTGCATCCCAATTCGTGCAGCAATGGAGCCATCATGAAGGAAGTGAAATCAGTTGCGTAGTAGCGTTTGTCATGACTTCGCATGACATTTGTCACCCAAATTCTTAATCCCATAAAGTAGCGCAGCGTAGCGCACAGTGAATCGACTGATTCACAGGCAAACCGGGACAATTCACTCCAGATCAAAAAAGTGTTGATGTGAATATTTGCACAAAAAAAGCCACTGAATTGCACCATAATGTGCCATCAAATTGCACTAACTGTGCTTTCAATGCTGAATTGTACGGCGCATGCGCCATTTAGAAAAATGTGACTGAAGGACTCTCCGTGCGTCCGTCACGAATGTAATGTTAGCAGTCATTCTGCATTGTTCTCTTGGTTTGCGCTAAACGAAATCCATTTTCCATCTTCCAATCGCTCGAACGTGCACCAATCAGGATGCCCTTCTTCACGTCCTTTTACACGAACTGGCATCAACCAATCATGCTGGCATCCAGGCAAAGGATCTGACACATCTTTCCAATCCGCACCACTGATACCGTACTCATCTTTGCAAAATTCTTCGGCGTCTTCAATCGACTCAAACCAATAATCCCCTGTTGCTGAACCGTCTTCATCAGTCGCACATGGAAATACATAAACACCGTCAGCACCCGAGTACAAGATACAACGGACGCACCCTAAAATTGGATTCCTGAGCGAAGAAATTTTACGCATACTTTTGACTGCTAACGCAAAAGTGATGTGCGCCGCGTTTTGCAGCTAGCACGAAGTATGAACAATAACACGGCGTCACTATCGACTGTCTTGTTGGACGAAGCCGCTACGCGGAGAAAACAAAGCATACCAACTCCGAAATTCAAAATTACAATTCTATCTCAAGCC
>NZ_JBXARG010000037.1:0-10530 GCF_058808015.1 Undibacterium sp. GW821-FHT11H02 | reverse complement strand
CCACATTCGTGCGGGCACCGATCCTGCCCGCATTGCCAAGCCCATGAGTCCCAGCGCTGGATCGAACAAGAGCAAGCAAAACTACTGCCCGTCGATTATTTCATGCTGACATTTACGTTGCCAAAAGAGTGGCGAACACTGGTGTGGCAGCATCAGAAATCACTCTATGATTTGCTCATCAAAACTGCTTGGAACACCATCAACACGTTTAGCCAGCATGATAAACACTTACAGGGCAATGCAGGTGCCATCGCGGTATTACATACGCATAACCGACGTTTAGATTTCCATCCGCATGTACACATGGTGGTACCTAGTGGGGCGATCAATACCGAGCAACAACGTTGGCGAGTTAAGCAAACCAAGTACCTCTTTCATCATAAAGCGCTTGCGAAAGTCTTTCGTGCCAAGATGTTGGACGGCATCACCAAACTAGGGTTCGTCGTACCAAAAGGAATCACGGATAAATGGGTGGTGGACTGCAAACAAGTTGGTAGCGGTGCCAAGGCGATCGCTTATTTAGGACGGTATTTATACCGAGGTGTCATCCAAGAAAAAGACATCCTCTCTTGCGATGATCAACATGTGCGCTTTCGGTATATCGATTCTAAAACCAAGACAACGCAAACCAGAACGGTCACTGGCGTGGAATTTTTACGTTTACTACTGCAACACATCCTACCCAAAGGCTTTCGTCGCGCCCGTAACTTTGGCTTCCTTCATCCCAATTGCAAACGACAAATCACCTTGTTACAAATCCTGTTGCGAGTCCAACGACCAGCGATCACACTGACGCCAAGACCGGTGATGATTTGTGCTTGTTGCGGTGGGATTAAGCGCATTCTAAAAACGCGAATTCATTCCCGAGCGAGCACCAATGCCAAGGATGTATCGATGCCAGATGTGGTTCCAACCAACAAGGGGATCGTGATGTAAGCACTCTGGCTTACCCCAAAAAAAACCGTCGAATGACGGCTAGATAAACTCGTCTTTACATTGAGAAAAACCAGCAAATACGCGGCAAACAAAGAAGGAGAAGTGAGAACATCAACTGAAAAACGACGCCAATTTCAAGCTCAGCTAGATCTCACCAAAGTCAAGACAGCGAAATGCAACCAAACAGTGCAAACAGGCAAAAGCTATTTGCATAAGCTATCCCCAAACACACGCAAATAAATCGGGCTCGTCCAACAAACGGTTCAGATCGTGGCCGCTTCGCGTCACGATCTAACCTTACTCGTTAGGCCTGCGGGCCGGAGAGGAAGCAGATGGACCGAGAGCAGACGATTGACCGGCTGTGGGAAAGCTCAAACCACGGCACGCGGCGCGAGGACGTTGTGGCCGCCTATGAGGCCGGAGTGGCCGCAGAGCGCGAGCGGTGCGCGAAGCTCCGGAGACTGCTGCAAGCCGCCGAGGTGCTATTTGCGCCGCTGTGCCGCGACTCCACGGCCATGAGCTGGTGCTACGAAGCGCGGGCTGCACTGGCTGAAACAGAGGGGCCTAACGTTGAGCTGAACGGAACAGCGCATAGAAGACGCCAACTGAAGAGCAGGTAGTTGAATAAATTGAGACCATTACAGCGCGACTATGCGCTGTGTCCGTCTCGGGCGTCAAGTTAGGTCTCACCAATGCAAGCCGCCGACGAAAAGCAACACGATCTGAGCGAAACAGGCGGCGACCAGAAGTAAGGCCAGCTGCTTTGATTGCCGGTGGCCTGCCTGGATGGCGCCAAGGATTGTAGCCACCAAGAGTAATGCCCCAATTGCGAGCCAAGCCCAGAGCGCCGTGACCGGAATTAGCTCGATCTTGCCGCTCATGGCACGGGCTGCGCCATCGACAGGTGACATGACAAGAGCTGGGAAAGCGCAGACGACTAGACCAATTGCAGCGACGCACAGTTTCCAACGTTTCGGATTCGAGAAAGTCATATTGTGAGGCCTAACGCCGAAATGACGAGATCGCCATGACGGTCATAAATTTAAGTGAAATAATCATTGGCGATTCTCCGTCGATTGACCGGTTAAAGCTTTGTCGCTGTGCCTATTCATCATTTTCTCTAACTTCCGTTTGTAAGTTTCAATACGCGATTCAAGCATACCGCAATAAAGCGCTGAAGCTGTTTTTCGATCCTTTTCACGTACTTTTATCTCGGCAAGAATTATTTTTTGTCCGGTATCGTCAATAGCATCTTCATCAAAGTATTTATCTCCCAGCTCATCAATACCTGCTTTGCATTCGGAAATTGCATTTTCAAATGCGCCAGACGTTTTAGCGCTCGCCCCCTTTTTGAGATGCAATGTAATCGAATTTAGATCTGCGCCTGTCGCATTTAGCAAAACGAAAAATAACAAGAAACCGATGAACCATTTCATATGAGCTTTAACGTGTTTTCCGCGACCGTTCGTCGAATAAAACCGGCACAGTTCGCATAAATGTTTAAAAAATATTCTTAAAACCCTTTTGCAGCAAGGCTCTTCATGGATATACTGTATATTTAATCAGTATTAAATTTTCTATGAAAACCGACACTGCAATCCCTTTGCATTCTACCAAGCTTCTGGATCGAGTCAAGGAAGCAATTCGGTATAAACACTATAGCGCCAGCACCGAACAAGTGTATGTGTATTGGTGTCGTTCCTATATTCGCTTTCATCAACTTAGGCACCCAAAAGATATGGGGGCGGTAGAGGTGGCGGCCTTTCTGAGCTATCTCGCCAATGAAAAAGCGGTGTCGGCATCGACGCATAAGCAAGCACTCGCCGCGCTGCTATTTTTATACAAACATGTTCTTCGGATTGATCTGCCTTGGCTTAATGCGATTGGTACGCCTCGTGCGAGTCATCGCTTGCCGGTCGTGCTGTCCACGGAAGATATCAGCACATTGTTTGCTCATTTGTCTGACGTGCATTTGTTATTGGCAAAGCTGTTATACGGTACAGGGATGAGGCTCAATGAGGCGCTCAATTTGCGCGTCAAAGATTTGGATTTTTCGAATCAGACTGTTACCGTGAGAGAGGGCAAAGGAAAGAAGGATCGCAGCTTGATGCTGCCAGTTGCGCTGTTGGATTTGCTCAATGCGCAGCTGGCGTTCGCCAATAGCATTTGGGCTAAAGATCGTGCAGGTAATGTAGTCGAGGTCGCTTTGCCGTCGAACATCGCTCGTCTCTATCCGACAGCGGGACAAACTTGGCCTTGGTATTGGGTATTTCCACAGGCGCGCTATACGAGAGATACAGCATCGGGCAGGAACGTTCGCGAGCATTTGACTGATCGTAGTTTTCAACGTGCTTTTACGACTGCAAAAGTACAGGCTGGCATCAACTTAGCCGCCACGCCACATACCTTACGCCACTCGTTTGCCACCCATTTGCTGAGATCAGGCTGTGATATTCGTACGGTGCAAGAACTGTTGGGACACGCTGACCTGAGCACCACGATGATTTACACACATGTAGGCAATATTCATGGCAATACTCGCAGCCCTTTGGATAGTCTCTACGAATAAGCTCATTGTCCACTCTTTTTTGCCGTCTTTCTCTGATAGACAAACTGCCTCTCCACTTCACCATCATGCACTTCTAGTTTCTTAACATGAGCTAGTCCAGTCGTTGACGCACCTTGCAACTGCATGGCACTTTTCTATGCAATATCAAGGCTCATTTTAAATGCAACTTGTTGACTCATTTGATGCAAATACTCAGATGCTACGCGAAGTATTAAACACTGAGACTTTGGATAAAGCTAGGGCTAGCTAAGTTAGTCTAGGCTAAGCTACGCGATCTATCTCACTACGCCCAGGACACTATGAAAACCTTCAAGTTTTTAAGCGCATTGACGGTCGTGCTATTCACCGTATTTTCCCTCAGTGGATGTGCAGGCATGGCCGGGCCGCGCGAATCGAAACAATCTGCCAGTATCGTTGACTACCTCTATCCGAAAGCAACACAAGCGCCACAACTTGCACCAGGCATCACCTATCTAAGACCCCCAGTACGCGTTGGTATCGCCTTCGCACCGAACGATCCCAAAGCACGCACACTGCCTGAAACAGAAAAGATCAAGCTCATGGAGCGCATTAAAGCAGCGTTTGCGGGACAAAGCTTCATCGGTTCGATTGATATCATTCCTTCGCAATATTTGCAGCTGGCGGGTGGTTTTGGAAACATGGAACAAGTCGCTCGCATGTTTAATGTCGATGTGATGGCGATGGTGTCCTACGACCAGATTCAATTCACTGACAGTAATTCGCTGTCCTTCTGGTATTGGACTGTCATCGGTGCCTACGTCGTGCATGGCAATGAGCACGACACCCAAACGATGCTGGACATTTCTGTGTTTGATGTAGCTAGCCGCAAATTACTCATGCGTGCACCGGGTACGAGTCAGGTGAAAGGCGGCGCGAGTTTATCCAACTTTAGCGAACGCTCACGCGCAGCTCGCACCGAGGGCTACAACAAAGCCGCCGATCAATTGATTCCCGCCTTGCAAGCCGAGATTGAAAGCTTCCGCGAACGCCTCAAAACCAGTGACACGATGCGGGTTGAACCTCGTCCCGGCTATCGAGGTAGCGGCAGTCCAGAGTGAAGTCTACATTACCTGTCATCATTCGCTTTAGTGATCTATCAGGACTGCGATTTGCTTTCAGGCTAGGTTCTGAGTTGACTGGCAAGCCACGAGGGCGAGGCCAGTCAACTTGCCAAGCGGGCACCATACCCGCGTCAAAACTTAGTGCCTAGTAAGCATCAGTAAATCGTTAGCGATTGCAAAAAAAACGCCAGCCGCCTGCCGTCTGGGAACTGCGGTGTCTTCGAGGGTTGACGTGGATATTCATGCTGCAAGCGAATATGCAACTCCGTGCCCGATGGAGCGAAAGAAATTGTCGGTGCCTCGGCCAGATTGTGCCAGCCGAGATCACGTCCATTGATACTAATTCGTGTGCGGCGATTCCCTTCAAAATAATGTCCTATCAACTTCATCCCTTTGACTTGTTTCGATGACCCCAAATGCAAGGTGATTATCGACTCGTCACCATCGGACCAAACGCCGTTCCACACACCGCCGCCATGTTCAATACCACTCCAACCTGAAGTCAACGTGATCAGATCGCTTTGTGAAAACGCGTCATAGCCTATCGTTTGTTCGGTCACACAGGCAATTTCACCATTCAAATACCGCCAGCCGTCGCCGGCAGACGTCATGTTAATGCCTGGATCTAAAGCGAGTGCACCACACAAATGCCGGTCAGATGCGCTGCTTTGCGCGTGAAACAACACTTTCTTAGATCCACCAGCGCCTTCAAAAATGAAATACCGTTCCGACGCAAGGTCGGTACCATCTTGATGCTGGGTTCGTTCAGCGAAAATCTCCGGCACGGGATTATAAAGATGGGGCGCATGACGTAACAGGACTCGAGCCAGAGGACTGTGTTCAATTTCGTTGTAGCTAAAAGCGCTGAGGGTGCAAAGGAATTGTAAAGACAAAGTCAGCAGTAACAGTGGCCGCTGAGCCTTGCGATTGTCGTGCACTAAATAAAAGAAAACGAATAGGAGGGGCATGCCACCCCAAAATGCATAGCGCATCAGACCTACAGCACCAGAATTCCAATTACCCGTGGTGAGCGCCGGCACAGCCAGTGCCATCGAAAACAGAATCGCTACAAGTAGTAGCGCCACTTTTTTGAATTTATCTTTAGCATCCGTGAAGGCAATACCCAGCATCAGCAAGATCGCCAGCCAAATGCCCAATTGACCGACTATCATGCCCTGATTAAAATCGAAGAAGATCGAAAAAAACCTTTGCCAGCTCATTAAATCCGGACTAGTGGCGACCTTGACGATAATATTAGGCACTGCGAAAGCCCAGTAATTAAAACCTAGCGTACTGATCACACCCAAAGCGCCCAGCCCGAGCGCCAACACCATACGAACCGAGAACTGCTTGCGGACATTCACAACAAAAGATAAATCCGCTTGATAGCTGATGACGAGCCGGCATAAGGGTAAAAACGCCAGTGCCAAAATAATGGGTGGGTTTTGCATGGAAGCCAGAGCAATTAATGCACAAGCCGAAAAATAACGCCCCCTCGCATAGAACAATATCGCCGCACACAAAGCAGCGGCGCTCATCGTCTCCGGTCCACTCCAATACAAATAATTAATGCCGCCGCAAAGAAAATAAATAACCAAAGCCAGCGCGGCCTTGCGGGCAGAATTAAAAAATTGAAAAAGACTAATACCTAGTATGAAAATAAAACTCAGGTTGACTACCAAAAAGCTTTCAAAAGGATACATTCCTACTGTTTGCAATACCTTAAAAGGCAGCACTGCCAAGGCCGAATAAGCAAAGAAATGGATAGCATAAACTTTATGGTCGCGGCCCAGAAAAAACCCCGGCTTAGGCACTTCTCTTCCGGCAGCAATACCATCAGCAGTCAACTGCAGATAAGCTTTGTGTTCAGGCATTAGCGCCTGTGCTTTTTGTACGTCATCGAGCCGGATATCAGGGGACCAATGGCTAGACAGTGCGACCGTCATTAAGGCGTATTCATCAATATCACCGCGCATGGAAGTACGCTTCACTGCGAACAAAAGCAAAAGGACTAGCAGCAAAACGATAGAAAATCTTTGCAGCGAAGTGAGTTGAGAAAAATGTTTAGCCATCGTTGGATCGATCAATTGGAGATTAGGGAGGAGAAATCATTGCTAGACAAAAAAATTCAAGTTGGCCGGCATTTTTTAATGCGCAAACTCTTTAAAGCAATAACTCAATTTCTTACTTAAGCAAGTGCCCGCAATTCAGCCACGACCGTAGGCCATGCCGCCGTTGCCGGATCAATCAATGCGAAATGACCGCAAGCAGGTAAGGACACCAGACGTGTCGCCGGAAACGCCGCGCAATACGAAGCAGCAACAGACGGCGGCACGATCTCATCGTCATCTCCTTGTATTATTGTTACCGCCATAGACGGCGCTGCTAAACACATAGGATTCACATCAGGACTATGCACCGGGTCTTGCCCTAAGAAGCGCTGCACCGCACCTTCGCCCAAATCCAAAGCATGTGCCATTTGTAAATCAGCCGCAGGTGCCAGCGCCAGTACGCCTCGCAAACCAGGATGTGCAGATTGTACAGCCGCCCACAAGACCAAATGACCACCCGCAGAATGTCCGACCAAGATCACCTGACCATTATGACTGTGCACTTGCGCTGGCAAAACCTCCAAAGCCTTTGCGACGTCGTCCAAGGTCACATCCGGCTGACCGGACACGCGCCGGTATTCCAAGGTCAAGGTCGTCCAGCCCGCCTCGACCAAGGCGCACGACATTGCTTCGGCGTGCGCACGGTCGTATTCTGGCTTCCAAAATCCGCCGTGGATTAAGACCAGCAAAGGGAGTTCGCTGCCATTACTTCCGTAACGGATATCGGCGATCTGATCCGCGTGATCGCCATAAGCTAAACTTAAGTCAGGTGGGGTGGCAGTGCGGCTTAGGATGGAGAGATCTTCTGACATATTGGTTTGAATAGTTAATGGCCAGATTCCGTGATGCTGTGAATGCTGACCTTAGGATTGCAGAATTGGGGGAAGGAAATTATCCTAGAAACGGCAGTTGACCGCTTCAAAGTTAAAGTAAGTTTTTGATTTATCGAAGGTTTCATGGGTATATTTGGCTCACCATTTGGGTGGCAACACTACAGGCTCGATTGCACACTTTTCCGCCCCTCTGGACTTCGTTACTCCTCCTATGAACATGGAGGTTCCGTCGTCGTCGCGCCTCGCCAGAGAGACGGAAAAATGCACACTCGAACCTGTCCAACTACCGTTTCTAGGATTATAAACGCTTAAACCTGAGATCGAAACGCTGCTGAGCCATTGCAGCTGAGTTTTCGGGTACAAGACCTTGTCCGCTATTCGGACGTATCAATCGCAAACCCCGCAGCAATTCTGCCTAGGACAACGAATTCAGCTCATTTTCGTGTCACCAAATACTTGGCATCATCAATCCAGTCCTGCAATTTGTTTTGTGCATGCGTTTTCTGTTCCTGCGTGGAAGCGCGGATGATAGTAGCGATCAATTGTTGCAGGGCGATACGCGCGGTCTCTGATTGCGTAGTTCGTTCGGCCTGTTCTGAGCCTTCATAAGCGGCTAAGATCACTCGCCGCACCATCGCTTGTGCGACTTCGCGGCTAGGCTTGTCATTCTGGATTTGTGTCAACAACTGCAAAACGCTTCGTTGACGCGTCATACTCTCTTCAAGCCATTGCGCATAGTTGGGTGGATGCTTGTCAAGGTAACGGGCGATAATCGCTTCTTGCTCAGAGCTCACGCTGCCAAGCCAATCATCGGCTTGCTTCACGAATTTTTTAAAACGCGCCTTAGCTTGTTTTTCTGGCGTCATATCCATGTATTTGTCGCGAAAGGCTTCGTTATTCTTTTCAAATTTGCGCGCCAGATAGGCTTTTTGCGACTCATCGAGCGTGAGTGCGAAATCAGTCAGCTCCGGCAATGCCTTAAGTAAAACGACTTGCGAAAATTGTTCAACTTGGCGGAACACCGTTTCAATCTCAGCGGGACCCGCGTTGGTGACAAGGGTAGCCTGCATCTGGGTCAATGCTTGTACGTATTGCGGCAGCTGGGTACTGCGGTGCCAGCTCAATAATTGTGCAATGTCTTGCTTGATCTTAGTTTTTTGCGAAGAGCGAAAATCCACATAGCCATCCAGCCACCAATAGGCCAAGGTGTCCGCATTGGAATAAGCAAGACGCACCGTGCTGCAGCTCCCCAATAAATTTAACAGCACCAGTAGGAACAGTACACGTCCCCAGCGATAAGAGCGCGCGAGCCCTGCTGTAGAACGATTCGAGTTTTGTAGTAAGCGTGTAGTCAAAGTGATCTCCCTATTTCAACCAACAATACACGAAATTACTTAGCCCTGTGCGCGGTCGTATTCTTATCCACAAAACCAAGAATGCTCGACACTGGCGTAGTTAAATGCAATAGCAATTTATTTACACTAAAAACAAAGGTAAAATGTGCATTCACGCCCCATGCATCCCATTTATGCGAGGTAGTTAATGCGTACCGCAATTCCCCAGCAAATCGGCACGAACCGACAAACATTTGACGTCCGTCCTTCCTCTTCTGCCGTTTCGTCTATTCAGGACACCCGCAGCCAGACCAAGCAAAACAAACAACGACAGTCACTTGCAGATAACAGTGATCAAGCACGACAACTTAGCTCGTGCCAAGAACAGATGCGACAACACGCCGCACCAGCGCTGACAGTCACCCAAGCGAATAGCCAGAATTCACCTATACAAATGGTCGGCGCAGGGACCTATTTAACGAACAAAGATTGCCATTTGCGTGACGACGAAAGAGAGGCAATCTTAGACCTCAAAATGGGTCAGGAGGTCACGATTGCTCGAGGTGCGCGTACCTGGAGATTTGCAAAATATGATGTTCTCGGGATCGGCAAAAAGGCGCATACCTGGGCAACAGTCGATGGCACTTCGGGCTGGATTTTGGACAGCGCCATCACATTGAAAGCATCGACCTCCAATTCCATGCCATCTAAGTCCGACCCGTTCATTTCTAGCGATTCAGAGGACGATAGACCAAATTTCTTTGGTTCACAATATAGCGGTGGGCAGCACCTCCTCATCGATGAAGAGAGCAGCTCTGAGGAGTTAAAAATAGAACCGAAACGCTCGCATCCTTTGGATAGATTGGGTCACTATTTTGACCCCAAAATTGCACCAGTTAAAGATGAGAATCGCATGGCCCTTGGTGGCAATGTTGGCTATGACCAGATCTACCAAAAAGACTACTCAGCAAATAAATGGGTAATCAAACCCATAGGTGGAAATCTCTGTAACCAAATAGATAAGCCCATCACTGGTAGAGATGCGTGGGTGCTCGATACCGATGGCATTTTACACGGCTCACAGGCGTTTAAAGAGGCAAAAGACTATGAGCGGTTTCAATACAAGGACATGGACTCCCACGAAAAAGCCTGTGTTAACAGTGCCATATGGGCGGGAGAAATGGAGGTTGCAGATGGTAAGATTGTATCGATCAATAATCAAAGTGGAACCTTCCATTTTGAATCTGAAGCCAACATTAATATCCTGACTTATTTACTCAAACACGAAATTATTAGCAAGGAACGAATCGACACACGTAGTTTGTCTATTGAAGAATGGCGGCAAACAGGTCTAGACCGCGAAGGTGAATTGCTACCATGGTTGGGATTCAAAAGAGCACCAAAGGAAAAGCCTTTCGATCAACAAGATGGCGAGACAATTGACTCACTTTCCATCAGTTCATCGAAGAAAAAAGATAAGCGACGCGATTCTTCTCATGACGGCATTTTTGATTTTGACGACGATCTGTAGGGTCTGTTGATCTATGTTTTAGTCAACAGACCCTAGGGCGTGTTGACATAATATTTCGGCATGCGAATGAGTCGAAATGAGCGCAGGGCTAGGCTAACGCTATGGGAAAGTTCCCTTGCAAGGGAACTTCGTTA
>NZ_JBXARG010000036.1:0-10755 GCF_058808015.1 Undibacterium sp. GW821-FHT11H02 | reverse complement strand
TTTCTGTTCTCCTTTGGCACATAAGTTTGCCTCAAGATCTCTAGTTATGCATGGCTTGATTTTACGGGAGGGTTACAAGAGTTGTTGATTAAATATTGCATAAGAATATTTGATCGCCTGAACTCAATACACAGTTTTAATGGAAACTCATGATGAAGATTACACGCTTGTTCTTTCTGCTCTCTATTCTCTTGCTATGTCAAATTAGTTCCGCAGACGACTTACAATATAAAAACGAGGCAGAGGTTCAAGGTGCTGCGTTTGCATCGCTCATAACCAAGGGGCAATTAGTAAATAAAATTTTGATGAGTTGTACAAAAAATAGTACGGATTTCGAACCAATAGCGACCAAAGTTTTATCGTCGTGGACACAGAGAAATGAGAAATACTTCGTGCTCATTGCTGGTTTGCGAGAATCGCTACAGAAGTCGGCAAAAAACGAGGGACGTCCCGAGTTAGCTGAGGAATTGGAGCATGTGTATCTGCCAAAAATTCTAGAATATTCTGTGAGTACGATTTTGAAACAAATCGAGACTTCGTCAAAAGAACAAACAAATGAAAACTGTCTCAAATTTGCAGATCGAATTTTTTCCGGTCGTGGAGATATTGCCGCTGATTTGCCTGTTAAGGCTTTCCTTGATCAACGCCTTGCGACTAACGTTGCTGAAAATTTAGTTGTTCAATTTGAAGAAGATAAGGTGAATAGTGACAAGGAAGATAAATCGATCTTTCTAACACCAAAGCTTCTGAGTGAGTTATCTGCCATTGCTCCATTTAGTATCTCGACGATTGTTATTGAGAAAGATGGAAAATTAATAAAACAGAATCAACTCAAATTCGCAAAACATTTCGAACCGAAAGAAGGATCAGGCCTTGTTGACAAAATTCATGGTCTATTTGCTAGTGAGCTTCTAACCACGGTACGATTTAAAATCACATTGACGAATATTGATTCTGTCACAGGCACAATTTGGGCTCAAGGAAAAAACTAAACGCACTAGTATGACCGTTGGAATGATTGCCCTGATCCCATAACGCACTGCGCGATACATCAATAACACAGGCATAGGGTCAAGTCTCGATATGACACATTTCGATATGGGCAGAATGAGATCTTCCATGGCGGTAACGTCCAACTTTCATCATTTTTTCAAATCCATAAACATGAACACCAAACCATTCACCAAACAAAAAATCTCAGGCGATGCCGCCATCGCCTCCTTGATGCAACAACGAAACAGCTATTCTCAATCAGGCGATTACCCCTTCCTAATCGGCGAAGCCGACGATGTCGAGCGACTTCAAGAAGCGGCAGAATATAACGAACAATCAGTTGACGAGATTCTTCATGAAGCAGCGCAGTTTGACGTGGCGGCATGGGTGCGCGAGCGTCGTGCGGAAGCCGAGGAATATGAATTCAGCGAAGACGACACGCTAGGCGAGTGGCCTGGCGAAATCAATCAGAAAGGCGCGATCTCACTGCATCGCGATATCTTGACGAGCGAGGTGCGACCCGAGGTCTACTTAGGCTCAGCAAAAATAGCGCAGCCTTGGCATCTACCTGCAGCCTTAAAATATGGCGGCTGGAATGATTGCCCCGATCCCGTAGTGCATTGCGCGATGCATCGTTATTGGCAAAAAGAATTCGGCGCTGAGATCGTCGGCGTCTCAGGTGACGTGATCGAGTGTATCGTCAAAAACCCACCGCGCGATAAAGAAGCCGCAATCAAACTCGCATGGCAGCAATATTGGTATTGCACGGACATCGTCGATCAAGGCTGCGAAACTATCTCCAATCTCGCAGCGACGCTGTTGAATGCTGAGGTTTGGTATTTTTGGTGGGATTGAGGGTTTTTAGTGAATCATAGTCTCAAAAGTTTAGTTGGCATTGGGTGTCAATTTGCCCCAATAAAGTCAATTTTTGATTCCACTTTTCGATGAAAAATGAGTGGGTAGTTTGTCCATTTTGTGGATTTTCAGAGTGACGGGTTATTTGATTGTTTGGAGACGTACATGACTGGTTCCATCAATAAAGCGTGGATTAAAGATGTGATTTTCAAGCTATGCCGATTCGTGTGTTTCAGAAGTGTTGGACATTTAGCGATTTCGATCTTAGCAACGCTCACAATGTTGCCTTCTCCAGCTTTCTGTTTGTCGAAATCTTCCATGTTGCAAAACGGATCGATACAAGGAACTGAGGACAAAAAAACACAAGAAGTACTGGGGGAGATCAAGGACAAATTTTTACCGCCCTATCCTTTTTCGAAGGAAGAGTTTCTTGTCAATCTCGGGAGAATTTTGCTTACCAAAGATGGGCGTGTGGAAAAGAAAGTAGTTGAACAGGTTTTTCAATTAAAGATCCCCGAGCAAACACCATATAAGAGTAGAGATAGTGATGCCAATAAACTTCTCTTCCTCATATTACCTTGGCGGGACTGGTATCTTGGGATGGAGCTGCGGAGGAGGGAAAGAGAGTCCGAATTTCAAGTCTGGTTTGACTCCTATTTTTGTATAAGTATTCTCGAATTTCGTAGAGTTGCGCTTGATGCTGGCTGGGAACTTCAAAGTGAAGCGAGGCTCTATGGTCATCATGCACAGACTCGTGAATATTACCGAAAGAGCGATACAGGAGCCGAAATGTTTTTTGATATGTCTAGACCATATTTACAATGTATCGAATCGGTGTACGTGGTCGGACGCTGGTGATCACTTTACCCAAACTAACACAAAGCGCGGGGTCAGGCCTTACACAAAGCGCGGGGTCATACACAAAGCGCGGGGTCAGGCCTTACATTTGACATCACTCTTTCACCACCCTACACTCAACCGTAACTAAATCAACGGGAGACTGACATGGCGAGACCATTACGCATAGAGTATGCAGGTGCTTTGTACCACGTTACTGCACGTGGGAATGCACGAGCGAATATTTATGCTAATGACGATGATAGACAGCGGTTTTTATCGCTGTTGAAAATCGCGGTGGATCGCTATGATTGGTATTGCCACGCTTACTGTCTGATGGATAATCACTACCACCTGTTGATTGAAACAAACCGCGCAAGTTTGTCTGACGGTATGAAATTGCTCAATGGCTCTTATACCCAGTATGTCAATCGGCAGTATCAACGCGTTGGCCATGTTTTTCAGGGGCGATTTAAAGCGATATTGGTGCAGAAAGAATCCTACCTGCTTGAATTGGCGCGCTACATTGCCTTAAATCCGGTACGTGCTGGCATGGTGCGCAGTGCCAAAGACTGGCCGTGGAGTAGCTATCGTGCTACTGCCGGATTGGCTGAAGGCGTGGCATGTTTAACGACCGATTGGGTTCTGGGTGGATTTGCTAAGACAAAGAATATCGCACAGCAGCGCTATCGTGAATTTGTACAGCAGGGCAAAGGACAGCCTTCTCCTTGGCAGCGCCTAAAGAACCAAATTTATCTCGGTGACGACGATTTTGTACTCGATATGCAATGCAAGCTCGATCCCGAGCAATCACTCAAAGACGTCCCCAAAAAACAAAAACAAGCCCCGATCAAACCATTGGATTACTTCGTCAATTTGGGAAACACGCGCAATGAAAATATGGCACTGGCATACTTGAGCGGACACTATACACTTGAGCAAGTAGGTAGCCATTTCGGAGTGAGCTACGCGACGGTTAGTCGGGCTGTGAAACAAAACGAAAGTGGTGTTGATTGACTGCTGAATGTCAAATGTAAGGCCTGACACCATTATTCCTTGACCCCATTATTCCTGAATGTCAAATGTAAGGTCTTCCCCCCAATCCCCAGCAGGTCAAAGGACAGCCTTCTCCTTGGCAGAGCCTGAAGAACCAAATCTATCTCGGTGACGACGATTTTGTACTTACCATGCAATGCAAGCTCGATCCCGAACAATCACTCAAAGACATCCCCAAAAAACAAAAACAAGCCCCCATCAAACCATTGGATTACTTGTGAATTTGGGAAACACGCGAAATGAAAATATGACGCAAGCGTATTTATGCGGTCACTTACCGGGTGCTAACATTCCAATATCATGAATAAAATGTATTGATGTTAGAACTGCCCTTTTTTCCGCCCATTGATTGAGTTTGCCCTCTCTGAATAAGAATGAGGCAGTAAGCATGGCCGAGAGAATGGAGATAGAATGGGGGCAAGTCTTGGCATCGCCTATTTTGTTCCGCGCCCTTTTTATGTCCAGTCAGTTAAATTCTCTGCTGTTCAGTCACAACTAAGCCAATAAATTATTTCACTTTCAACGACCAGCATCTATGGGTTTGCAAATTTTTCCTCCGTTGCCACGTTTCAAACAATTACTCTTGCATACACTTTGGTTGCCACAGCCAGCCAATCAAGCCTTTATACCTGCGATCTTATCTCCTTCCATCATGTTGATGGTACGAGGTAGCGCAGAGATTGTGCATGCGGATGGACGGCGCGAAAGCCTGCCTCGTTTCTTTTTGCGTGGGCCTTTCACCGAGCCCATGTATGTCGAGTACGCGCCACAGACCATCACAATGACGGTCTGCCTTATTCCTGGCATGTTATCGAAAACAGTGGCTCTAGAAATCACTAGCCTACTCAATAGTTCTATGGCAATGGATCAAATTTTCGATCCAATATGTGTTGCTGCGCTCTTGAAAAAAATCGATGCAACATTTGAGGCGGGTAGTGAAGTAGGTGGTGATGCAGAGAGTAATGTACGTGGTGATGCAGAGAGTAATGTACGTGATTTTCATGCTTTTCTTGGCCAGGTTTTGCATGAGAAAAAAAAGAATATTTTGGGCGATGCCATTGTCGCAGCACATAAAAGAATCTTCTTCCCGATGATGGCACTAAGCGCCTATTTTGGTATAGGAGAACGTCAATTAGAACGTCGCATACGCACTACTTTCGGCGTCAATTTGCGTGAACTACGTCGCCTAGTTCGCTTCGGTTTTACTTTGCAACGTATCGCCATTGAAGGTTCAGCATGGGGGGATCTGACCCAAGTCGCACAAGATTCCGGTTACTACGATCAGGCTCACATGCACAAAGAATTTCAGGATATGGCGGGCATCAGCCCTACTCATTTATTGCAAAGAATCGCGGCACAAGATCCTGCTTATTGGGTGTATCAACTTAGCCCTATGGAGTTCCAAAACTTATTTATACCGCCTCAATGATGACGTGACTTACGCCTTGATGACGGCTCGGTACAAATTTGTCGCTTAGGTACAAGTATGATTTTAACTATGTGATTAAACTCCGGCTCAATTTTTCCACTCGGGAGTTGAGCATGCAAGCACTAGAAATTCTGAAAGAAGACCATGTTATTTTGGCGCGTCTGGATGACGTTGCCGATCTCGTCAGAACCAATAGCATGTGGTATTTATCCTTTGGATTGGCTTGTTGCGCGATCGAAATGATGCAAGCGGCCATGCCACGCTATGATATGGAACGTTTTGGCATGATTCCACGCGCTAGTCCACGGCAAGCTGATTTGATGATCGTTGCGGGAACATTGACGAATAAAATGGCGCCCGCGCTGCGCAAAATTTACGATCAAATGGCCGAGCCGCGTTATGTTATCTCTATGGGTTCATGCGCTAACGGTGGTGGTTACTATCACTATTCTTACTCTGTCGTTCGTGGCTGTGACAGGATTATTCCGGTTGATATTTATGTGCCGGGATGTCCACCTACAGCCGAGGCGCTAATCTACGGCATATTACAGTTACAGAATAAAGTACGCAGACAAAATGCCATTTTGCGATAAGGTAAAGTCGGCGCAGTTCTTTCTTAAGAAATAATTTATTTGTAAAGGATTTAAATTAGCCTCTTCATTGTGAACGAGTTTTATAACCATCCAGGTTTAACTTCAAAAGCTAGAAATAGATCTATCTATCATGATTAAAATCGTCTTTAAAGGAACTCTATGTTTGAAAATTTGTTGAGTAAAGTATGTCAGTCTCTTGATTCACAAATTCAGGTGCAAGGAAAAACAGAATATTCCCGCGCTCTGCTTTTTCTAAAGAGAGTGCCGTCCATTTTCCGAAACATTGTGATGTCCGCATTGGTGGCGATACTATTTACGAAAGGTTTTGCATCTGCGCAAACAGTTCGCTCTGAGGCCACTATCTTGTCGGATGCGAAGTCCTTCATGGCAAGCTATGCGGAGGATTTACTCGCAGGAAAAAGAGATGTCATTGTTAATCGATATGATGCGCGAGGTTCTTATCGCCTTGGCGAGGGACGTAAAGCTTTCGTCAGCCCTGAAGAGTTGAAGAAACAATATAGGGAAAGATGGCTCGCTCCTATCGCGATGGCATGGCGTGATCTATCGTATGAAGTCATTGGCACAGAAGGTGTATTGGTGATGGGCTTGTTAGATTGGGAAACTTCTCCTGACAGCAAGACGACTTTTTCTTACACAGGGCTGCTGACCTATCAAGACGGCGTTTTGAAATTGAGATTGGAAGACGAATCTAGACGCATCCCGCCTCCTGTCGTGATTAAGACTGAGGCTGGTGCGACGAAGTGAACTCGGTAAGGCAATAACCGCAAGCGTATTGCGCCTTATGAACCTTGATTATGGCGATACTTCATTTTCTTTGGTGCAGTGGATTCGCAGATAAATTGCTTTGCCTATTTTTTCTACATGGCGTTATTTTGAAATATTTGCAATATATTTCACATATATTATAATAATTGGTTTTTATGAGTACACGTTCTTTTAAATAAGATTAAAGATAAAACACCTCAACATCTTATTTCCCCAACTTTTCAAAAGCGAAATTATGTCTACCCTACGTGTATTTTTAATCTGTTTTTTATTTCACTATGCCTTTAGTGCCCACCTTGCTTTTGCTCAATCATCGACGCCTTCAAATATTCAACTGCGCATGCGCGAGTCCGTAGACAATGAAGATCAAGCGAATCTCATGCGTTTTCAGGACATCAAATTTGCCAACGCTAAATTTAATGGCCTACATTTATTAGACAAAAATTTCAAAATCAGTATCCGTGATTTTGTCAATGGCAAATTGGTGAAAACTTATGAAGTCTTCGACTCGCGAGAAGATGATTATTTCAAAATAAAGAAGGACAAATTTAGATTTAGCGTATTGGTGCAACGTACTCCGCAAAACAAGGCAAAGTTTGCTTTTTATTTTGATGGATTTAGCGTTGACAGGGAATATGACATCGAAGTCGATCAAAAGGATTTTGCTTTAAAAAGCTTCCAAGGCAGAAAAGAATACGTCGATATCGCACTAAATACCAACAACACTATATTGACCTTTATGCAGCCATTTAAGGCGGCCGATGGCTCTACTAAATATTGTGATGTTGTGCAGTCAGATGTGAAGCCGGAAGAGTTAGGCAAAAAATTTGCGATTCCCCGTTATTTTTTAATCGATATCCATTTTGAGTAACACGTTAAGTGTAATTATTTCGTAAGGCAATAGCCTTGTATGGGGCACGATGAGGCCGAGCCCACCCTACGATTCTGCTATCGAACTCGGTAAGGTGTAAGCTTTTCGTAAGGCACAACAACAAGGTTTATCCGCCGCAGTATTCGCGGATTTTTACTTTGCGTTTCCGGTGCGGCGGATAAACGCTATTCGTTTTAGGTGGAACCTCAGACTATGTCGATGACTAAGTTTTTAACTTTTGCTCCTAGCTGCTGCCGCGTACAAGCACCGGCTTTGATTGCACGAAACACGCGTTGGTTTAATTGCTTCGTAATACTCACCGCAATGTTGGCCGTGGGTTGCACGAGGGAGCATGTTCCGACGAAAGATCTGGGGGCGGATATCGATGAGGTCGCCAAAACGCTGATCGAGCAACCGCTGCTTCATTCGACCTCAATCGGAATCGTATATCGGGGCAAGGAATTCATCCGTCACCGTGGCGACATGGAAGTCGGAAAGTTAACTCCTCCAACTGATGCGACACTCTACGAAATTGGGTCGTTGAGCAAGACCATGGCGGGAACCATGATGGCTAATGCCGTTTTGGAGCGCAAGTTGGGTCTGGACGACGATGTTCGGATATATCTACGTGGGGACTATCCAAATTTACAGTACAAGGGTGAACCTATCCGTATCCGTCATTTGCTGTCGCACACGAGCGGCCTACCAAATATGTTGCCGGAACGCGTGAACGAAGTGCTTAAGAACTTTACTAAGCACAGTACGCCAAACGAGCTCAATGCCGTATATATGCATTATGGAAAGGCTGATTTTTTTAGGGATTTGCGCACTGTCAAAATTAGTCAGATGCCAGGGAAAGATTATGCTTACTCCGGTACCGGAACGGAACTTACTGCGCATATTCTAGAAATGGTTTACAAAACAGACTACGAAACTCTGTTCGGCAGATTTTTTCGCGATTCTGCCAATATGACTGACGTAGGAATCAGACTCAATGTTGCCGATGTAACCCGGCTTGCGGTTGGCTATCACAGCGATAACGCGGCACCGACCACGCCGATGCCACAGTTGCCTTGGGGGGCATCAGGGAACGTGAAGGCGACCGTCCCAGAGATGGTGAAATACCTTAAGTTTCAGCTGGCCGGAGGACCTGTCGTGACGGAATCGCATCGCAAGCTCGTTGAATTCGATTCCGAGTTCAGTATCGGCTACTTTTGGAACATCGTCACAGGTGATCGCGTGAAGGGCGATTACTATTCTCATCATGGTGGAGTGCCTCGCTCGCAATGCTACATTTACATCCTACCAAAGTACGATTTGGGCATATTTGTCATTACCAACCAGAGTGGCGACAAAACTGCGCGAGCCATGGAAAACGCAATCAATACATTAGTTGAGAGGATCGCCGCGCGAGAAAATGCAGCTGGTAAGGGTTTGCCCAAATAATGGCAATAATTCTTGGTCTCTCTTTTGTTTGGCGCGTTCATCGTATGCCAGCAGTAACCACCGTAACCCAGATATTTGGGAATATCGAGGATTAAAGAATGACACTTTTAAATAACGCGATCGCAGTCATGTTTCTGTCGTTCATCATTGGATTCATCGCGGATCTTATACTGCGCCGGATGTCTTTTTATGAATGGATGAGCGCGCGCTTCTTGTTTGCGGATTCAAAGACATATGAACGTCTTGGGGTCGATTGGTTTCGGAAGATTCTGCTGGCGACGCCGCTACGGTTGTTCAATACCAATATCAAACTGCCGAAGAATCGTGACCTGCAATTGCTGAAGGATATTCGAGCGCACATTGCGACCGCTGAAGTATCGCATTGGGTGGGCTTTGCTGTGATGACGGTACTGACGGTCTTTGCGTGGAGCTCATACGGACCGAAGGTAGGACTCAGCTTTGTCTTTTTCAATGCTGTCGGCAATCTCTACCCGTGTTTGCTCCAGCAATACAATAAGCGACGTTTGTATCAGCTTATTGCCGCCATGGAGCGACGCAAGTAACGGATAAAAAATATTTGCTATGCGCTATTTAACCGCCCAACCAAAATTAAACTATAAATTATGACAATGAAATATTTAATAACTATTTTATGTTTTGCATTAATTGGATGTAAAAATCCTCAGCAAATCAGTAAACAAAATGTTGAAAATGCAATTACAAAAAATGCGCTTCAGTTATTAGAGGACAAAAGATTTCATTCTGTTTCCGTTGCAGTGTATAAAGATGGGGAATCAACAATAAAACATTTTGGAGAATTAACTATTGGAAAAGGCAACAAACCAAACGATTCTACTCTTTATGAAATAGCTTCTGTAACTAAAACTTTTACAGGTTATATAGCCGCGAAAGCCGTACTTGATAAAAAAATAAATTTAGATGACGATATTAGAATCTACCTTGATGAACCATATCCTAATTTAGAATTTAATGGTGAACCAATAATAATTAAACACCTCATTACACATACAAGTGGATTTCCTAATATGCCAATAAGAAGTGAAAATAAAAAGGCATTTTTTGAAGGATTAAAACAAATCAAAATTAAAACGAAACCAGGGGAAGTATACTTTTATTCCAACACAGCTCCAGAGGTGACTGCATATATACTTGAAAAAGTGTATAAAAAACCTTTTGAAGAATTGGTAACTGAATTTATTTTGAAACCAAACAAAATGAATCTCACCAAGTTTACACTCGATGAAAATGACAGAATAAGATTGGTAAAAGGTTATAACGATAAAAATGAGGTAATGCCTAACTTCAATAGAACTTTATGGGGTGGAATTTCCGGATTACATTCTACTACTTCGGATTTAGTGAAGTATATGAAATTGCAGCTTGATCAATCAAATCCTATTATTAACGAAGCGCATAAAAAATTGTTTAAAGAAGGTTCGGATTTTTGGGCTGGCTATCATTGGTACATCATAGAAGATGGTGATGAACTGATTATTAGACATCACGGAGGAATCTACGGAATGCAGAATTGGTTTGTGATTTATCCTAAGCGAAATATAGGAATCTCCATATTGACAAATACTAGCTTTAATGGAACAGGGGGAATTTTGGAAAAGGTAGTTAATAATTTGTATGACGACATCAATAAATACAAACTAAAAAAATAAACGCACTTAATAGTAGTTTGACAAAACCAAAAAGACAAAAAAGGGCACCCATTATCCCCCAAGAGCAAATCACGAAATCACGGGGTCAAACCTTACATTTGACATCAATCTTTTGCCATCCTAGACTCAACCGTAACTAAATCAACGGGAGACTGACATGGCGAGACCATTACGCATAGAGTATGCAGGTGCTTTGTACCA
>NZ_JBXARG010000035.1:0-10773 GCF_058808015.1 Undibacterium sp. GW821-FHT11H02 | reverse complement strand
GGCTTGAGATAGAATTGTAATTTTGAATTTCGGAGTTGGTATGCTTTGTTTTCTCCGCGTAGCGGCTTCGTCCAACATGACATTCGAGAATGATGCGCGAATATGCGCGTTCTCAAAATTTACTGAGCTGCGCGCGCGCATTTCAAATCAGCGTTATGGGGCTTAATCCTAAATGAAGGCAGTCACTATTGAAGCAGATTCCATATTTCAAAGTCAGAATGAAATTACTGAAATTGAATATAAATCTGGGCGTTTAGAAATTACTTCACAGTCACTAGATGCTACTCAAATTGTTCGAGTAAGTTTTTTGGAGATTGCTGGATTTAGAGTTCTCGATGAGGGGGATTTGTTGGAATTCTGGCCTACATGTTCTAGCCCCAATGGTTGGGTCTTTCAAATAATTGAAGGCGGTTGGTTTGATCAAGAACGACGGCGGACAGGTTTTATTCGTGGCAATATAAAGGAAATCAAAGAATATCTAGTTACTGGAGTAGATGAATGTGTAAGTGTTTTTGCATGGTCACCTCCAGATATACATTTGGCTACCCCAAAACATGACAGTCGATCGGAATCGCGAATGAATTTTTTGTTCTATTTGAAATCTGTGGTCGCGTTCCGATCACCTATGCGTTAGCCGCCTCAATGAACGTCGCTGCCTCGCCCTGGAAATACTTCCTTTCAGCAGACGCTTCTACGCGCCTTCCCGTCCTGCTTGGGGGCACCACCTTTGCCCAGATCACACACCGCATTGTTGAAGGGTTGACCGTCTTGTGCTGTCACCGGAGCGAGGTCATAGGCACGGGCTTCATGCGCCCGGTGTATACGATCGCGGTCGACCGCGAACTCTTTGATCTGTTTTTCAATTCACCGGACGGCTACAGAGCGGCCTACTTTCGGTCGCCGGGAATGGGAGTCGACGCGAATGTCTTTTTCATGGAGGCTATCTCGTCGCGGTTGGTGCAGCACCCCTTGTCAGCGAATTCGGCGCTTCCGCAACCGCTAATTCGCGAATCCTTGGCCACGCCATCCGCCAAGGCCTGGCTCGCCGAGTACGGCAAAGAGATCGACAGAAAGTGCCCCGGCTGCAAGGGCGAGTGGAGTTCAGGTTCTGCTGGTCCCTCAGAGCGGGCAGAAATTCTCAACGGTAGGTGGGAAGCCACACCTGGGCAGAACGCAGAATGGGGCCGAAAGGCACCCTTCCTTACGAAGCTTCGCATCATGGGAGCATTTCTCAATGATCGACACCATGAACTCGTGCCTCATGACAAGAGGTTCCGCGCATACGACATTCACCGCTGCGGGTGGTCATAGGGAGTCGGCCACCCCTCATGTCAAACGTTAAATTTCAAAATCTCCGTTCTTGACTTGTAACTACACTGTAGTTATATTGTACCTATGAATGATCTTAGTTTTGAGTGGGATAAGTCTAAAGCCACGATAAATTTTAAAAAACACGGGGTTAGCTTTGAAGAAGCTAAGTCCGCGTTTTCTGATGAGCGGGCGAAATTAATTGCTGATCCCGATCATTCGGAAGATGAAGATCGATTCATTCTTTTGGGCTATAGCTCAAGCTTGCGTCTTTTGGTTGTATGCCATTGTTACCGTACAGACGAAAGCATTATCCGGATAATTTCCGCGCGGAAGGCTAGCCGTCACGAAGCCGCTTCTTACCGAAGGTGAAATCATGAGAGACGAATACGATTTTTCGAGAGCAACTAAAAATCCCTACGCTTCACAACTCAAAAAGCAAATCACTATCCGACTTGATGAGGAAAGTATTAATTACTTCAAGTCTATTTCAGAAGGCATCGGCATTCCATATCAAAGCCTTATTAATCTATATCTTCGTGATTGCGCGGCATCACAACGTAAGTTGAACCTCAAGTGGAAATAAAATTTAACAGGACGTTCGACACAGACACGCAGGCGTGCGTGTCAACTTTGCGTTAAGCATCAAGAATGGAACTTCGATACCCATGGGTTTCACTAAGTGATCCCGCATCTTTTGAAAAGCAACTTGCTAGTGAGCTGCCAATAGGGCATTCCCTTTCGGGGATTCTTGTTCGTGCACTTGCGCGCATGGAAGGTTCTGATGACATATTATTTGAACTGCTTGACGGGTCTCAACGTCTCGCCGTGGTTCATTTATCATATTCGAAGAGCGTAGATTCTAATTGGCCATGGACTGAACTGTATCAAAGCTATGAATCTTGGGTCTCTGAGCGTATGCAAAAAGATAGTGGTGGTAGTGATGCTTAACAGGACGGTCGATCGGAATCGCGAATGAAGACATCATTCTTTTTACAACCTGTGGTCGTGTTCTGATCACATCTGCGTTAGCACACGGGAGAAAACGGACAGTGGCAATATTTAAAGTCTTGAGCGAAGATCATTCTGATCGCGCAGATGACGCGACAATCTCGAACTTTGTTCTTCGTGTTGAAATGATTCAAGGTCAAGTCACGCCCGGTCTTACCTTTACAGCTTACTGTACTCATCACCCTTTCTTAGTCACAGTTGTCCAAATTTCAGAGCAAGACTCTATTGCCGTATTAGCTTGTGAGACGACATGGCCGATGTATGATGGATTCTTTGAGAATACTGTTATCAACAGCGCAGGCGTTGGTCGACGCGAACAGTTTTCTTATGCACATGGACTGTGATATGAAGTCTATTTGTGCAAAAAAAAATAGTCGATAGTGACACCGTTTTAGCTTTTAATCCTCGTGCTATCCGTAATTCGCGGCGCACACCACTTTTGCGTTAGTCCTCAGACAAAGAACCCTATGACTCATCAAACTTTATCAGTCACTCTTTTTCCCGTCCTTTTCGGGATGGTTATTGTGTGGTTCGTGCTCATCAAGCTGCTCTTTAACCGGCTTGAGTGTGCTCACCCGCAGAAGTACGAGGCTATGGGCAGACCATCATTGTTTTTGCGCAATAGCATCGCTGGCGGCTGGGTCACTCTCAAGTTCCTGGTCGCCCGGGAACATAAGGCGCTCAATGACAACTATTTGTCCAAGCTTTCAGACGCGATGCTCGTCTTCTTCGCAATCTATTTGCTTCTGTTCTTTGGCTTGTTCTTCGCGGTCACCGGGCAAACTCCTGCGGCCTGACGAACCGTTCGAGAAGTGCGCAAGGATTGGCGTCACTTCATATTGTATTTACGAGGCGCGCGCCTCTGAACTAAAACGTTAAGCGTCTTATGGAATCGTCTTCCTTCACCGTTGAATTTCATCCCCATCTAACAAAAGATCGATGGAGTGATTTCCTGCTAGCGGCAGGCACGGCTGGTGCGTCAAGTAACTGGTTTTCCTCGCATCGAGTTGAATTAACATGTGTAAAGCGGAGCCAACTACAGCATGTTGGCTATATCATATTCAGAGTTGGCACACCTTCGCTTTGTAATGTGGTCACAGTAACAGGTGAAGCAAAATTACTAGCTAGCGCCTACGAAAAAACGCTTAACATGACTGAGAATTGCCAATGAATATTTCACCTAAATTTTTTACCATCGTGGCGATTTCGTCATTTTGGCGTTAGACATCATCAGACATACAGCCAAGGCGCCTCTCATCGTAGAACTTGAACTCTGGTCATTGCCACTCAATGTGCAAACGCCCCTAGACGGAAAGGCTGTCGCCGAGCGCTGCAGAGTTGAGACTGGCCTCGCTTCGAACCTTGTGCTTGGCCTGAACTTCGTTCCCGATTCCATCGATACGCAAAACCTGTGCGCCGCACTGAAGTGTGGTGAACTTCGGCAAGAAGACTTCACTACCTTTTGCGCCGAGCGCGGACTTGAACCATCGCCTGAAAATCAACGTTCGGCAGCAGAGTTTCTCGCCTATATTGGTGGTCAAGGCCTCGCCTGGCTTCACTTTCCAGCGGAGCAGAGCGGGTTGGCAATGGCGCGCACTGTGGTTGCATGGGCAGCGAGCAACGGCATGCATCTACGCGATGGAGCACGCACATACGTGGGGCTTTCTGAGAAGCAGGTTTACTCTCTGTGGTAGTAGTGACGCCAAACCCCTTGACGGGAAATCGCCGAAGATTACTTCGATTTTGTTTACAATTGTGGCGACGATCCCGTCAAGTCGACGTTACCCTCTCACTTATATGCTTTCATTAATTTCTGAAGAACTCTTGCAAAAAACCATCCACGTTATTGGGCGTGATGGTATTTCTGACGATGAAATAGAAGTTGAAATTTTTGCGTTAGCTCAAGAACGAATGTTAGCAAGACGATTGATAGATTGGCTTCCTGAAATCTTTGGTATTGTCCTTGTTTCCCATATCGCGGATATTCAATTGCCGACTACTTTTAGTGCGAAGGATAAACGTGGTAGGTGGATTGAATTAGAGTTTAAGCTTGAGCCGATCGTTCAAATTGCAGCGAAAGTAGCAACTGAAATGTATCATGCTGGGCCGCGCAATACCTTCAGCAACATTGCACTTCGCAGTTCTATGGTTAATGCTGTAAATCGTGCGCTCAACCAGTCGAAGTCTTTGGTTGGAGCACAATTATCCGGTCCTGCACTTATAGGTATCCCAGCTGAGATTTATCTACCACCATCAAAGCCATTTTGGCGAAGGTTCTTCGAGTGAGCGATAATGAGGCAAACTGGATAGTCGATCGGACTGGCCGCGATGCGGCTCAGTATTTTATAAATTTGTGGACGGTCATCCGTTCACCGATGCGTTAAGCGGTTTTAGCTAAGGAGATAATGTGCCAGTCGGAGAAATAGTGGGAGAGGTTATTGGCGGAACGATTAAAGTTATTGGAAGAGTTCTTGCTGAAATTGTCTTTGAAGTACTCGTCAAGGGTTTAGGCTATTTAATCTGTAGGCCTTTTTCTCGAACTGTAAATCCTGACGGCGCAATTGTAGCTGTGGTTGGTCTTATTACTTTGGCGTTGTTATTGGCTGCGTTTTATTTTGGCTATGAATTTATTTCTGTTCAAACTGAAATAGACCGCTGCTTAGATTCAGGCGGAAGTTATAATTATCAAGCTAACCAGTGCAATCGGCCAGGCGCTTAACAAAGTGGTCAAACACCATTCCGCCCCACTGGATAGAATTTAAGTCGCGGCTTTGTGGTTTTGCTGCGCAAAATAATTCAACAAAGCCGCGACTTAAATTCTGCCGTTTACCACGGCGTTAGAGAAACCGAATGGCAATTACTCAGCAACTTGCAAGAATGAATGAAGAAACTTTTTCTGGGTGCTGTGAAAATTCTGCTCTATTTGTTCAGCTAGTATCGTTTAATCTTCTTCCTAAAGAAAACTATCTCGATCTTTGTTGGGCTCCCGCGGGGTTAAGTACCTTGGGTAGACTTTCAGGGCAGAGCTATACTGCTCAGTCCGCACTTTATATTTCTTGCAATGGTACAAAACCAGTTCTTCCTAATATTGAAGAGACTTGGGAGTCGGCATTTTCAATTCAGGCAGAAGAAGTAAAGTCCATACTTTCAGGTATGTTTGAAGTGAATCTTGAAAGGCTGATTGGTTCTATTCCAAAAGAAGAATATAAATGGAATCAATTCTTTGGCATAGGAAAAATTCCTGATCCTGAAGCTTATTACAGAAAGCATTTTAATTTGCTTTTTGCGTTTTATAAAAATGCTGTAGAGTGTGGCGAATCTATAATTGTGTGGTCAGACTAAACTTCTCTAACAAGTCGTTGCTGCAGCACTACGGCACTTCGTGCCTACGCTGGACAGTTTTTAAGTCGCAGTTTTTTGGTTTTGCTGCGCAAAATTATTCCATAAAACCACTACTTAAAAACTGCCGCTGAACTCGGCGTTAGCACTCAATCATCATGAATGTCGACCAGGCAAGAGAGATATTTGAACGAGATGTAATGAGAAAAAAATTCGACTGTGTCCTCATTGAGGATGCAACGCGTGAATATCCTCGTTGTTTCGTATTTATCTACCAGAGCAGGAAATTTGTCGAAACAGGCGATTTTGGTCAAATGATGGTCGGGCACGGACCTGTCCTTATTGGCCGTGAGGACGGCAGAGTATTTGAAACCGGTTCAGCATTTCCAGTCGATTATTACGTTAAAGCTTTTGAAGCTTGTGGCGACCCGCAAGCGTCGCCAACCAATAAGGTGAAGATCATTGGCTGGAACGCAGGAGCCAATAAAGTTCAGGCTACCAAACTGATAAAGGCCAAATCTGAGTTGGGTCTCGCTGAAGCGAAAGCTGTTATAGACAGTGCGTTGTCGAGTGAAGAATCCATTTTTACTGCCGGCACAGTTGAGGGCGCGGAGGATGCGGTTGTAAAGCTTAAAGAATATGGTTTTAATTCAATGCAATTGTGGAGCAATCAGTGCTAACTTTGCAATCGAGCGGGACGCGTAAATTTCTGCGCCCTTCAATTTAAAAGTTAGCACCCATGATAATTCGATCAAAGCGACGAAGCCGACGTTTAAGGAAAAAATTGAAAATATCTGAATTTGTCGTGTTTGGATTTCACATGTCGATTGAATTGTCCAAGTCCCTGACTATGGAAGCGCGTAATTTATTTTGGGCAGAATATATTCGTGATGCGATCGAAGGAAATGGTTTGACATATGGCGGCTTAGCAGAAGGGTTCGTGTGTACAGAAAGTGGCGCGTCGGCGGTTGAGGGCGATCGGATGAAAGTTGGGGCATGGTTGGCTTCACGCTCCGAGTTGCTCAGCTATAAAGTTGGGGAACTAATTAATTCGAATCCAGGATTTGATTCTTTGTACTCACTTCTTCCTGAGTAAAGCTCAGCGTAATTTCTAGTAGTATCTAGGTTTTATGTTGAAAGAAATAGCTATTTACTGTGCTAACAAGACTGTCGATCGGAATGGCCGATTCTATTCATTCTTGAATTTCAAAACATTTGCGGCTATCCGCGCACATTTACGTTAAGCGTCAGGGGAAATTTTGTACGAGACTGAATTCATTGAGAAGATAGATTGTAATTTTCCCTATCATTCCGAACCGGAGTGGCAAGCGCTCGTAAAATTGGGTGCCAGTATTTCCCCAAATGCAGCGTACATGGTTTTACATGAAATTTGTCGTGTTCCAAGTAGAAAGAAAGTGACTCAGAAATCTAAACAAGCAATGCTTGAGTACTGGCGGCAGAATTTCAATCATCCGAGCACGACAAGTGTTCTTAGAGCTGCTGAGGTAATGGTTCAAGGCGAGGAATTGTCAGTTGAAGATTCAATGAGTATTATGGAATGCATTGCTGCTTATCCTAATCAATATAATGCTTTATCGATTCCATATTTCGCGTGCGATGACATAGATGGGAGGGCAGATGATCTTTACCAAAAAATTATTGGTGCTTGGCGTGACGCTTAACAAGACGGTCGGCGAGGCATCGCTAGTTACGATTTCACTGTTTATAAATTTTCTGGTGGCGGCGATCCCAGCACCTCTGCGTTAAACATCAAATTAAATGAGACCTTTAGAGCGAATAGACGAAATATCAAATCTCATTAAAGAGATTTGGAGTGAACTTCCAAGCATGAGGTATATGCAGTTAATCTACGTTTTGCAATCGAGTTTTTCGGAGAAGAATAAAAATATTGGAAGAATTGAGGCAGGTGAGGATGAAACTAACTCCAGAATTGGATTCGATTTATTTCATATTGAAGACGACAAGTTAAAACTTTTCCTCGAAAACTTTCTCTTTGATCTTAAAACAAACAATGCTTAACATGACATCGACGGCGAATTGCCAATGACTATTTCACTTAAATTTTTGACGATCATGGTGATCTCGTCATTTCGGCGTTAAAAATCAATATGAATCAGACTGTTTGGATATTCAACGGTGCAAGTTCGAGATTTCCTGGTGGGGTATTTTCTTCGCTTGAGGTTGCGGAGTATTGGATTTCCACAAACAAACTATCAGGTGTTTTAACAGAGTATCCGATAGATATTGGTGTGCTAGATTGGGCGTCAAACAATGGTTACTTTACCCCTAAATCATCCGCACAATTGACACCTAGTTTCATTGCGGGGTTTACCTGCGCTTCTCAATCACATTTTCATTTTGAAGAAGGTGTTCGAGCATGAAGATTTTTAGCAAGATAGTCGATCGCACTGGCTGCGATGCGGCTCAGCATTTTATAAATTTGTGGACGGCCATCCGTTCACCGATGCGATATATCCTCAGAGCTGCGATTCGTAATCCATACTCTTATGCAAAATTCGTACTACCAAAATAATTGAACCAAGGGTCTGTTTGTAGAAAATTATGTGGCTGCCTTGTGGGAATTTCCGGTATCCATCACGAATGTAGTCGCATGAAATTCCCAAATTTGGATTTTGTGCGAGCATAAAAAATGCATCGTCCAATTGCTTAATGTAAAAATTTCGTTGTGTTTTACCCCAACGGTTTTCTGTGAAAAGAGCAATTGAGCGCAAATCGTTTTTGGCTTCTTTGCTTAAATGAAATAGGTCCATCAATCCTTCTTTTCATCAAGTTCAGCTAAGAAGTCTTTGTAGTTGTAATTGGCAACGCCGCTTTCCTCGCCATGAATGAGCATTTGACGAAGTGTTTGCAGCTTGCTTTCTGAATCTTCAAGTAGACGTAATCCAGCCCTTATAACTTCACTGGCTGTGCCATAACGACCAGACTCAAGCTGTGAGGAAATGAAGGTATCGAAGTGATCGCCCAAAGTAATGCTTGTGTTTTTTGCCATGAAATACCTCAAAATGTACCAATAAATACCATAATATCGTATTTATTGGTTTTTTCAAGGTGTAATGTCTGTAAAGTGAGCTATAACAAGTGGGGCGATCGGATAGGCCGTAAAGCGGCTTATTGTTTATTAATTTTGAGGACGACCAGTCGTTCATTGTTAGCTTATTCTATGATTTACCTTACTAGAGCATTACCGATTCTCATTGCGCTCCTAATTCTTCCTGCTGTCTCGCAAAGTCAAACAGAAAGAGTTTTGCCGGCATTTGATGAAAAACTTGCGAAGCCGCTTTTGCTTGTTGCAGACCTCGCACCAGGTGAGTATTTTGCTAGACCGCCCAAATCTGCAAAATGCAGAGAACCAAATGTGGTGTGCATTGACATGGACCCACCGCCGTTTTCTCTTTTAGCGACAGTTCGCTCTTCAGTGTATGGTGGCGATGTTCAAGATAAGATAGAACTCATCGTGCGCAGTCACTTCGGGATGGGAGAATACGAAAAAGGACTGAACTCGGTTCTCGTCATGATCAAAACCGACGGCCAGAATTTTATTATGCCGAGGTATGCCAAAAAGAAATTAATCAGAAATAAGAAAGATGACTTGTATATGTCGATCTTTAGTAGCGATCCTATTTGGTGGTTACCGTGTTCAGTGTCTGACTTAAAGGAAGAGATTGTTAATGATGAGTTTGAATCGTCTCTAGAAATTCCAGAAGTCGAATTTGGAGCTTATAGAGTTGAAAAATTTCCTGAATATTTTCGTCGTACTGCAACAGGTGCTATACCTCGATATGCGATCGCTATTTCAAAACTTGGCGAGCATCTAAATCATCTAAATCCAATGAACTTGGAGATGTCTTGCGATTACAAACAGTTGCCAGCGAAATGAAATTTAGCATAGCATTCAAAACGGACGCGCGAATAGGTATATTGCTAAGTTTTGCTATGCAATTAGTGCTTATTTCAATTCAACGTCAAACATATGGATAATTGCGAATACAACGATGGTGACACTCTTACTCAGTATGTCTGGAATAATTATCAGCATCTTTTTTCTCAGCTTGAACAATTGGGTGTGAAAGCAGTCCTTGTTGAAAATAAGGCCAACATTGCTTCGAGTCCAAAGAAGGCTGAAATGCTGCGAAATAAATGGGGCGCAGAAAACGATCCCGAGGTGCTTGCTGCGCTAATTGACGGTGTTGATATTTTTCGTCAAAGAGTTCGTGACAGAGTTTTAAGAGAGCACACTGATCAAATATTTATCAATCGTTGCCCAAACTGTGAGCGGATTGCAAGAACGTCGCGCGCAAAACAATGCCTTTGGTGTAGTCATGCTTGGCACGAAGTTATTTAACAGGGCGATCGATAGAGAATCGCCAATGATTATTTTACATAAATTTATGAGCGTCTTGGCGATCTAGTCGTTTCGGCGTTATAGCCCATGGTTCACATTAAACAGTTAATCTAACGGTGGAGCGCAGAGAAATCGGATGTCCTGCCGCCAGCATCTCCTTCCGAAGTCATCGCGGCATTCGAATCTGTTGGATGCACGCCTACCGCGGATGTCATTCGTCTCTATGGTTACTGCGGCGGCATGGAGCAAATGGACTATGCCATGTGGCGACTCTGGCCGCTTGACGAAATAGTCCAAGAGAACGCAGTAGTAGGTGAGTCGGGCATTCTTTTCGGAGACTATTTGATCAGTTCTTGGTGCTATCGCCTGAGACCGGTGAGCATGGAGGTTAGTGCTGTATACCTCGACTACTTCAATGGATCGACGCCGATTCAAGTGGCGACCACACTGGAAAGTTTTGTTGAAAGGCTTTGGTGTAACCCAGACGATGTGTTGGTACCTAAGTGGAAAGAACACGAAGCGAATGAGCCATAACCTATCAATCGACATGGACCCACAACAGCAGGCGGCGGCTTCGCCGCAAGTTGTTGTGGTCCGGTCATCTTCACGTTGAGGCTGTATAAAAAGTCCAAAGAAACACGAAAACAAGGAACTGGGGGGTGTCCTGAATTTTGTGTAAACGGTGTTTAAGTTAAGCTACAGGCATACGGTCGCCGAACTGAATAGTAAAT
>NZ_JBXARG010000034.1:0-27867 GCF_058808015.1 Undibacterium sp. GW821-FHT11H02 | reverse complement strand
CAAACAAAATCGAGCTGGAACCCGCGCCGTTATGGTGTTTCTTAAGCTTTTATTGCAATTTAACCGGACACTAGTGAGTTAAGACAGCAATTTAAAACTTCGGCTGAGTCAAAGTCGGCGTACCACCAATATAACGCTGCAACCAGCTTTGAACTTCCCAATTCCAATGTATGGAATTTTGTGGCGACAATATCCAATGATTTTCATTCGGAAAAATCACCAAGCGAGACGGTATCTTCATACCTTGTAGTACACCATAGAGCGCTGTGCTATTCACATAAGGAACGCGATAATCAATTTCACCATGCGTCAGCAACATCGGTGTTTTGAAATTCTTGGCATAGGTCATAGGATTATTCTTTTGCATGATCTCGGCGTTACTCCAAGGATTGCCACCCAAAGTAATTTCAAAGGAATAATTGGTCGTATCCGAACCATATTGCGCGACCAGATCATTGACGCCGGCGTGATCGATAATCGTCGCAAATCGATCTGTATGGCCTGCCAACCATGCTGCCAAATAACCGCCGTAACTTGCGCCAGCAGCCGCAATGCGTTTGCTGTCAATGTTCCCGAGTCTTTGCATGAGATAGTCCGTGGAACGCAATACATCTTGCGTTGGCTTTTCACCCCATTGATGATTAATGCTACGGGCAAATTTTTCACCGAAGCCAGTAGAGCCATGGCGATTCACCCAGCTCACAATATAGCCGGGGGCCGCCATCACGTGCGCATTCCAACGGAAATTAAAGGCATTGCCCACCATCGTATGCGGACCGCCATGCATCAATTGTAGTAGTGGGTAAGATTTTGTTTTATCGTAATCTGGCGGCAAAATAAGCCAGCCTTGAACCTGTTCGTCGTTCGCACCTTTGAAGGTATAGGCTTCTACTTTGCCCAATTTAAATTTCGCCATCAGCTCGTCATTAAAATGTGTGAGTTGACGCAAATTTTTGCCATTGATGTCCATACTAAATAATTCATTTGGACGATCAAAACTACTACGCAAAAAGACGAGTTGGTTGCCAGCTTGCCTGAGCTTTGAAATACCAGCGTCACGCAGCACGCGCTCAAACTGATTGCCGTCGACCTTACTTGCAAAAACACTAGTTTCGCCCTGATCCTCAGCCACATTCCATAACTTGCTACTGTCTTTACTGATCACAAACTCGGCGACAGCGTAATCGCGCGCCTCGCTCACTGGCATGTTTTTTCCGGTGGCGAGATCATAGCGCCACAATTTGCTGGAACTACCGTCATAAATTGGCGTGGCGGTGCGTGTGTAGTAGAGCGTTTTTCCATCGGAAGAAAAACTGGGCGAGGCATCCGGTCCCCGATTGTCGATAGTAATATTTTTAGGTGCGCTATTTTCACCTAAAGCGATCAAAAAGATATCGGCATTATCGGCTTCCTGATGCGGCGCAGGAATACTATTTTTGCTTAATGCAACATAGCGTCCATCGGGAGAAATATGAAAATCAAAAGCACCAGGCGCGTTAAACAATTCTTGTGAAGTCGGCGTCAAGTCTTTCAGGGTTTTGCTTTCTAAGTCGAGTTGCAGCAAATGACTAGAGAGCTGATCTGTCAACCAATGATCAAAGAATCGATAGATCCTGTCTTCAGTGACTTTGGCCGTCATTTTACTATCGCGACGACGTTTGATTTCTTTCTTCATGGCCGCCATATCATCCGCACTCCACTTGCCTTTGAAGGCAGGGATCGCATTGCTAGCGATGATCAGGCTTTTGCCATTCGGCAGCCATTGTGGATTAGCCACGCCGTAAGGCAGCTCTAACACTTTCTCCGCTTCGCCCCCATCTAAACGTAAAACATACAAGGCTGGCGCTTCATCATCAACACGACGTGAGGTAAAAGCGATGCGTGTACCGTCCGGGCTCCAGACCGCAGCACTATCATTAGCATCAGCGGTGGTTAAGCGCCTTTGATTTCCACCTTGCGCATCCATCAACCAGATATTCGTTTGTGGACGATTTTTTTCTATAGACCAGCTTTGCACCGTGAAGGCAATCTGCTTTTGATCTGGCGATACAGAGGGGTTATCAATACGTTTAATCGCCCACAAATCCTGCGGCGTGATCGCGCGTTGTGTGGTGTCGGCCAATACAGTGCCAGTAGTAGTTGCAGCAGCACCGAAGCTAGCGCTACAACTAGCGATCAAAATAGCCCATCCTGTCGTGCGCAGGCTGTGATGGACAAATGAATAGGCATGCTTTATTTTCATTTTTATCATCCTTTAAAATAGTAAAACTTGGACACTGACTTAGCCAATAAGTTGAGCCCCGCCAAAGAAGAAAAGACGCCGCGAGCAATCTGGTGGCCGAGACATAATACGCCTATCCCTCTCTGATATAGCGACACTTATGTGATAATTGAGCGGCTAAATTATTGTGCCGCAAAATTCTGTCTCAACTCAGCCTCAGCGAGAAAATATCATGGGAAGCCAAGATCCACGTATCGATATCTATATCGAAAAATCAGCCGAATTTGCACAGCCCATCTTGCGCCATATACGCGCCATGGTGCATCAACATTGCCCAGACGCCAGCGAAACCATTAAATGGAGCATGCCGCATTTCGAATATAAGGGCGGCATTTTTTGCCATTTTGCGGCATTCAAGCAGCATTGCGCATTAGGCTTTTGGCTGGGTGCGATGTTGCAAATCAACACCAAACTAGAAAAAGCCATGGGTGACTTTGGCCGCATCACATCACTGGACGACATGCCCAATGATCGAGACTTTGCGGCGCTATTGAAGGAAGCCATCAAGCTACATGACGCAGGTGTCAAAATCCCTGCGCGCAGCAAAACAGGGGCTGAGAAAAAAGAGCTAGAAATTCCACCAGCATTTCTGGCGGCGATTAAAAAAAACAAATTGGCTTTCGCGACCTTCGAGGCTTTTCCCTATTCTCAGAAAAAAGAATATGTCATGTGGTACAGCGAAGCCAAAACCGAAGCGACGCGCGACAAGCGTTTAGCACAAGCCATAGAATGGATGGCAGAAGGCAAACGCCGCAATTGGAAATATGAAAAGTGTTAGTTCAACATTTTCTCTAAAGAAAACACCATGGCCCAACTACTCGATAATGTTTTCTGGCACAGCTTAAGCGGTGCCCATGCTTGTTACGCTTCAGGTGAAGGCAAAGCACGGCGATATGCCCAAGGTTTTTCGCCGATACTCGGTTTTGAAGATGCCGAGCATCCTGACTTCAATGCCTTGCTAGCTTACTGTGATCGCGGTGAACATTTTTATTGCGCTGATTGGCAAGGCACGGTACCTGATGGTTGGCAAGTACACGTAGAAAAGACCATGTTCCGTATGTATTGGGATGGTGCGATGCCTGCCGCAGTTGAGGACAAGAATGAAGGTAATTTTGTACTGCGTACATTGAATCAGGACGATGCAGCTCAAGCTTTAGAACTAGCGATTCTGACCAATCCCGGCCCATTTGGATTACGTACCATAGAACTGGGAGAATATCTCGGATACTTCATCGGAGAACGCTTAATTGCGATGGCAGGCGAGCGTAGCTATGCACCACCTTATCGTGAAGTCAGCGGCGTTTGTACCCATCCCGATTTTCAAGGACAAGGATTGGCGCGACGCTTGATGCACAAAATTATCCGACGCCAATTGCTAGCCGACGAAATCCCATTCCTGCATGTGATGAGCCACAATACCGCTGCACATGAACTCTATCTGCGCATGGGTTTCAAAGATTACTGCGAAACCGCGGTCAGAGTTGTGTCGCGTATTTAATTCAATAAGCTTGTCAGGCAGCGATAACTTTGGAGGGTAAATCCATCTAATCCACTTGAACGATCTCAGTTCAAAAAACCAAAACCCCTCAACGCTGAGACGCTGAGGCGCTGAGGAAAAACGAAAACAGAGAAAAATGTAACTTTCTGATTTTCTCAAAATGACTTGATCTCAATGAGATGAAATCTGAAAAATTTTGGTATTTCTCTTCCTATCTCTGCGTCTCGGCGTTGAAGGGTTTTCTCATATTTGATACCGATAAATTATGTAGGGACTGCCTTACTTAACTTTGTCAAGCCAGCGATCACGCGCATAGAACGACCGTAGTGATAATTGATTTGCTGTTCGCCATACCGATGTTCACTCGCCACAGGACAACTAACGCGCGCCACACAAGTATCTTTGCAGCGTGAATCCTCTTGCTGTCGATAGCCGACGCATTTAAGTAAATGAAACTCGCCATCATCTAATGCTTGTGCGGGGCAACTATGAATGCAGATTTTTGTGCTGCAATCATGACAAGGCGATGTCGTCTCTACTGGCGTGGTCGGCGGCAAATTGGTGTTGGCTAAAATCATAGCGCGATACGCAAACCAAGAACCAAAAGTAGTGTTGATTCCCACCATAAATGGCGAAGCATGATGCCAACCTGCCAGCTTCCCTAATTCTTGCAGGCTAAGGGTATAGGCACCTGGATAAATAATTTCATAGGCTGCACCGGCGAGCTCATGATCAAAAAATTGCCGTACCACCGACACCGTGAAATCATCGACCGGATGATTGCCTGCCTCGGTGTTGATATCCACACCAGTTGCCAGCAAGGATTGCCAAAACAGTTGACCACCGTGTCCAATCAAAATCATCTGGCGATAATTCAGCGCCTGTGGACAGCGCTCGATCAACATCTCATGCGCTTCTGGCGACAAGCTAGCGATATCAAATACGGCATGGCAATTAAGGCCAGCATCGTTCAACAGCGATGACGAAAGAGTTTGGTAGGGATTCATGCGCTATTGTCATAAAAAAAAGAATCTATTTTACCGTGCTTGGGCGCTCCGATTATCGAAGAATTGCCGTAATTATTCAGCCACATTACTTTAAATAAAAAGCACACACCTCAAATCCGAGACGCAGAGGCGCTGAGGTGCGCAGAGAAAAGCGAAGATATTACTGGTTTACTCCGCGTATCTCCGAGTCTCAACGTTGAAGGGTTTTGATCTTTCTTATAGAGGCTGAATGACTACGAATTGCCGAAGATATCGTAGTCACGCCAATATCGTTTAAAATCTTGCTATTCCGCAGTGCACCTACGCGCCGCTCCTCTCTTTCGAAATTCACCATGCCATTTTCCAATCTAGGTTTATCCAGCGCCCTTTTAAATGCCGTTCAAGCACGCGCCTATCAGCAGCCCACTGCTATACAAAGCGATGTTATTCCTAGCTTGTTGGCCGGGCGAGATGTATTGGCCACTGCACAAACCGGATCAGGTAAAACGGCAGCTTACTGCCTGCCCATACTAGAACGTTATTTGCAGCACAAGAAGCAGGCGCAAAGAAATGTGCAAACTTTAATCCTGGTTCCTACGCGTGAGTTAGCGGTGCAAGTCGGTGATACATTGCGGAGTTTAAGTCAGGCATTTCCACAAGCACCTAAGCTTGCCGTGTTATTTGGCGGGATCTCCATTAATCCACAAATGCTGCATTTGCGTGGTGGCGCTGATATCGTGATTGCGACACCTGGTCGCTTGCTCGATCTGGTCAGCAAAAATGCCTTGAAATTGGATGAAGTAAGCTGTCTGGTTTTGGATGAAGCTGACCGTATGTTGGCATTGGGTTTCGCTGATGAGTTGCAACAGGTGCTCAAGCTATTACCTGAGCAACGACAAAATTGTTTTTTCTCAGCGACCTTCGCGCCGAATGTAACGACACTGGCCGAAGCCCTACTAAGCGATCCACATCGTATCAATATTCCCAGCACAGAAGAAGGCAAACCCGATATTCAACAACGGGCCATCATCGTCGATGCCAAACAACGCACACAATTGCTACGTCAGCTATTTCAAAACGAAAAATGGTCACGTGTTCTGGTATTCGTGGCGACTAAATATGCCGCTGATTTGATCTCAACGAAATTGCGCCGCGCTCATATCAGCGCCGAAGCTTTTCATGGCGAACAAACCCAAGGCAAACGTAGTCAGGTCATCGCCGATTTTAAGGCCTCGCGCGTCAAGATCGTTGTGGCTACCGATGTCGCAGCGCGTGGCCTTGATATCAGTCAATTACCTGTTGTGGTGAATTTTGATCTGCCGCGTTCCAGCGATGATTATCTGCATAGAATTGGTCGTACTGGACGCGCGGGTGAAGCTGGCTTGGCGGTCAGTTTTATCTGCGCCGATGCCGCTAACGAAGCGCATTTCCGTTTGATAGAGCAACGTCATGGTTTTAAAATTCCACGTGAGCAAATTGCAGGATTTGAACCCAACGCCGAAAGTCTGGCGGCTACTGAAACAATACGCCCGCTCGATCCAAATGGTGGCATTAAAGGCAAGCGCCCAAGTAAGAAAGATAAACTCAGAGCCTTGCAAAAAAACAGCTGAACAATAAGAAATTTTTATTGTTAAGAAAAATCACGACCCTCAACGCCGAGGAGCGCAGAGAAAAACGTAGTAAGGCCTTTTGCTTCCTCTCTTTTCGTTATTTCGGGGCCTCAGTGCCTCGGCGTTGAGGGGTGAAAGCCTAATTTAATGGCTGTAATGCTAAACTACCGCCCTCCACATTTTTAAAAGCGCACTGCGCTTCTGTTTACGCTATGACCAACGCAATTCTGAACCACATCGCCGACTCTCCCCTACAGCAACTCTACCCACAGCCTTTATGGCAGTGGTTTGCACAAATCTGCGCAATACCCCATCCATCCAAACATGAAGCGGCATTAAGTGCACATATACAAGCTTGGGCAAAACAACGTGGCTTAGCGGTAATCGTCGATCAGGTCGGTAATTTAATTATTCGCAAACCGGCCACTGCCGGTATGGAAGATCGCAAGACTGTCGTGATCCAGGCGCATCTCGATATGGTGCCGCAAAAAAATGCGGACAAAGTTCATGACTTCACCAAGGATCCTATTGAAGCTTGGGTCGATGGCGAATGGGTTAAAGCCCGTGGCACGACTTTGGGCTCAGACAACGGTATCGGTATGTCTTCTGCGCTAGCAATTTTAGGTGCCAGCGATATTCCGCACGGCCCTTTAGAGGTACTGTTAACCGTCGATGAAGAAGCTGGCATGTCCGGCGCTTTCGGCCTGCAGGCTGGCATACTCGAAGCTGAAATTCTGATCAACACCGATTCAGAACAAGAAGGCGAAATCTATATGGGTTGTGCGGGTGGCGTTGACGCTAAAATCAATTTGCCCGTGCAGTGGCGAGAAGCCGATCCAACGCATGTCGCTTATAGCTTAAGTATCTCGGGTTTAAAAGGTGGTCACTCCGGTGTCAATATTCATCTCGGTCGCGGCAATGCGAATAAATTGTTGGCACGTTTTTTTGCAGGCCACGCGAGCGAACTTGGCCTCAGGATCAGTCATCTGCAAGGTGGTTCCTTGCGCAATGCGATACCGCGTGAAGCCTCATGCAGTTTTACTTTACCAGTCGACAAACTAGAATTATTGCAGCAACGCGTGGCGCAATATCAAGCTATCCTGCAAGCCGAACTCGCCGCGACTGAACCTTCACTCAAATTAAGTCTCAGCGACGCCGCAGCTCCCGCTCAAGTTCTGCAAATCAGAGCGCAGCAACAATTAATCAATCTGATCAATAGCTGCCCGAACGGCGTGATGCGCATGAGCGATGAAGTCGCAGGCGTAGTCGAGAGTTCCTTGAATCTGGGTGTAATCAGCACTTTAGAAGACAGTATCAGCCTCATTTGCATGGTGCGTTCCTTGATAGACAGTGGTCGTGCGAATATTGAAAGTCATTTGCAATCACTGTGCGATCTGGCGGGTGCCGAAGTCAAATTTGAAGGATGCTACCCGGGCTGGAAACCTGACAACAGTTCACCTGTCATGGCCATCGTAAAAGCGACCTACGAAAGCATTTATCAACGTGAGCCAGAGATCATGGTGATACACGCAGGCTTAGAATGTGGTTTGTTCAAAAAACCTTATCCGCATCTCGATATGGTATCAATTGGCCCGACAATACGCTTCCCACATGGACCCGATGAAATGGTCAATATTAAAACCGTGGGTCAATATTGGGATTTATTATTGGCAGTATTGGCACGCATCCCAACAAAATAAGCGTTTAACGCGCAAACTGGCAGCCTCACCCAAAATGAATTGAACTATATCTAGGTAGGCAAAAAATTTTGGGTCAGGCGATCGCACGCTCATCTACCAAATGCGTTTACCGAAACGATCAAAATGCAAGTTAAATCGGTTTGGATTCTCAATTTTCCATTCAAACAACACTCAATTGCAAATACGCCATATCTCGCTAAAATAGAAAAATCGACTTTGGGAGAGCATGATGACAGTTGCGCAAAGAATGATGTTGCTGACAGGTGTAATCGTCTTTGGCATTACGGTCGTCATAGGCACTTTGCTTTACATGCTCGAGCGCGTTTATGAGAGTGCCAATGCGGGCAATGCCAATGTGGTTCCCAGCCTGGTGATTCTGGATGAATTACGTGAAGGCGTATTGGAAACTCGCAATTTATTACGCACCCATATTCTAAGTGACGACGATAGCGCTAGCAGCGCGATTGAGAACCAATTAACTCACTACAAAAATCAAGTCGACGACAAACTCAATAGTTATGAGTTTAACGGGTGTGGCGGCCAGTCTTGTTTGGTTGATGACAAAGACGCCAACTATCTGAAAGAGATCAAATCTCATTGGCAACGATATGCGCTGACTCTTCCAGCAATGTTGTCAGAATCTCGTAAGCTCCAAGCGGACTTAGTCAAAACGCGGGCATTGATAGCGCAAACCCAAACCGTCGCTTTAGAGAAGCAAATCTCCGTGCTCATTGACGAGCATATTAAATACAATATCGAACTCGCCAAGCGCTCATCAGATGCGGGCACGGCCACCAAGCGCATCGCTCTTTTCGTTTCAGCCGCGCTAGGATTCGTCCTGATTGGTGGCGTCTTTTTATTAGGAATGTTCACCCGCCGCGCCATACTCAAAATTTTAGGTGGAGAACCAGCAACAGCGACACTACTGGTAAAACAAATCGCTGAGGGCGATCTGCGTTTCAGCCAGGACTTGCAGCATGCAGAAGAGGACAGCCTGCTCGCCAACGTCAAGACCATGAGGGATAATTTAGAAGTCTTAGCACGCCAAGCTGATAAGGTCGGGCGCGGCGACCTCAGCGTTGAAGTCATCGCTCGTTCTGATGCGGATCGCCTAGGTCATGCATTTAAAAACATGGTTGATCTCTTACGTCTCGCAAGCAAAGAAGACCAGGAACGCAATTGGTTGAAAGACGGCATCAATCAACTCAACCAACAACTCACCGGCGACCTGAGTTCACAACAAGTAGTGGATATTGCAATCGCCAGCTTAGGGCGTTATCTGAACGCAGGTCGCGGCGTATTGTATCTATGGCGCCCAAGCACAGAGCAACTAGATTTACTCGGCAGTTATATGTACACCGAGCGTAATCAAGTCGGCAGCCACTTTCAACTGGGCGAAGGTGCTATAGGTCAGGTGGCACGTGAGCGCAAACCTATCATTCTGACCACCCTAAACAATGACGGCGCCCCTATCGTTACGGGCACGAGTTGTGTTCAGCCACTCTATACTTATACCTATCCTTTATTGCGCGATGAAACCCTGCTTGGCGTGATCGAGCTTGCCAGCGTCGAACGCTACGACGAAGTCAAAGTGCGCTTCCTAAGTAACGCGGTCGAGACAATCGCCTCCTATTTATATGTCGCGGAACAGCAAAGCAATATCCGCGAACTCTTAATCGTGGCCGAAAAAGCCGAGCTCGAAGCGCGCACGCAAAGCGAGTACCTGCAATTGGCCAATAGCCAGATGGAAGAACAGCAGCAGCAATTGCAACAGCAAAGTGAAGAACTCAGGCAAACCAATGACCAGATGCAGGAACAGCAGCGCCTCTTAGAGCAAAACAATGAATCGCTGCGTCTCGCTCAAGCAGAAACCGCGGCCAAAGCACAGCAGTTAGAACAGTCTGGTCAATACAAAACTGAGTTTTTGGCAAACATGTCACACGAGTTGCGCACGCCATTAAACGCCATCATCTTATTGTCTAAAATGATGATGAAAAACGCCGATGCGACTTTACTGGCAGAAGACGTAAAACGAGCGGAAGTCATCCATCGTTCTGGACGTGATCTCTTAGGCCTGATTAATGATGTACTCGATTTGTCCAAAATTGAGGCCGGCAGAATGGAATTGAGTACCAGTTCACTTTCAAGCTCGGCGTTCACTCAGAACTTGCAAGACTTGTTCAGCGCTATTGCCGAAGAACGCGGCGTCAAGTTTGAAATTGAAGACAACTATGCCGGCGAGATTCATACTGATCAAGATAAGTTGGCACAGATACTACGTAACTTATTGTCGAATGCCTTCAAGTTCACCAAGCAAGGACAAGTCAAACTCCGTATCGATTATAGAGCCACAGATAGCTTACCAATACGCATTGCCGTTATCGACAGCGGCATAGGCATTCCACTCGATCGCCAACAAGCCATTTTCGAAGCTTTCCGTCAGGGCGACGGATCCACCTCACGCGAATACGGTGGCACCGGCCTGGGACTAACAATTAGCCTGCGGATCGCGCAATTATTAGGCGGCACCATAGAATTAAAAAGCACGATGGGCCAAGGCAGCACATTTTGCTTGTGCTTACCCAATGTCCCCCCCGCCACTGACACCTCGTCGGGCAGCCCTACACAAACCGGTTCACAATTATCCACCATCATTCAGCCGCAAGCGCAGACCCGACCACCACTACCAAAATCCAAGCTATCCGGATCAGACCTCCGCGCAAGTACCGACATAGCGCAGCAAGCTATAAATGCTGACGATAGAGAAAACTTACAGGCTGGCGACAAAGTCATATTATTGATCGACGACGACCACGACTTTGGTGTCGCTGTGATCGACATCAATCGCCGTCTAGGCTATAAAACCTTGCTGGCCACGACGGGAGCGGATGGCTTAGCATACGCCGCGAAATACCGCCCTGGTGGTATTTTGCTGGATCTGGGTCTACCGGACATGGATGGCATCAGCCTACTTCAGGAATTAAAAACGACCCAGGAGTTAGCGGCAATACCGGTCTATATCGTATCGGCCAGAGATCGCGATCAAATCCAGCAGCAACACGACATCGTGGGATTTTTACAAAAACCGATAGACAGTGAAGCCTTAGCCGAAGCCGAACGTCGCTTGCTGCCAGAGCTCCTAGACCTACGCAGCGATGCGATTTTGATCCTGAGTAATGGCGGAATCGACGCTAGCGAAGTACGGCATTTATTCCAACTTGAGCACAAACCAATTCCAGAAAAAATTCAAGAATGGACAGAGCACGCGCTTTCTGCCGCTAGTTTGACCAACACTCTTTTAGACTATCCTTGGTCGCTCTGCATCATTGACCTGACTGGAAGAAGCGTAGAGCAAGGTATGACACTTGCCGCCACAGTAAGGCAGACACGGGCGGAACTAGCGTTGATGTTTTTTTCCAGCGCCTCATTGAGCGACGAGACCGAAGCGCGTTTGCGTCCCTATTCTGACAGCATTATTGTCAAGACATCGCGCTCACCAGCGCGCTTGCTGGACAATATTGAATATTTCCTGCAAAACATCAATCAAAACAGGCGCAATTTAAGGGATAGTAAGCTCGTCACCAGCAATCAAAAACGCTTAGTGGGTGCGACTATTTTGGTAGTCGACGATGACCTGCGCAATCTGTTCGTGGTGACACAAGCTCTGGAACAAAACGGTGCCAAAGTCGTCACCGCAGTCAATGGTCGTCAGGCATTAGAAGTCTTAGAAAAAAATCAGGTGGGATTGATTTTTATGGACATTATGATGCCGGAAATGGATGGCTATCAAGCCATTGCTGGCATCCGCGCCAACCCTAAATTTAGTAACACGGGCATAGTAGCGCTGAGCGCAAAAGCCATGCTACAAGACCGCCAAAATATCATCAACGCCGGTGCCAATGATTATCTATCCAAACCTGTGGACTATGATGATCTGATTACAATGGCAGAAAAATGGACTCACACTACTTCCTAGGGGAACGCTATTAACATCACCCGGCGCCGCATAGGATCTCAAACGAGTATAGGCGTGCTCGGCAGTTTACATTCGCCCGATGATCAGGCCGAGCTCATCACCTTGCTCAGCAACTTTCCAAGTGGCGAGACCTTGCATCTGGAGTTTTATGATGCCGATATACTTCCCAATAACATCATTGCGCTGCTAGCACTGTGCATAGAACGCCGCATCACGCTCAAAATAGTCACCTATCGCAGCCTGCTCAGCCATAGCCTCATGCGCCTGGGCTTTGCTGTGCGTCAGATGCAAGCAAAAAAAAATCAGACGAGTCTGACCGACTGTCGCGCTATCGTTATTGGTGGTTCGGCGAACAGTCTAGACAAAATTCTGCACATTATAGAAAACCTGCCCGTCTCCGAAGTCTCAATTTTTGTAGTCCAACATGTCTCAGAGCATGAAGAAAATTTACTCGATCAGCTCTTAAGAGTCAGAACCGAGTATGCCGTCATCATGCCTCAGCATTTAATGACTATACAGGCTGGCACGATCTATATCGCCCCACCGGGTCACCATATGAAAGTCGCACATGGAAAAGTCTATCTGACTCGTGATCAAAAAATTCAATTTGCCCGCCCTTCACTCGATGCATTATTCGAATCGATAGCAGATGAATACGGCAAACATGCACTGGCTCTTTTGTTGTGCGGATTTGGTGCTGATGGCGTGGCTGGTTGCCATGCCCTGAAAGCAAAAGGTGCTTGTGTCATCATTGAAGATCCGCAAGAATGCGGCATCGCAACTGCCCTTCCAGAAGCGGTACAAAAAACGGGTAACTTTGATCATGTATTGCGACATAGGGCGATTACCAGTATCGCCGCCAGTACGGTACAAGCGGCGGCACTTAAGGCCAGCGGACGCTTGCAAGGTCAGCCACTGGAAATTTTTTTAGACGCTTTATGGCAAGAATATGCCTACGATTTACGCGGCTATCAACGCGCTAGCCTGGAACGTCGGCTGTTCAACTTAATGCAGAGTTTCGGCTTACCTGAGTTTTGTGATTTCCAACGCGCAGTATTTTCCGATCCAGGACAATTTATGCGCCTGGTAGCGGAAATTTCTGTGGGAGTAACGGACTTTTTTCGCCACCCTGAACAATTACTAGACCTACGCGAACATGTCCTGCCCTATCTGGAGAGTTTTCCCATAATTAAGATCTGGTCTGCAGGATGCTCGACTGGAGAAGAAGCCTATTCTCTGGCAATTTTGCTAGAGGAAATGGGGCTCAACAGCAGAAGTCGATTATTTGCTACCGATATCAATCATTACTTTCTAGAAGTGGCCAAATCTGGTTTATATCCGCTTTCCGCACTCGACGCGATCAATAATAACTATCTCAAGAGTGGGGGGAGTCGCTCTATTGATTCACATATAGAAAACAAAAAGCATTATCTAAAGATGAACGATCATTTGCGTGATGTGCCCCTGTTTTATCCACACTCTTTAGCCAATGGTGGCATCTTCAACGAGTTTCAGCTCATCGTATGCCGCAACGTCATGATCTATTTTGATACCGCCTTGCAAAATAAGATATTGCAACAATTTTCCCGCTCTCTGCATAGAGATGGGATACTAGTCTTAGGACCTCAGGATGGAATTCGTCACCTGGCACGCCAAAACGGCTTTGTTCCATTCCTAGAAAATAGCGACATCTATCGCTTGCAAGAAGGGACTCGAAATGAGTGAAAAATTTTTGATTTTGATGGTTGATGACAATCCAAATAATCTATTTGCACTTCATGCCTTGCTCTCACAATTGCCAGAGGTAGAATTAGTCGAGGCGACAACTGGTGAAGCCGCATTGCAGATTTGCCTGGCACGTGATGTACACTTGGTCTTGCTCGATGTGCAAATGCCGGTGATGGATGGCTACGAAACCGCTCAACATTTGCAAATGATAGAAAAGACCCGCAACATTCCTATCGTATTTCTCACCGCCGTGTTTACCAGTGAGGCGTTCATGCAGCGTGGTTACGCTTTGGGTGCAGTTGACTACCTGAGCAAGCCGATTGACGACGGCATGTTACTTAACCGAGTGTGCCATTATCAGCACTTACGTAAGCGCGAGCTTGAGCTAAGAGATCGCACAGCGACACTAGAACAGACCACAAAGCTGTTAGAGCACGCACAATCCCTATTAGTTGGAAAAGTCCGCAAAAGCACTTCGGATCTGCAATCTCTGCTCGATGCTGCCATCGAATTTGCAATAATCTCGACCGATCAACATGGCCGCATCACGACATTTAATCGTGGCGCAGAAATCATGCTTGGCTATTCGGTCGATGAAGTCATAGGTAAGTCCCCGGAAATTTGGCATGTAGAAAAAGAGGTGCGGGTACAAGCAGAAAATTTGACTCATTACTTAGGCCGCCCTGTCGAGGGTTTCGAAGCCTTTGTGGCCATTGCGCGCGACAATGGCACTAGCGTCAGTAACTGGACTTTCGTGCGCAAGGACGGTTCACAATTTCTGGTATCACTCGTAGTCAGTCTAGTCCTCGATGAGAATGGGGAACATGTTGGTTTCTTGGGCATAGCGCGTGACATCAGTGCTCAAATTGAAGCCGAGTCAAATTTAATCAAACTCAATCAAGAATTAGATCTGCGCGTGCAAGAACGTACTCAGCAATTGCAAGACGCTTTAGAGAATTTGCAGCAAACCCAAGCCAAGTTGGTACAGTCAGAAAAATTGGCTGCCCTGGGCGCTATCGTTGCAGCGGTGGCTCATGAATTAAACACACCGATAGGTAATTGCATCGCGGCAGTTACGACACAAGAACACGCCGCATCAAATTTCGAACCCAAATTGCACCTTAGTACGCCATTGCGCCGCAGTGAATTAACGGCCTTTGTAATTACCACCAAAAACGCCATGAGTATCATTGATCGTGGATTGCAACGCGCATCTGAGCTGGTCAACAGTTTTAAGCAAATCGCCGCCTTACATTCTGGCCTGGAAAAACGGCGCATTAACTTATACGATACCTTAAGCAATATCGTGGCCGATGCCAATGCCAAGCTACACAACACGGCACATCAGATAAAGCTAGATCTACCCAAGAACTGGGACATCGAAAGCTATCCAGAAGCCTTAGCGCAAATTTTCCAAAGTCTGATCAGTAATTCGATTACCCACGGTTTCGAACACATAGAACATGGACAGATTCAAATCAACGCCCATTTATTCGACAATAAATTAAATCTGACGTACAAAGACAATGGCAAAGGCATGAGCGAAGAAGTCAGCAAACATATTTTCGATCCCTTCTTCACCACAAGACTAGGTCAGGGCACTAGCGGACTGGGGATGACCACCTGTTACAACCTGGTGACTGGCCCGCTACAAGGCGTCATTGAGCTGGAAAGCATGGAGGGAAGAGGCGTGTGTTTCACGCTAATTTTACCTTTAGAGCCGTCGTTGAAAACGTAAGAACGTAAAAGAATGCAGCAACATTGAATCATAATCAGTCAGATTAGCAATTTCATCTTCAGAAGTAGTTAACAGAACTTATCAGGAGCTTCTATGTTTACCTTCCGCAATCTATCAATACGAAAAAAATTACTGGCTGGTATGGCTGCGTGCCTAATATTGTTCTTGGTAATTTCGACCAGCCTGAGTTTTATCATGATCGGTAACACCGTACGTGAACGCGCGGTGGAGCAGGAACTGCCTGCCGTGGTCGGTGAAATTCGCAATGATATTTTGCGCCAGATAGGGGCTCCATTAGCAAGCTCAATAGGCATTGCCAACAATACTTTCCTGCAAGATTGGGAAGCCAATGGACTGAGCGAAGAAGGCGCAAGTGCATGGCAGCGCTATGCAAAAAATTTGCAAAGTAAAACGCAGGCCGCCAGTGTGTTTTGGGTCTCCGGTGAAACGGGAAAATACTACACACAAAAAGGATTGGAGAGGACTTTGAGTAAAACCGATTCGTCCGACAAATGGTTTTTTGACTTAATGGCCAGTAGCAAACCTTATACCCTCGATATTGATAAAGACAAAGGTGGCGACAGCTATATGCTGTTTATCAATGCCAGATTCGATGCGGGCAATGGCAAAGCGGGCTATGCCGGCATAGGGCTATCCGTCAGCAAACTCGCTGATGCCATTAAAAATTACAAGGTCGGTAATTCTGGATTTGTCTATCTGACACGCGCCAATGGCACCTTGATGATACATCGCGATGCAGCCTTGGTAGAAGCCCGTTCCAATCTCAATAAGCTGCCGGGATTTTCAGAACAATTAACCAAGAATCTCCTGAGTGCAAAGCCTTTTTATCACACGACTTATTCATCTCCTTCAGGCAAACAAATCGTCGTCTCCTCCTTTGTACCTGAATTAGATGTATATGTGATCGCTGAAGTACCGGAGAGCGAAGTCATAGGTAAAGTGATGCAATCAGTCAGTTGGTCAGCCATTATCGCTGGTGTGGTTGGCGGTGGTGTTGGTTTGTTAGTGATTTTATGGATCAGTGCCGCCATTGCTGCACCAGTTGGTCGTGCCGCCACCATGTTAGGTGAAATCGCTGATGGCAATGGCGACCTGAGTCGTCGCATGCCAGTAGAAAGTGAAGATGAAGTCGGTATGCTGGCGGATGCATTTAATCGCTTCGTCGCGTCGCTCAACCGTACCATCAGCGAGGTACGCGCCAGTACAGAAACCATCGCCGAGGCATCAAGTGAAATTGCTACTGGCAATATGGATTTATCGAATCGCACTGAAAATCAAGCCTCCAATTTAGAGCAAACCGCTGCAGCCATGGAGCAACTGACCGCGACAGTAAAACAAAACGCAGCCAACGCCAATGAAGCCAATCAATTAGTCGCCAGCGCATCTAGTTACGCCGTCAAAGGGGGGGATGTGGTGGGACAGGTTGTCACCACCATGGGTTCAATTTCAGAAAGCTCGCGCAAGATCGTCGACATTATTGGCGTGATTGATGGTATCGCTTTCCAAACGAATATTCTGGCATTAAACGCTGCGGTGGAGGCTGCACGGGCTGGCGAACAAGGGCGCGGTTTCGCTGTGGTAGCGTCTGAAGTACGTAGTCTGGCACAACGCTCGGCCAGCGCCGCCAAGGAAATCAAGAGCCTGATTGATGACTCGGTCAGTAAAGTCGATGCTGGTAGTAAATTAGTCGATAGCGCAGGTACCACCATGGCACAGATCGTCAGCTCTGTGCAACAAGTGGCAGAGCTTATGAGTCAGATCGCTATTGCCAGTCATGAACAAGATGAAGGTATTACCAACGTCAATCAAGCCATTACCGAAATGGATGATGCGACTCAACAAAACGCTGCCTTAGTAGAACAAGCCGCTGCTGCCGCGAGTTCACTGCAAGAACAAGCAGCCAAACTGGCCGAAGTAGTCAGCGCATTCAAACTGGATGCGAGCTTGAATGAACACCATAAAACAAATTCACTCAGGTCGTCTGTGAAACGCTTACGTTAATCAATTAATTGGAGGTAAAAATGAAAAACGAATCAGCTTGCGCCAGGATTTTGGGTCTGTCTGCCATCGCGGCTTGCGGCATTTACACTACTTGCTGGAGCGCGTCAGTGCAAGCCGCCGATTGGAGTGATACCTCCATCAGTTTTCGCACTGGCAATCAATTTCGCGAACCGTTCAATGCTCAGACAATAAGCAAGAATATTCTGGGTTTCACCCATGTTAGTGGCTATCAATATGGCGGCAATTTCCTCAATATCGATTTGCTGCAATCGGATAGCAAAGATCCTGCCTCGCTCAATCAAAGTAGCGGCGCACAAGAAGCCTACATCGTCTATCGGCATACTTTAGACTTGGGGAAAATCAGTGGCAAAGAGATGAAATTCGGCGCGGTGCGTGGTATAGGCATCACCGCTGGTTTTGATTGGAATACCAAAAATGATGTCGGCTATAACTCGCGCAAACGGATGTTGGTCTTGGGGCCGACTTTGATGTGGGATGTACCAGGCTTCTTGAATACCAGCCTGGTCTTACTACACGAAAGCAATGCACCCAGCGGCGCTTTTCCGCCTATCTCCAATATAAAGAGTCGCTACACCTATAAGGTGCACCCTATGCTGACCATGAGCTGGGGTTTGCCTGTCAACGAAACGCTTGCCTTCGAGGGCTTTGCCAATTTCATTGCGAGTAAGGGAAAAAGCGAAGTCGGCAATGACACAGGTGCCGAAACCAATATCGACATGCAATTGATGTGGGATATCAGTGCTATCACGGCAAGCAAACCCAAGACCTTACGCCTGGGCATTGCCTACCAATACTGGAACAACAAGTTCGGCAACACTGCAAGCAATACTGGTGGCAAAGGCTATGTCGCAAAAACACCTATGCTACGCGCCGATTATCATTTTTAAGTGCAGACAATCAAGCGTATCAGTGCAATTGCACGAAGAAAACGGCAAGAAAAAACCTCAAAAAAAAAGCGTCAAAATATCATTCAAACCTTGCCGCAGAGGCACAGAGAGCACAGAGGAAAACTTATTTTCGCCTTTCTCTGCGCGCTCTGCGCCTCTGCGGCTAACGCTATTATTTTCCATTCGATTAAATACGTTCATACGATTTCCCTGTCGAGCGCAACACGACCAGTTTATTAAACACCTGTCATTGTTATTGAATTTAAAAAGAAATTCTCATAAGATGCCCCTCTCACTGTTCTTATTACAAGGAATCTCATGTCCCTTAAAAATTGGCCGGCCTTAGGCGCGAGCATATTGATGGCAATAACAACACAACAATCGGCCTTCGCCCAAACCGCGACGCCTGCAGCCAGTACTCCGGTGCCGCCAATCGCTGCAAAAGCAGCTTGGTCAGAAGTCCGTCATGGCGAGACTGTCACCGATGACTATCGCTGGTTACAAAAAAAAGAAGACCCTAAGGTCATCGACTACCTGAATGCAGAAAATGCCTACACCAGCGCGATGACCTCAGGCGTGCAGGCTTTGGCTGATAAATTATTCGCCGAAACCAAAGGCCGCATGAAGGAAACCGATTTATCGGTACCAGTTCGTCGCGGCAAGTACTATTACTACTCACGCACCGAAGCCGGTAAGCAATATGGCATCAATTGCCGCCGTCTGGCTGACGCACAAATGAATTACGATGAAAAAGCGGCAGAGGAAATTCTCTTAGACCAAAACGAACTGGCTAAAGGGCAAAAATTCTTTATGGTCGCAGGGACATCGGTTAGCCCCGATGACCGTTACCTCGCTTATCTGACGGACACCACCGGTTATCGTCAATTCAAATTACAAATTAAAGATTTGAAAACCGGTGAGCTCTTAAGTGATACTGCTGAACGCGTTACCAGCATGGCTTGGGCAGCGGACAATAAGACACTATTTTATGTGCAGGAAGATGCCACGACTAAGCGCTCTGATCGCTTGTTCCGCTTTCAATTAGGCGCTAAAGCACAAGAGATTTATCATGAAAAAGTCGAGCAATTTGGTATCGGTGTAGGCACTACACATGATAGAAAATTCATACAATTACAGGCCTTCGCCACGGACACCAGTGAAATCTGGATGATTCCGTCTGACCGCCCGCTTGATGAATTCAAAACAGTGCTTGGTCGTACCAAAGGACATCGCTACAGCGTTGATCATCGCGAAGGCAATTTATTCATACGCACCAATAAGAACGCAAAAAATTTCCGTATCGTGAGCACGCCAGTCGGTAAAGTTGCAGAGAAAAACTGGAAAGAAATCGTTAAGCATAGTGACGATGTGTTGATCGGCAATTACGAAGTGTTCCGTGATTTCTTAGCGGTGACTGAAAAGACCAAAGCCTTAAATCGTACTCGTATCTACCATTTCAAAACCAAGCAATGGAAAAACGTACAGTTCAACGATGAAGTGTATTTAGCAGGCAGCGCTGGCACACCGGAATACACGGCGCAAAAATTACGCATGTCCTACCAGTCACCCACCACACCACCGATGGTGATGGATGTGAATATGGCGACTGGTGAACGGACTATTTTGAAACAACAAGAAGTGGTCGGCGGTTTTGACGCCAGCAAATATGAAGCACGCCGTTTATGGGCGACCGCTAAAGATGGTGTCAAAGTACCACTCTGGGCCGTGTATAAAAAAGGCGTGAAATTTGATGGTACGGCACCTACCCTACTCTACTCTTATGGCAGCTATGGCATTTCCACTGAAGCGACGTTCTCCCTCTCCCGCCTGAGCTTGCTGGACCGTGGCGTGATTTATGTGCAAGCACATATCCGTGGTGGCACCGACCTGGGTGAGCGTTGGCATGAGGATGGTATGTTAATGAAGAAGAAAAATACCTTCACCGACTTTATCGCGGCTGCCGAGTATTTGATTCAGGAAAAATGGACTAGTAAAGACAAGCTAATTATTCAAGGTGGCAGTGCTGGTGGTTTATTGATGGGTGCGGTCGTGAATATGCGCCCCGACTTATTCAAAGCCGTACACGCAGCCGTACCGTTTGTGGACGTGATGAATACCATGATGGATGCCAGCTTGCCATTAACCACAGGCGAATATCTGGAATGGGGCGACCCAAACAATAAGGCAGCTTATGACTACATGCGCAGCTATTCGCCCTACGATAATATCGAGAAGAAATCTTACCCGGCGATGTTGGTAACAACGGGACTGAATGATAGCCAGGTGATGTATTGGGAACCTGCAAAATATGTCGCCAAACTGCGCGCGCACAAAACCGACAACCATCCCCTGCTCTTAAAAACCAATATGGCAGCAGGCCATGGTGGTGCATCTGGTCGCTATGACGCGATTAAAGAAGGTGCATTTAATTTCGCCTGGATGTTGTCGCAATGGGGTATTACTGAATAAACGAAATTAAAGCTTAATGATGCCGGCATAAACGCCGGCATTTTTTTGACTGAACATCGAATCGACGAAAGTGATTACCTTGCATCGGAAAGAACTTTAAAATACATGCACTGTTCACGCCAAGCACAAGTCTCACTATGACCCCCGCAAAAAAACTCAAACTCAATTTCGTCATCTTCGGTCTGCTGGTGCTTTTTTGGTATCTGGATAGGCCAACGCCAGAAGCGAAAGCGATTTATGAAAGCGTCAAACTGATCGATGCACCGATGGCGAGTGCGGAATTTAAATTGCCTTTGCCCACGGGAGAGCATACTAAGAACTGGTCCCTGCCGGCCTACATAAACGACATCACCGCATCCCATCCACAAGCCACTGGCGCCTATATTTTAGAAAATGGCATAGAGGCCTTGCTGGCACGCGCTTGGTTGGCAGACCACGCAACAACTAGCATCGAGGTGCAATACTTCATTTGGAGCACCGACAATATTGGCATACTCGCGTCTGAGGCATTGATACGAGCTGCCGATCGTGGTGTGAAAGTGCGTGTCATCGTGGATGACTTATTAATTGATGCCGCCGATAAGACTTTATTGGCACTGGCCAAACATCCCGAGGTTGAAATTCGCATTTACAATCCTAAGCACCGCGTCGGTAGCAATCTCGGACAACGCATGTGGAATATCATCACGGACTTCAAATCGGCTAACCAACGCATGCATGACAAAGTGTTTGTGGTAGACGGTGTCGTTGCCATCACTGGTGGTAGAAATATGGCGAGCGAATATTTTAATTTTCATCACGAGTCCAATTTTCGTGACCGTGATGCCTTGATTCTTGGCACGGCGGTGACTGAAGTAAAAAACAATTTTGAAAATTTTTGGAAGCATGACTTGAGCGTGCCGGTCGAAACCATTTTTGCCCAGCATCGCTTTATGCAAAGCTCGGTCGATGTCAGTGATCAAGAAGTGCAAACTATTTACCAACAACTGCATATCTACGCGAATCAAGATGACAACTTCGATCCGCAATTAAAGCAGGCCATACGCAATATTCCACAATCATTTGAACGCATCGCACAAGAAATGGTATGGACTAAAGTCGATTTTATCCACGATACCCCAGGCAAGAATAGTCAAGGCGGTTTACAAGGAAGCGGCGATAGCTCACGCGCCCTGGCCGCATTGGTACGCGGCGCACAAAAAGAAATCATCATTCAATCACCGTATTTAGTCCTATCTGACAAAGCGAAGGCTTTATTGCAAGAGACCTTAAAACGCGGTGTCAAAATCATCGTCAATACCAATTCCATGGCATCGACAGATAATCTGCAAGCCTTCAGCGGCTATCGCAATCAGCGCGAAGAATTGCTTAAGATGGGTCTGCAAATTTTTGAATTTCGCCCCGATGCCGAAAGTCGTGGCAAACTCCTGACCTCACCCGTGATCGACAAATTCAAACCTGCAGTCTTCGGTCTGCACGCAAAATCCATGGTGATCGATGGCAAAATTGCTTACATAGGCACCTTTAATTTTGATCCTCGCTCCGAAAACCTGAATACCGAAGTCGGTGTTGTTATTCACAACGAACAACTCGCCACTCAACTAGGAAATGCGATTCGTGAAGATATGAAAGCGGGCAATAGCTGGAACGCACAAAGTGAAGATCCAGATCAATTCGTCGATCGTGGCAAGCGTTTCAAAGTTTGGATGATGCAATTGCTACCCTTGCGCCCCATACTATGAAGAGCAAATTCCAATTACATGTAAAACTATTTTTTTACACGTAATTTTGACTTTGCAATGCCCATCTTGCATCCACCGAAAGCTAGTCAAATTTACCAAGTGCGAACGGTGCCTAAGCGTGCGGCATCCATCGTCAATTCAAGCCAATGATCAATTTTGGCACTCAAATTTTGGGCGTATTAACATAATGCCCATACGAATATTTCCATACGGACACACAAGGCACAGCTTTTGCTTGAAAGGGGTATACAGCTTATAAAGGCAGCCTCATGTCAAACACAAAAGCGCATGATTGGGAACTCAGTGATGCGAACAATAGTCGATTTCGTTCATTAGTCGACAATATCGAAGACTATGCCATCATCATGCTTGATTTGGAGGGTCGCATTCGTAGTTGGAATGCGGGTGCGGCGAAAATCATCGGCTATACCAAGGACGAAGTCTTAGGGCAACATTGCGCTTTGCTCTACGCTGAGGAAACCGACTTGCGTGGCATGCTGCAAAAGCTGATGGAGTCCGCCTCGCGCCTGCCACCCCTGACCCATTCACAAGAGGAATATGCTTGGTGTCGCCGCAAGGAGGGTAGCAAATTATGGGCGAACATCGTGTTGGCTCCCTTATTTAGCGCGAGTGGTGATCTGCTAGGCTATAGCAACACGGTAAAAGACATGAGCGAACACAAACGCATGGAAGAGCGTTTTCGCCGCGTCGTGGAGTCAGCACCGAATGCAATGGTCATGATCAATAGTGCTGGTTCAATAGAGATGGTCAATGCGCAAGCTGAGCGCTTGTTTGCTTATAGCCGTTCTGAGTTGCTAGGCCAAAAAGTTGAGATCTTAGTGCCAGATCGTTACCGCCACGGACATCCCGAGAAACGCAGTATGTTCCTGCATGCACCGCAATCACGTCCCATGGGTGCTGGCCGCGACCTCTATGGCAGACGTAAGGACGGCAGTGAATTTCCGGTTGAAATTGGACTTAATCCCATAGAGACAGATGAAGGCATGATGGTGCTGTCATCAATCGTTGATATTTCCGAACGTAAGCGTTTAGAAGAAAGGTTTAGACGCGTTGTTGAGTCGGCACCAAACGCCATGGTGATGGTGAATTCCCAAGGCCGGATAGAAATGGTCAACACCCAGGCCGAACACTTGTTCGCGTATACCAGAGAAGAAATGTTAGGGCACTTAATTGAAATCCTGGTGCCAGAACGTTTCCGCCATGATCACCCCAACAAACGACAGATGTTTTTTGGTGACCTGCAATCACGCCCTATGGGTGCCGGGCGCGACCTGTTTGGCCGGCGTAAAAATGGTAGCGAATTCCCGATTGAAATTGGTTTAAATCCTATCGAGACCGAGGATGGCATGATGGTTCTATCATCCATCGTCGATATCTCAGACCGCAAACAAAAAGAACAACGCATACAAGAGGCCTTAAAAGAAAAAGATCTGCTACTAGGCGAGATCCACCATAGGGTCAAAAATAATTTGCAAGTCGTTCATAGCTTACTCAGCTTGCAGTCATCGATGATCAGCGATGAGGCCGTCAGGAATATGCTGGTCGATAGTCAAAACCGCATACAGTCGATGGCACTGATTCACCAAACACTGTATCAATCGAATAATTTTTCGCGAGTTGATTTTGGGGATTTTTTAGAAGCCTTGGTGCCGCCTTTGGTCAGTGCCTATGCCGACCGCGGAAAAAACATTCAGGTCAGCATTGATGCTGGCTCGGTATACCTACCGATTAATTCTGCCATACCTTGTGGCCTACTCATCAACGAGCTGATCACCAATGCCCTTAAACATGGCTTTGTCGATAGCGATCATGGGCACATCACAGTGTCTTTGTCGACCCCAGACAGATTACAAGCTCTGCTAGTGGTCAGTGATACCGGCACCGGTATAGATGAAGATCTCAATTTGAACACGATAGAAACTTTGGGGCTGAGGTTGGTCAATTTGTTGTCGCAGCAACTGAATGGCACGCTTACGATACAACGCTGTCAGCCTACGCAATTTGCACTAGCTTTCCCCTTATCCGAACATTGAATCCCGATAGACTGAACGCCGACCAAGGTCACATTATGCTAACCAGAGTTTTAATTGTTGAAGATGAAAGTATCGTCGCGCTTGACTTACAACGTCGACTGATAAGGCTAGGCTATGATGTCCCTAGAGTGGCTGCATCGTGCGAACAAACCATCCAAGCAATACAAGATACCCTGCCCCATATTGTGCTAATGGATATTAATATTTCGGGAGATATCGACGGCATAGATACGGCAGCAAAGATTGACTTGCCGGTCATTTTTCTGACAGCTTACTCAGAAGAGAGTACCTTACAAAGAGCGCGCGAAAGCAAGCCCTACGGTTATCTGGTCAAACCATTTTCAGAGCGAGAGTTACATGCCACGATACAAATGGCATTGGAACGCCACCAAGTAGAAACGCGCCTGAAAAACAATGAAAATCTGTTGGCCGTCGCCTATGCAAAAATGGAAAGCGCCAAGCGCGAACTCGAAATACATGCGGCCGAATTATTCAAAGAAAAGCAACGCCTGGAAGTGACTCTCAACTCCATAGGCGACGGTGTGATCACCACTGACAAGTTAGGCAATATCACTTATCTCAACCCGGTCGCTGAACGAAAAACTGGCTGGACTTGTGCAGAAGCATTGGGCATGCCAGCCGCGATGGTTCTGATACTGATCAATGAAGAGAGCAAATTAAGCGCTGCCTCACCGATAGAAACCACCTTAAGAACAGGACAAGTGTCCGGGCTCGCACATCAAAGCGCATTAATCAGTCGTAATGGAAAAACCTATTCCATCGAAGATTCCAGCGCACCTATGTACGATAGAAATAATGAAATCATAGGTGCGGTCTTAGTCTTCCACGATGTCAGTGAAACCAAGCGACTGGCGGATGAAATGACCTACCAAGCAACCCATGACGCGCTTACCGATTTAGTCAATCGCCGCGAATTTGAAAGGCGTCTGGAAAAGGCAGTACAAAGTACCGTACTACAAGATCAGCAACACGCGCTGGCTTACTTAGATTTGGATCAATTCAAAATCGTCAATGACACTTGCGGCCACAATGCGGGCGATGAACTACTGCGACAAATCACCAGCTTATTACGTCTGGCTCTGCGCGCCAATGACACTCTGGCGCGCTTAGGTGGTGACGAATTCGGCGTATTACTAGAATCTTGCCCTCCCCACATTGCGCTACAAATTTCAGAAAAATTACGCAATATCATCAGTGATTTTCACTTTAGCTGGGACAATAAAACCTTCCCTATCAGCGTCAGCATAGGCTTAGTCAACTTTGGTGGCATCAAGGCCGAACAGCAAGGTGTCAACGAGATTTTGCGGTTCGCCGATTCGGCTTGTTACACCGCAAAAGACCTGGGACGCAATCGCATTCATGTGTATCAATCAGAAGACAATGCCATTAACAAGCGACGTGGTGAACTCGATTGGTACACCAAAATTTGTAGTGCGCTTAGCGAGAACCGCTTGGCTCTGTATGTACAAAAAATCGTCCCACTACATCAGACGCAAGTATCCACTGCACACGCAGAAATTTTACTCAGACTAATCGATCATGAGGGAAAAATCATCCCTCCTATGGCATTTATTCCGGCTGCCGAGCGTTATGGACTGATGCCAGAAATTGACCGCTGGGTGATCAGCAATGCCTTTGCTCATATCGCTCAATTAGACCAGCCCGAACACGCCTTGTTTTCTATCAACCTGTCAGGCGGCAGCCTAAATGATGAAAAAGTGCTGGCATATATATGCGAACAACTAAATATTTCAGGAGCGCGGCCGGCCAGCATCTGTTTCGAAATAACCGAAACCGCCGCCATCGCTAATCTCTTGAATGCGAGAGCCTTCATACTGACATTGAAAGAAAAAGGTTGCCAGTTTGCTTTAGATGATTTTGGCAGCGGCATGTCCTCATTCGCCTATCTCAAACATCTGCCAGTCGATTTTCTAAAAATAGATGGTTGTTTCGTCAAAGACATCATCACCGACACGGTCGATGCAGCGATGGTCGATGCGATCAATAATATTGGGCATGTGATGGGCCTGAAAACCATCGCCGAATTCGCGGAAAATCAGGCGATAGTCGATTTACTGAGTACGATGGGGGTCGATTACGCTCAAGGTTATGGCATTGGGCATCCTGAGCCTTTGCTTTCTATAGTGAACCAATAGAGTTATTGCGAGAGTGTTTTATTTTACATTGATACGCCTACTTTTTTTGCAAATGCCAATTGCACATAATGCGCCACTTTTCGGGTTTCTATTTCAACTAAGGTATGGAGTTTGATGTGACGGCGTTGCTTGCCTTTGCCTTCCAAAAAACCATAAGCATCAGGTAAATTCGCACCATCGCCAAACTCTAAAGAAATGTGATTGGTATAAGCAAAGACACCGCAAAATGCCTGCGACCCAGAAAAAAGTATACCGCCATACTTGACCTCTTCTGTCACCTCTTTTCCCAAGCCCAAAACTAATTGACGTACGGCTTGCACCAGCTCATGGTTATGCTGATTAACTAAACTCAAATCCTGCAATAAGGCAGCTACACGATCGTTTTTCATACCAGTTGACTCCATACTTGAAGTAGGCCCATTAAATGCAATGCACCGATCAACAAGCAGACACCTGAGCTGATGATCCAAAATACCATGCTATTACCAGGAAAGAATGGCATCAACCATGGAAAAGTCACGCCACGCAAAACAAATACCGCGATCATTCCACACAGTACCCAAGGTAAGAACGGCAGATGTATTATCACCCCGGCTGCCGACAAAGCATAAGCCGCACAGACTAAGAGAGCAGTGCCGACCAACAATGCCATCAAATGGGGATAGGCATGTCCGCGCTCCGCCATCCTAGCGATTGCATCACCGGCACCGAGTATGCGATATAAAGGTGCACCAAACAAGATGCAAGCAAAATGCAAGAGCGCGGCAAGGGTCGTCAAACTTGCTCCTGCGATTAGATAGATATTGGGGGAATTTTGCATAAGATGGCGTGAGTGACGTGCGTTATGAAGTAAGCTAACTAAGTAAGTAAGCCAATTGAGATAAAAGAAAAATTTTACTATATAAAGGCGAATTCTAGGATGAAGTGCAATTTATGAACGGTACCGGTTGATGAGGGCAAGATGCGATAGCATTTGTG
>NZ_JBXARG010000033.1:0-29212 GCF_058808015.1 Undibacterium sp. GW821-FHT11H02 | reverse complement strand
AAAAAGACTAGGATACCTGACACCCAATCAGGTATTCTTCAAAAATACGCTTGCACTTCAAAATTGAACTCGCGATCCTCAAAACTCGCCAAATTTTGACGCTGGCGATTCACCACCAAGCGCGTAACATCAGGGCGAGAATAATGTCCGGTCACATCAAAATTTTGACGTTCACGTCGAACTTGATTTCTATCCAGCGTAGCGATCAGCAAGCATTCCTGATCAATCACAGGTTCGACGATCCAGCTACCATCCGGTGCAGCGATGCAAGAGCCGCCATTCGCTAATATGTCTGGACAACGTGCCAGAATTTTATCGAGATGCGGTGTGTCGGCAGGAATATCTTGTTTGCGCATTAAACCGGACACCGCAATACTAAAACTGCGGCCTTCTTTCGCAATGAAGCGCGTTAAGTCCTCGGTATTACGCAAATTGCCAGGCCAAATCCCCACATGCAAATCTTCGCCTTGCGCATACAAAGCAGCACGCGATAAAGGCATCCAGTTTTCCCAACAATTCAAACCACCGACGGTAAACCCATCGAGCGCATGGGTACGCAAACCATGGCCGTCACCTGCCGCCCAGGTCAGACGCTCTTCGTAGGTCGGCATGAGTTTGCGATGCACCGATCCAATCACACCATCCGCACCGATGTAAACGCAAGAGCAATATACGCTGTAACCGGTCCTGTCTTTCGGGCGCTCCAAACAACCGAGCATGACCGCAATCTGATGTGCCTTAGCCGCGGCACAAATACTATCCAAATCACCCGCTTCAATATCAACGCCTTGCTGTACGTAATAGGCATGCAAATCTTTTTGTATATCGTCATTAAAACGTGCACCGTCGGTCAGATCCAACCAGAATGGATAGCCAGGTAATAAGGTTTCCCCAAAACAAACCAGTCGCGCTCCTTGCTTTGCCGCTTGCTGTATGTAGTCGACGATCTTGGCGGTGGTGGCGATGCGGTTGAGCCAGACTGGAGCGATTTGGGCTAGGGCGACGGTGATGTGGTCTTGCTGAGAAGTTTGCATGGAAAATTCCAGAGGATTTTTTGAATATTAGTAGAATCTAAGACGGTAAAAATTTCTATTCTGGCGTAATTACTTCTGAGACCAATAAACGATCAATACGGTTCTTATCCAGATCAACAACCTCGATACGGAATCCTGACCATTCGAAATACTCCGATGACTTGGGTATGTAGCCAAAGTGAGTTAAAACGAAGCCAGCCAAGGTATGATAGGACCCGGACGATTCTTCTGGAAATCTAACTTCTGTATCGAGAATTTCCCGAAAGCGGTCAAATGAAATGCCACCGTCAATCAACCAAGACCCATCTTCACGCTGTACAGAGTCAGATTCTGGATTGTTGTCGATCGCAGCGACATCACCGACTAAGGCACCAAGTACATCGCTTAAGGTGACGATACCTTCAATTTCACCATATTCATTAATGACTAAAGCTAACTCTGCGCGATTTTTTTTGAATGTTTCGAGTAACTGCATGGCACTTAAGGATTCTGGTATGAAGAGCGGAGGCGTGACTGCCTCGGCAATATCGACATCGGCTATTGAATGTTTTTTGATCGCCTGATCGAACAGGTGCCCGCCATGAATGATGCCGATGACATTTGACAGATCGCCCTTGCAAACCGGAAAACGGCTGTATGGGCTAGCGGCAATTTTCGCCAAGTTATAGTCAAGCGATTCTTCGATATCAATGAAATCAATATCCATACGCGGCGTCATGAGGGCCGCGACGCGTTGATCGTCAAGGCGCAGTGCGCGTGAAACAATTTCATGTTCAGTTTTTTCAAACAGGCCGGCATCCGTTCCTTCTTTCAGCATGCCAGTAATTTCTTCTTCGGTGACCGCATTATTTTTGGGTTGGTGTAATCCCATCAAGCGTAGCAAGGCTTCTGTTGTGATGGTCAAGATTTTGACAAATGGCCCCATCATGCGTGACAACCATTGCATTGGAGATGCGATCAGTGAAGCGACTGTTTCTGGATATTGCATGGCAATTCGCTTCGGCAAAAGCTCCCCCAAAATCAAAGAGGAAAACGTAATGCCCACCACCACAATCACTAAGGCTACTTCCCTCGCAAATTGTCCGATGATCGGCAGGTGTTCGAATTTTGGCATGAGTTGCGCAACCAATGAAGCTTCACCAAACGCACCATTAAAAATGCCGATGAGGGTAATGCCTACCTGTATTGTGGATAGAAAACGACTTGGACTGTCGGAGAGTTCTAGAGCCGCTTTTGCGCCACGGCTGCCATTATCTGAAAGTTTCTGTAATCGGATTCGTTTCGAAGAAACTACCGCGATTTCTGACATGGCAAACAAGCCATTGACCAGAATTAAACCAAGGATAATCAATATGTCCATTTTAGGAGGGCACGTTGTATTGCCTTACCCCCATGTGTTGAAGAGCAGATATTGTACCCAGAATTTTCATTGGTGTATGGGGTCATATTACTTGATGAGTAACAATCAAAAAAATGCTTGTTTTAAGCGCATTTTTCTAGTTGGAGATTCTGTTGCCATGAACTTGCTATGTCTCGCTGCTTCAAAATGAAGAAGGCGTCACCAGAGTGCAGCCTTCATCATTTTACGAGCTAATTTTTAATGCGTTTATTTAAAAGCAATGCTCAGGCGCAGGAAAACTCTTATCCTTCACCGCCGCCACATAAGCCTTAATCGCAGCATCAATATTCGTTTGACCTTCCATAAAATTCTTCACAAAACGTGCTTTACGGCCTGGAAAAACGCCGAGCAAATCGTGCATGACTAAGACTTGACCAGAGCAATCGGGACCCGCGCCTATGCCTATGGTGGGGATGTGTAATAAGTCAGTCACTTCTCTTGCTAGACCGGCTGGGATCGCTTCTAAGACCAATAAAGCTGCGCCAGCTTCTTGCAATAATTGGGCGTCGGCTTTGAGTAAGTCGGCAGCGGCGATGGTTTTGCCTTGTACTTTGTAGCCACCCAATTGGTGTACCGATTGGGGCGTAAGACCAAGATGGGCGCAGACTGGGATGGAGCGTTCGTTCAGGAATTTGATGATAGGGGCAATCCATGCGCCGCCTTCAACTTTGACCATTTGCGCGCCGGCTTGGATTAGTTGTACTGCGTTGGCAAAAGCGGTTTCTGGTGTTGGATAGGTGCCAAACGGCATATCTGCGACCACGAAAGCTTTGTCATTGCCGCGTACTACGCTGGCGGTGTGATAGGCGACATCGGCGTTCGTGACGGGCAGGGTGGAGCTGTGTCCTTGACACACCATGCCGAGTGAATCACCGATTAATAAAACCTCGACACCACATCTATCCATCATGGCCGCAAAGCTGGCGTCATAGCAGGTCAGCATGGTGATTTTTTCACCTTGCTCACGCAGGGTATTGAGTGTCGTGATGGTGACCGCCTTGCGGTCTTGTAAGTATTCAGCCACGATGTTTCCTTTGCTGTGAAGTTGATTGACTTTGAAGCCTAACTTCTAAAAATAAAATACACGGCGCCCACTAAACATAACCCCGCCCATACATAGTCTAACTTAAACGGCTGATTCATATAAATCATCGAAAACGGCACGAAGACTAGCAATGTTAATACCTCTTGCAGAATTTTGAGTTGCGCCAAACTGTATTGAGTGTAACCGATACGATTCGCTGGCACCTGGAGTAAATATTCAAAAAGGGCGATACCCCAACTGATAAAGGCAGCGACGTACCATGCTTTACTGTTGAGATTTTTGAGATGTCCGTACCAGGCAAAAGTCATGAAGACGTTTGACAGTATTAAGAGTCCGGTGGTTTGAACGATGACGGGGATTTGCATAGCGGTTCTTGCTTGCGCTTAAAGTTTGGGTCTACAGCTTACTGATGCCTTGATCCGCAACGTCCGGCGCGAATTCATGCGCCACACCTTTGCCGGGAATTTTGATAAAAGGATCAAGCTGCAACAAGGGAATCAAGACGAAGGCACGTTCCGTCATGCGCGGATGTGGCACGGTCAAGTGTTCGGTATTGATGGATTGCTGACCAAACAGTAGCAAATCGAGATCCAAGGTGCGTGGCGCGTTGCGATACGGACGTTCGCGACCACAGGCGAGTTCTAATGCTTGCAAATGTTCTAGCAAAACCTGCGCATCCAAATCGGTTTCTATCGCAGCTACGGCATTGATGTAGTCATCACCGCTGGAATCTATTGGAGCGGTGATAAACAGCGATGAAGCTTGCTTGAATTGCGTTTGCGGCAAACTGCGTAGCTTTTCAAGTGCGTACTCGACCATCGCACGTGCATCGCCGAGATTGGCACCGATACCTATGTAAGCACTGATCGCCATGGCGTTATTCTGCAGAATCCGCTTTAGGTTTGCTGCTGGTATTGCGGTTAGGGCTACGACGTGGGCGGCGTTTTTTGGCTGGTGCACTTTCCGCGGTTTTTGCTTTTGGTTTGATGCTCAATAAGCGCACGCGGTCTTGTTCATCGCCATTGATAAAGTCGGTCCACCATTCGCCGAGTTCGGCATCGATTTCACCTGATGCACAACGCAGCAATAAGAAATCGTAACCAGCGCGCAGACGATTGTTTTCTAAGAGCTTGTACGGCGCTTTGCCTATGCGCTTTTCAAAGCGCGGTTGCATCGCCCAAATATCACGCATGTCGGTGCCGATTTTTCGTTGCAAGGCAAGCGCATCGGTTTGGGTATTTAGTACGTCATCGGCGGCTAAATGCAAAGCGGGAATAGGCAATTCACCAGAGACTTTGTAGGCTTCCCATTTCTCTACCACTTGATGCCATAGCAAGGAGGCAAATAAAAATCCGGGAGAAACTGTTTTACCTTGTTGTACACGCTCATCAGTATTGGCCAAAGCCAAGGTGACAAAGCGTTCGCCTAAAGGTTGTTCAAGCACCACATCGAGTAGCGGCATTAAGCCGTGATGCAGGCCTTCTTTGCGTAACTGCTGTAAGCATGCCATCGCATGTCCGCTCATCAAAAGCTTGAGCATTTCATCAAACACGCGCGCGCTCGGCACATTATTGATTAAAGCCGCCATCACTTTGATCGGTGCGCGGGTTTCGGCATCGATGGTGAATTTGAGTTTGGCGGCGAAGCGGACCACGCGCAACATGCGAATAGGATCTTCACGGTAGCGCAATTCAGGTACACCAATAATGCGCAAAGTTTTTTTACGAATATCAGCAATACCGCCGTGGTAATCAAGCACGGTTTGACTGGCAGGATCGTAATACATGGCATTGATGGTGAAGTCGCGTCTTACTGCATCTTCATGTTGCTCACCGAAAGTGTTGTCGCGCAAGACGCGGCCATGTTCATCTTTAGGCGCTTCGTGCTTGGCAGCGCCACGGAAAGTCGTGACTTCAATTAAGTCTTGCCCGAACATCACATGCACGATCTGGAAACGTCGACCAATGATAAAGGCACGGCGGAATAAGCGTTTGACCTGTTCTGGTGTTGCATTGGTAGCGACGTCGAAATCTTTAGGCTTTACACCGAGTAACAAATCACGTACTGCACCGCCGACGATAAAGGCTTTAAAGCCATTGTCTTGCAAGGTTTGCGTTACACGAATGGCGTTATTCGATACTAATTCAGGATCGATGCCGTGTTCTTTCGCAGTCAAGACTTTTGGCTTGTTTTTCTTTGCGCTCGCTTTGCCTTGATCGATGGTGTCGTCAGGATTCTTAACGCCTAAGATTTTGCGGATAAATTTCTTAATCATGCTTTTTATGCTTGGTTGTGTAGCTCAAATAATTGTAAGGTCGGCCAGCCGTGTGCTTGTGCATGGGCTTTTAGTAGTTTATTCGGATTGGTCGCTATTGGGTGAGTCACGATAGAGAGCAATGGAATATCGTTTTGTGAATCGCTGTAAAAATAACTCTTAGTAAAATCACTCAGTTGCTTGCCTTGTTGCGCCAGCCATGCATGTAAATGCGTGACTTTGCCGGGTCCTGAGGTCGGTACACCGCGCAGTTTACCAGTCAAATTGCCTTGTTCGTCTAAATGTGGTTCTGCTGCCAACAAATGTTCAACACCCAAGGCTTGAGCAATTGGTTGTGTCACGAAACGATTGGTGGCCGTGATGATGGCGATTAAATCGTTTTGATCTTGATGTTGTTTGATTAAGTCATGCGCGGCTGGCAAGAGGGCAGGGCTAATCACTTCTTGCATAAATTGCGCGTGGTAGTCATTTAACTGCTGGCGTGGAAATCGTGCCAAAGTGCCCAGTGCAAATTCTAAATATTCGACTGGATCTAAAGTGCCTGCCTGATATTGATCGAAAAATTCCGCATTACGACGACCAAACTCTCCCGCGTCAACTGCCCCTATGCGGCATAGAAATTGACCCCATTCGTAATCGGAGTCAATCGGCAATAAGGTGTGGTCAAGATCAAATAGCGCGATGTTTTGCGTAGCTTGTTTATTCATATGCAAGTTCAAAATGTTCAATATGCAGGCAAGTAGAAAACTTATTCTGCATGATCTCTTTGTAATAATTCACGCAGTAAGGGGAGTGTAATCGGGCGCTTGGTTTCCAGCGAATAGTGATCAAGTTCGCCCAGCATCGAGGTCAAAGAGCGCATATCGCGGCGGTAGTGTGTAATTAGATAGGGTAACACGCCTTGTGCTAATCCTATGCCTTTTGCCTGTGCCGCGCGTTCTAATGCGTCAATTTTGTCTTCGTCTGATAAACCGATCACTTGATAAATTAAGCCCCAACCGAGGCGGGTACGCAGATCGTCACGCACATTCAAAATCATCGGTGGATGATTGCCTGACGCGACAAAAAATGCGCCATTGGCACGCGCTTCGTTGAACAGCGCAAATGCGTCAATCTGTGCCGCAGCGGACAATTGATCGCAGTCATCGAGCAGATAGAGGTCGACTTCTGGGCTATACCAAAATTGCTCCTCAGGCGCGTCGGCATTGATGTAGCGAGTGTTGGGCGTTTGTGCAATGGCGTGCAGTAGATGCGTTTTACCGGCGCCTGCCTCACCCCATAAATACACGGAGCGCTCGCCATACTGACTGGCGATGCGCTCTGAGAATAGGCATAAAATCTGCGCCAGTTCCGCGTTTTGTCCTACTACAAATGTATCTAGAGACGGAAGGCTCTCCGCATCCAGATCAAGTAAAAGCTGTCTCATGGTCATGAATATCGTCAAAAAACCAATTTCGTATCATTCATCGGGGGATGAATTATGATTGACGATAAAAGGAACTATTTAAATAGGAAAGTCGTAAATTCTTTGCTGCGACCGAAATGACCGCAGAGGCTGGCAAGGCGACCAAAATACCGATGAAACCAAATAACTGACCAAATGCCATCAAGGCAAAGATCACCGTCAATGGATGCAATCCAATACGTTCACCCACAAGTTTCGGCGTCAAAATAAAAGATTCTAAGGCTTGACCAACGCCATAAACGATAGCGACCGCAATTAAACCATGTAAATCATTAAATTGGAGTACCGCACTGACCAAGGCCAAAAATAGCCCTAAACCATAACCGAGGTAAGGAATGAACACCAGCAAGCCAGTCAAAATACCGACTGGCAGAGCCAGATCAAAACCAGCGATGGTCAGACCTAAGGTGTAATAGATCGCCAAAATCACCATCACCATGATTTGACCGCGTAAGTATTGTGCGAGCAATTCATCCACTTCTTTAAACCAGGTTTGCGTTTGTTTTAACCAGCGACGAGGGATGAAGTTGCGCAGGCGTCCAATGAGCGCATGCCAGTCAACTAACAAATAAAACAAGACGATAGGGATCAAAATAAAGTTCGCTAACATCCCTAGCACGGCGGTACCGCCAACTCGGATAGAAGAGAGCACGGCTTTACCGATGACATCGCCGCTACTTGCCAAATGATCACTGATAATCGCTTTAATGCCTTCACTATCAATATTGGCTTGGATACCAAAGTCACGCAGGATAGGCCCAAGCATGGTATTGAAACGATCTAGAAACTGGGGAATTTGATTATGTAGTAGCGGAATTTGCTTTTGCAAAATTGGCACCATGATCAAAACGATCGCCAAGATACAGGCTACTACTAATAGGATCATTAGGGTGGCAGCGATTGGGCGAGGCAGATGTATCCCTTTTATTTTCAGCTTACACAGCTTGTCTAGCCAAGGATTGAGAACATACGCCAAGATGGCTGCCACAATAAATGGCATCAAAATCGGGCCAAGTAAAGATAGCAAAAGAATAAAAGCGAAAGCGACGCTCAACCAGGTGATGGTTTGCTTTTGATTGCTGGTCAGATTAAAGGGCATAGTCTTTTCTTGGTTAATCAAATGTTGAAACCGCTAGTTTGCCTAAAAACTAGGTAAAACCTAGGTCAATTTGTTAAAATAGCGGTTTTGGATGTGCTGAAAATCGTTTTTTTCGTGAGTCTAAGTAAAGACTGAGCTGAAATAAGCATTTTGAACATCCTAGTTTCTGGCAATTCCGCTATTTTACCGCCTCAAGCCCCTACTGACGAATATCCTATGAGCACAAATACTCCTGTTTCTCTTTCTTATGCCGACGCTGGTGTCGATATGGTTGCTGGCGACGCGCTGGTCGATGCAATCAAACCATACGCAAAACGCACCATGCGTGAAGGTGTGATGGCTGGCATTGGTGGCTTCGGCGCGATGTTTGAAGTCAGTAAAAAATACAAAGAGCCAGTGTTGGTTTCTGGTACGGATGGCGTTGGTACCAAGCTGAAATTGGCTTTTCACTTGAATCGCCACGATACGGTTGGCATTGATCTGGTCGCTATGAGCGTCAATGACATTTTGGTGCAGGGCGCTGAACCTTTGTTCTTCCTCGATTATTTTGCTTGCGGCAAATTGGATGTGGCAACGGCGACTGATGTGATCAAAGGCATCGCATTTGGCTGCGAACAAGCGGGTTGTGCTTTGATCGGTGGAGAAACAGCTGAAATGCCTTCTATGTATCCTGAAGGTGAATACGATTTGGCTGGTTTTGCAGTTGGCGCAGTAGAAAAATCAAAGATTATCGATGGTAGCAAAATCGTACCAGGCGATGTGATCCTAGGCTTGGCTTCTTCCGGTATTCATTCCAATGGTTTTTCTTTAGTACGCAAAATCATTGAAGTTGCGAATCCTGATTTGAATGCAGATTTCCATGGTCGTAGTTTGGCAGATGCCCTGATTGCACCAACCCGTATTTACGTTAAACCTTTACTGGCCTTGATGGCGAGCATGGAAGTCAAAGGCATGGCGCACATCACAGGTGGTGGCTTGGTAGAAAACGTACCACGCGTATTGGGCGATAAACTGACAGCGATCTTGGATAGTAAATCTTGGGAAATGCCACCATTGTTCAAATGGTTGCAGCAACATGGTGGCGTAGCTGATGCGGAGATGCACCGTGTGTTTAACTGCGGTATCGGTATGGTCGTGATTATGGCGGCAGATCAAGCAGATGCGGCGATGGCGCAATTGGCCGCAGCTGGCGAGACGGTATTTAAGATTGGGTCTATCCGCGCTCGTGAAGGCGATGAGCATCAAACTATCGTGGTGTAAAGTAGCCACGCTTGGTTTCAGATTCGTCCCAAATTCGTTTCAAACAAGAACGCACTTTGATAGTGCGTTTTTTTATGGATGTTTGCTTTTAGTTTGCAGATGATTTATGGATGTAAAATTTCCCATAAATTATCCCAATCTTCGGATTTGAAGGTACCTTCACGTTTCAAACTGATTTGCCCGTTGGCGGTAATAACAAAATGACTGGGGTCGCTGTTGATGCTACCAAAACCATCGAGAGTCTCAGTACTGCCGCGCCAGATGAGAGGGAATTGTTGATTCTTGGGAACGCTTGCCGCGACTATTTTGGTGTACATCTCAAAATCAGCTTTGCTCTTATCAATATTAATACCAATCAAAACGAAATTCTTAGCCGAATTATCGCGAAAAAACTCACGCATTAGCTTCAAGTCTCTGGCGCAGACCGTGCATCCTCCGCTGTAAAAACTGACAAGTATGGTTTTACCTGCATAGTCACGCAAATCTATTTTTCGACCTAAATAGTCTGTCCCACTAAGTGTCAGTTTGGGACTCGCTTTAGCTTGTTGTGCGTAAGCTGGGAAATTGAGAAACGGATATAAAGTTAAGCAGAGCAGCAAGCTAAGGCAGACTCGCAAAAATGGGGTAGGGGTAAGGGCTTGCATTATTAGTTTCGCCAGAAAGTTGTGATTGCACATTAGTCGAACTTATCTGAAAAAACTTACACGCTATTTCAAAATAAATTTAAGAATTAATCCACAAAAAAAGCCCGGATGTTCAAACCGGGCCTTTGTGTGCAATAGTCGACTGAACAAGACTTACTTGCGTATGCGATTATTTCTCCAAGGCTGAGGATCCGGATCGATGATGTTGCCATTGACTTGGAAGGGCGCTGCGGGAACAGCAATGCCACTTGGCGCGCAGGTGCCAGATTTGCTATAGCTCGCGGCATTGGCTAACAGACGTTCACTTAAGGTGCCCAATTCGTGTTCAAGATCATCGGTGGCTGGGCAACTAGGCGCGAAGCCGTTGACATAACCGCCTTTGCCTGCATCATTTACGCCATCAAATTCAATAGCAAAATAGGCCGTACCGCAGTTGTCGGTTTGAGTAAAACCGTAGGGTTTGCCACAGGTGGTCCCGCCTATGGTAATTACTTGTACAAAAGGTGACAGTCCGTTGATGATAGACTCGCTGGCTGAGCAAGTACGGGCGGTGGTTAATACAAAGACGCGCGACAAATTCAGTTGCGGTAAGTCTTGTCCGGAGCGAGACCTGCTAGTAAATAGGAATTTACTATCGGCCGTCCAATCTGCATGCTTGTCATTGTATTGCAATTGTTCAAAGACGCGACCTTGTGCCTTAGCGCCTGCAATCATCGATGCGACCTCATTGGCGATATAAATATAACCGCCGCCGTTGTAACGTAAGTCGATCACTAAGTCATCAATCCCTTGTTGTTTGAAATCACGCAAACTATTGACCAAGGGATCAGAGGCCGTGGCTATGTGATCGGTAAACACGATGTAGCCTAAGCGGCGATTTTCAGGCGTAGTAATAATTTTGCTTTGTAAAACCGGTTGCGTAGTAACGGTTGTTGCCTTCAAATCTACAATGCGGGTAGTGCTGACACCGACATCTTTGATTTCAAACCGGGTCGTAGTTTGAGAACTGCTAGGGTAGAGTGCAGCAACTTGGGCGTCATAGCTGAGTTGACCTATGGGTGTGCCATTCAGACCTACGATTTGTGCACCACGCTTGATTTGTTGTAAATCAGCCGGAGAGTTTGGTTGTACGTAGCTGACGCGCAACTGGTTATTTTGATTCACCAATTTATAGCCAAAACCAAGGTCTTCTCCTGCCTCGAAGTAGCCATCGATTTCGTCTTTGGGTGCGGTAAAGCTGAAGCGATCATTTTGTTTGACCAGCAGTGCATCGAAATATAACTGTGGCGTACTGTAGCTGGTTGGTGCGACGTCGACAATTTGTTTGTACCAAAGATAGACGTCATTCAAATGCGCGCGTACCCAACTTTTTTCGACAGATGCAGTGCAAATATTGGCATAGACTGAAGGTGCGCCTATATTGCTTCCGCTATTGGATCCCGTATTCGTACCACTAGTATTTCCATTATTATTGCCGTTGCCTGCCACCGAGCAAAGTGCACTATTGCTCGCGCATAGACTCGTGCTGGAAGAGTTGCTACCGCCACCGCCACCGCAACTACTTAATAGGCTAGCGAATAATCCGCTTAGTAATAATGTGCTGAAGGTCGAGGCAGTTTTTTTGAGATTGTATTTCATCGTCTTTACCTGTATTCATTTTCTTTTGTATGCGCGCTTTCAATTTTAAATCCAATTAGCTTCTTGGGATCTTGTTGTGCTTTAGTAGAACGCGCCGTCTCAGGGCAGTATAATCCATGTTTTATGCAATGGTATTGTTTGGTGTTTAAAAAAATAATCAATTCAGTATTGAAATTGACCTCGATTAACTGCTAGGAAAATATGACAAAAACGCGTTGTTCTTGGGCTAATCCCGCCAATCCCTTATACCTGCATTATCACGACCATGAATGGGGCGTGCCTTGTCATGAGGATTTACGTTTGTTTGAGATGTTGAATCTGGAAGGTGCGCAAGCAGGATTAAGTTGGGAAACCGTATTGAATAAGCGCGAGAACTATCGTCTCGCATTTGATCATTGGGATGCGCAAAAAATTTCGCAATACGATGAAGACAAAGTGCAAGCTTTAATGCAAAACCCTGGCATTATCCGCAATCGTTTGAAGATACAAGCAACGATCACGAATGCTAAATCGTATTTGAATCTATGCAAGGAATTCGGCAGTCTCGATAGCTATTTGTGGGCGCACGTTAATGGTCGCCCAATTGTCAATCATGGCGAACGAATTATCACGACAGAATTATCGGATCAAATTTCCAAGGATTTGAAAAAACGTGGCTTCAAATTTGTTGGCTCTACTATTATCTACGCTTATATGCAGGCTATAGGTATGGTCAATGACCATGCTCATGAATGTGCTTGGCGTACTCATGCTCCAACCGCAAAGTAAGCAATGGCGAAAAGAAATACTCAAACGGTTATTGCCGTACCTTATCATCCCGATGTATTTGTTTCCGAATTTCGTGGTGTGCGCTCCTTACACTTGGCAAGCGCAGTAAATAGTGATGTCAGTTGCGCACCTATACAAGGTTCTATGCGGCTAGCGGTACCAGATCAGATTGAGCTGGAGTATGTGCAGCAAATGAATTTGTGGATGCTATTTAATATGCAGCCGGGGCACATTGTGCAGCTTGGATTGGGCGCCGCTGCTTTAACCAAATTCTGTTACCGGTATTTTCCTGATGCCTTGGTAACCGCAGTCGATCTAAATCCTAAAGTGATTGCGATGTGCCGTGAACAATTTAAATTGCCCGAAGATGATGAGCGCCTGCGCGTCATTGAGATGGATGCATTTGATTTTGTGCGTAATCCCACTCGTCGTGGCAAGATAGACGTGATACAGGTGGACTTATATGACGCAGAGGCGGAAGGTCCGGTGTTAGATAGTCCTGAGTTCTATCAAGCTTGCGCCGATTGCTTAAGTGATGAAGGCATGTTGACGGTCAACTTATTCGCAAACGAACAGCAGCGCGCCAAAAACATCGCGGCTATGCAAGCCTGCTTCGAGGTGGTGGTTTGGTTGCCGGAAGTGCATGACGCTAATGTCGTAGCCATAGGCTTTAAAAGCGCGCCTGAAGTCGATTTCGAATCGCTGTATCAACGTGCCGCTGTATTGCGAGTTAATTACAAATTGCAGGCACCCATTTGGGTTAATGGTTTAAAGGCTTGGATGGCATCTGAATAATGTTAGGACATGCGCAAATCAGACGCTGGCGTTGTTGTGTTCGCCTCGCCGTGCAATTGCACTGTCTTCGGTTCTACGCCTAGCCAGCGCAATTTTGCGTAAATCCTAAATGTAAATGCAGGTGTGAGCTTCACCATATATTAAAGTCATGTCTATTTTGGGAACTTATTTTGCAAAGTAGACTCAGAGCTTGGTTGAAGTGAAAGGCAAGGATTTTACGATTGCAATGCAAAAACAATCGACTTTATGCGGCCATTCATTTTTAAAATAATTTTGTAGTGATAATTTCTAATGGGACAGGTATGAACTTTACGCCACGCTTACAACTATTTGCATCCGCTTTATTAATCTCCGGTAGCTTACTTACTTTTCCGACGTTTGCGCAAAAAGCACCAAGTGCCGCTGCGAAACTGAGTCCAGCTATGCAAGCGACAGTGGAACGTATTTCTGCAGAATCTATGCGTGGGCATTTGACATTTCTTGCTTCTGATTTATTAGAAGGACGCGATACGCCTTCACGTGGTTTGGATTTGGCCGCGGAATACATCGCCGCACAATTTCGTGTCATCGGCTTGGAGCCAGCCGGGAATGATGGCTATTTTCAGACCGCTGATTGGAATGTGCTGAAAAAAGATTTACCACGTCGCCGTTCTGCAGCGCCTGCGCCGACACCTGAAGCTGAGCCGACATCGCCAACGATAGTACGTAATGTGATCGGCGTATTGCGTGGTTCTGATCCGGCGTTGAAGGATACCTATGTGCTAGTGACTGCACACTACGATCACATAGGCATCAAAGTGAATGCTGAAGGGGATAAGATTTTTAACGGTGCCAATGATGATGCAAGTGGTACGGTTTCAGTAATCGAATTAGCGAAAGCTTTTGCAGGTATGAAAGAGCGTCCAAAGCGCAGTATCGTTTTTATGACTTTCTTTGGTGAAGAAAAAGGTTTGGTCGGTTCTCGTTATTACGGTAAAAATCCAATTTTCCCTATAGAAAAGACAGTTGCTGGTATCAATATTGAGCAAGTCGGTCGTACCGATGATTCAGAAGGCGCTCAAGTCGCATCAGTGGGTGTGACAGGCTTTGATTTCTCCGAAGTCGGCGCGATTATTAAACAGTCAGGTGATAAGACAGGTATCAATGTCTGGAAGCATCCTGTCAATAGCGATAAATATTTTGGTGCTAGTGATAATCAGGCCTTGGCTGATCAAGGTATTCCTGCGCATACGATTAGTGTGGCTTATGGTTTTCCTGATTACCATGGTTTAGGCGATGAAGCGAATAAGATCGACTACGAGAATATGGCAAAAGTTGATCGTGCCGTTGCTGTCGCCATTGAACATATCGCTAATAGTAAAGATGCGCCAAAGTGGGATGAGAAAAATCCTAAGGCCGCGAAATATCTCGAGGCATGGAAGCAACGTAACGGTAGCAAATAATTTCTGCGGAAAGCAATTTCAATGCACGATTAAAAACGACTTGGGTGATGCTTTGCTCAGGTCGTTTTTTTATATGAATGTAGGTAGTCCGTGTAAGTAATTTACTTGTTTACTTAAACTGCCCTTAGTCAAATCTTAAAAGAATAAAAATGAAACCTATAAGAAAATCAATATTAGCTTTAAGTGTGTTCATCACCTTTGCTTCTACAGCACAAGCAAATGACAAATCTAAAGCTGACACCTGGCCGCAAGCACGTTTTGAGCAGAATAATTATCAGACGACCAGCACGGTTGCTGATGTCGCACAGTTCATGGCGGCCTTACAAAAAAAAGACAAATCATTAAGTTCATATCATCCAAAAACTGGGCCACGTAACACAGAAACTGGTCAGCCTCTTAATGCCTGGCGTCTTGCGTCTACCGGTAAAGATCCTTTGCGCGTGTATATTAATGCGGGTATTCACGCAGGTGAAGTCGAGGGAAAGGATGCAATGCAAATTATCTTGCGCGAATTAGTGCAAGGCAAATATCCAGAAATCCGTCAGGCGATAGAAATCGTGACGCTGCCAACTTATAACGCGGACGGTGCGGATGCTCAAGATCCATTAAATCGTCGCCATCAGCCCAATCCGGCGGGGGGCGTAGGGCCGCGTGAAAATGCGTTTGGGATAGATTTGAACCGTGACATGATGAAAGCGGCAGCCGCAAATACCCGTTGGATGCTGGCGATGTATCAAGATTTTCAACCCGCAGCAGTGTTTGATTTACATACGACGAATGGTAGTTATCACGGCTTTCATATTACCTATGAGCCCGCTTGGGCGACGGGTGGTGATGCACCATTGCAAGAACTTAATCGTAAGATGTTGACCGATGTCCGCGCGACCATGCTACCGCGTGGTATGCCGACTTATGACTATGGTAATTTTCGCTATAACAAAGAGAAACAGATTGACGGTTGGGAATCTGCATTTTCTACGCCTAATTTAGTCAGTAATTACCCGACACTGCAATATGCTTTGGGTGTTCTGGTTGAGACCTACGTATATCGTAGCTTTAAAGAGCGTATTGAAGATAATCGTTTATATGTCGTGGAATTGTTGCGTTGGTTAGCGGCGAACAAAGAGCGAGTTAAACGTGAGCAAATTGCTGCAAAAGCACGCTGGGCAGATCAATGGAAAAACAACGATGCGCGGCTGCCTTTGCGCACTGAAATGACTCTGGCGGAGACTTATAGTTTTGACGTGGTTGATCCGATTAAAGACGCCAATGGTCAAATTATCGGTGAAAAATCACGTACCAAGATGGAATTGCCTGCCTATGTCGCTTTTAAAGCGGTCGATGAAATCCGCGTGCCGCAAGGCTATCTGGTCGATCCTGCTTATGCCGAGAGATTGCGTCCGATTTTGGAGGCACATGGCTTGAAAGTACTGCCAGGATCTGCACGACCTAAAGATCAGGCTTTGATGTATTTCCACGAAACTGAACGCAATATCGCGAAGGATACTTTTCAGGGGATTTTTACGGCACAAATCAAAGGGCAGTGGAAAGAGCAAGTTCCCGAGAAACGTGCGGGCTATACTTGGACCAAAGCGACTTTAGACAAAGCGCTATATGTGCCTTTGAATCAATCATTGGGGCGTTTGGGTTTCTATTTACTGGATCCTCGTAGTGGCGATGGACTAGTCTATTGGGGTTATTTGCATGCCTATTATGCAAGGGGTAAAGGCATGTGGGGCGAGCCACCGCGTCAGCCGATTTTGGCCGTGGGAAGCGCGGCAGCGAATCACACCGCCGAAAGCCTCGCTGCAAAACCAGAGCGAGTGCAAGAGTAGTTTTGTTAATTGAAATTGATTTCAATAAGTGACTTTTGAACGCTAATTTGCATAAGACAATTGACACTTTATTACTCAATAAAATGTGAAAAAAAGTGCTGCGGTAGGAAATCACCCAGATGTTTCGGGTTATAATCGCGGCACTTGATCGGGAGAGAGCGCTGACTCACAGAGTACATCGCCGCCGAAGGGGCTAATACCCAACAAACTCTCAGGCAAAAGGACCGATCAGCGGGGTGGTGTGAAAACTCCCCTACTCTGGAGAGCGGTAGCAGTGCGATAAATTTTTTGCATTGAACTACCCACCGAAGGTGCGACGAGAATCAGCGTATATCAGCTTATATATGATTCCCGTAATCTCTCAGGTACCAGGACAGAGGGGTAACGATTGTATGGTCACCTCTATAATCCGATTATGGGGCGCACTGCGTTGTTGCAACTACTCGCAATACCGACGTATTGCTGCGTTTTGCCCCTAGCATTGCATTCCCAAAATCGAATTTTAGAGATAACCAATTACATACGAAGAAGTCACCAAATCGTATGTTTTTTTTCGTCCCTTTTTTCTGTCCAAACTTGGTACTGAGGCTCTCACATGACACAAGCAACTCTTAAAGTAACTCCCTTAAACGCAGCACACCGTGCAGCCGGCGCGAAGATGGTTGATTTTGGTGGCTGGGATATGCCAGTTAACTACGGTTCCCAAATCGAAGAACATCATGCGGTGCGTACTGATGTCGGTATGTTCGATGTGTCCCATATGTGCGTAGTTGATCTCAAAGGCGAGAACGTCCGCAGCTTCTTGCGTGGTCTGGTTGCGAATAATGTCGATAAATTACAAGTTTCCGGTAAAGCTCTGTATTCAGCCATGCTGAAACCTGAGGGCACTGTGATCGACGATTTGATCATTTACTTCATGAACGAAAGCTGGTTCCGCTTGGTCGTTAATGCGGGTACTGCAGAAAAAGATGTGGCATGGATGAATGCGCACAATGCAGCCACCAATTCTGGCATCACCATCACCCAACGTCGCGACGGTGCAAATTCTTATGGCTTGATCGCGGTTCAAGGACCAAACGCCCGTGCTAAAGCATGGGAAGTTTTGCCAGAAACTAAAGCTGCTAGTGCAGAAATGAAACCTTTTAACGCTGTGATCGTGGACGGCACAGCCTTCGGTGAAGTCATGGTGGCACGCACAGGATATACAGGTGAAGATGGTTTTGAAATCGCGGTTTCAGCAGAACGCATCACGGATTTGTGGAATGCTTTGATTGCCGTCGGCGTGAAGCCAGCTGGCTTGGGCGCACGCGATACTTTGCGTTTAGAAGCAGGTATGAATTTGTACGGTCAAGATATGGATGAAACAGTCAATCCATTAAATGCTGGTTTGGCATGGACGATTGATATGATTGCAGAACGTGATTTCGTCGGTAAAAAAGCGTTGCAAGAGCAAGGTCAGACACAACAATTCTTAGGCCTGATTCTGCGTGAAAAAGGTGGCATTTTGCGTGCACATCAAAAAGTCGTAACACCACATGGCGACGGCGAAATTACTAGCGGCACTTTCAGCCCAAGCATGCAAGAAGCGATTGCTTTGGCACGTTTGCCTATGGGCGTTGCGATCGGTGACACAGTACACGTACAGATTCGTGATAAACAATTAGCAGCAACTGTAGTGAAATTGCCGTTTGTTCGTAATGGTAAGGTTTTAGTAGCTTAATTATTTTTTGCCGCAGAGGCGCAGAGTACGCAGAGGTTTTTTGAAGTATTTCTCTGCGATCTCTGAGCCTCTGCGGCGAAGGTTTTTGTTTTTAGTTTTTAAAGATAATCATTTTAAATTTTTTGGAGAACAACATGACAGTTCCAGCAGATCGTAAATACACAGAATCCCACGAATGGGTACGCGTTGAAGCCGACGGTACAGTGTCCGTTGGTATTACTGACTTCGCACAAGATGCATTGGGTGATATCGTTTTCGTTGAAGTACCCAAAGTCGGTACGGTGTTGGCGGCTGGTAAAGACTGCTGCGTGATCGAATCTGTGAAAGCAGCTGGTGATGTTTATGCACCAGTCGCCGGTGAAGTTGTTGCAGTGAACGACGCAGTTGTTGATGCACCAGACTCTATCAATGCTGGTGCATTCGATGCCTGGTTGTTCAAATTGAAGCCAGCTAATGCAGCAGATGTTGATGCACTCATGAGCGCAGAAGCATACCAAAAAAATATCGGCTAATTTTTGACTTTCACCCCTCTCCCGCAAGCGGGAGAGGGGCAGGGGTGAGGGCGGTGTTTATTTGACGAAAGTTAGAGACCAATGCCATGTGAATTTGATTTTCGTGATTGCATATAAATCAGGTTTATCCGTGCTGAACTTCCCTCACCCTAACCCTCTCCCGCTTGCGGGAGAGGGGATTAAGCCAAAGTCCTGCAGGACGGCTGCTCCCAATTGTTGAATTTTGTTTTTCTACACCCCAAAAATACCATGACACGTACTAGCCTTTCCCAACTTGAGGCACATGATGCCTTTATCGCCCGTCATATCGGCCCATCTGAAGCAGAACAAGCTGCTATGCTCAAAGTGTTGGGCTATGCGGATCGTACTGCTTTGATCGATGCGATTGTTCCAGCGAATATTCGTCGTAAAAATGTTTTGCCATTGGCCGACTTCACAGAAGCAAAATCTGAAACTGAGGCTTTGGCGACATTGAAAGCTTTGGCGAGCAAAAATAAAGTGCTCAAGTCTTTCATCGGTCAGGGCTATTACAACACGCACACGCCAGGCGTGATTTTGCGTAATATTTTTGAAAACCCAGCGTGGTACACGGCTTACACACCATACCAACCAGAAATTTCTCAAGGTCGCTTGGAAGCGATTTTGAATTTTCAACAAGTCATCATGGATATGACTGGCATGGACATCGCTAACGCGTCTATGCTCGACGAAGGTACAGCCGCTGCAGAAGCGATGACCTTGATCCAACGTGTTGGTAAATCGAATTCCAATGTGTTTTACGTCGCTGATGACGTCTTGCCACAGACACGTGAAATCATCGAAACCCGTGCTAAACCTTTGGGCATAGAAGTACGGACCTGTACAGGTAATGAAGCAATTGAAAATGACTGCTTCGGCGTGCTTTTGCAATACCCAAGTGTTGACGGTACGGTGCGCGACTATCGCGAATTTACCGCTGCGGTTCACGCAAAAGGTGCAATGGTTGTTGCTGCTGCTGATTTGTTGGCATTGACTTTGATCGAAGCACCAGGCACTTGGGGTGCTGACGTAGTCGTCGGTAACAGCCAACGCTTCGGTGTACCGCTCGGTTTCGGTGGCCCACACGCTGGCTACATGGGTACGAAAGACGCATTCAAACGTTCTATGCCAGGCCGTTTGGTCGGTGTGACGGTCGATGCGCAAGGTAAGCAAGCTTACCGTTTGGCGTTGCAAACACGTGAACAACATATCCGCCGCGAAAAAGCGACATCCAACATCTGTACAGCACAAGTATTGTTGGCAGTGATCGCTTCTATGTACGCGGTGTATCACGGCCCAGCAGGCTTGAAACAAATCGCACAACGTACACACCGTTTGACTGGCACTTTGGCCGCTGGTTTGAAACAAATGGGCGTAGCGATCGCTAACAGTTCTTTCTTCGACACATTGACGATCAATGTTGCTAATGCCGCAGCGGTACACGCAGCAGCGCAAGCAGCAGGTTATAACTTGCGTCAAATCAGTGCGACTCAAGTGGGTGTGTCTTTGGACGAGACAACTACACGTGCAGACGTTGAAGCTTTGTGGGCGATTATCGGCCAAGGCAAAGCGGCGCCAGCATTTGATGCGACTGAAGCGGGCGTGACAGATGCCTTCCCAGCAGCATTGGCACGTACAACAAGCTACTTGACGCATCCAACGTTCAACCGCTACCACGCAGAACACGAAATGCTGCGTTACTTGCGTAGTTTGGCAGACAAAGATTTGGCTCTCGATCGTACTATGATCCCGCTCGGTTCATGCACGATGAAGTTGAATGCAACGTCCGAAATGATCCCTGTTACATGGCCAGAGTTTTCAAACATTCATCCTTTCGCACCCAACGATCAAACCGTTGGTTATCGCGAAATGATCGATCAGTTAGAAGCGATGTTGTGCGCAGCGACAGGTTACGATGCCGTTTCTTTACAACCAAACGCCGGTTCACAAGGTGAGTACGCCGGTTTGTTGGTGATTCAGGCTTACCACCAATCCCGTGGTGAAGGCCATCGTAATATTTGCTTAATTCCATCCTCTGCGCACGGTACTAATCCAGCGTCCGCTTCTATGGTTGGTCTGGAAGTGGTAGTGGTTGCTTGCGATGAAAACGGTAACGTTGATCTGGTCGATCTGAAAGCCAAAGCTGAAAAACACAGCGCCAATTTGGCAGCCGCGATGGTCACTTATCCGTCGACGCACGGTGTGTTCGAAGAAGGCATTCAGCAATTGTGCGAAATCGTTCACGCACACGGCGGTCAAGTGTATGTCGATGGCGCGAACATGAATGCTTTGGTTGGCGTTGCTGCACCAGGCAAATTCGGTGGTGACGTCAGTCACTTGAACTTACATAAAACATTCTGTATCCCTCATGGTGGTGGCGGTCCAGGTGTCGGTCCTGTCGCGGTTGGCGCACATTTGGCAAAGTTCTTGCCGAACCAAAAATCAACCGGTTATGTACGCGGCGAAGATGGTATTTCCGCAGTCAGCGCAGCACCGTTCGGTTCAGCATCGATTTTGCCAATCTCATGGATGTACATCGCCATGATGGGCGCCGAAGGTTTGAAAGCCGCAACTGAAACAGCAATCTTGGCAGCGAACTACATCGCGAAGCGTTTGGCTCCACATTACCCAGTGCTGTACACAGGTCACGATGGCTTGGTCGCGCATGAATGTATTTTGGATTTGCGCCCATTGACCGATGCGACTGGCATCTCCAATGAAGACGTGGCAAAACGTTTGATCGACTTCGGCTTCCACGCGCCAACCATGAGCTTCCCAGTGCCAGGCACATTGATGATTGAGCCAACAGAAAGCGAATCCCAAGCTGAGTTGGATAGATTCATTGATGCGATGATTGTCATCCGTGAAGAAATCGCTAAAGTAGCAAGCGGCGAATTCGACGCCAAAGACAATCCACTCAAAAACGCACCACATACTGCAGAAGTATTGGTCGCCAACGAATGGAATCATGCCTACGGCCGCGAAGTGGCAGCTTACCCAGTACCCGCTTTGCGTAAGCAAAAATACTGGGCACCAGTAGGTCGTGCCGATAACGTTTATGGTGACCGTAACTTGTTCTGTGCTTGTGTACCTATGAGTGATTACGAGTAAGCAGAGTCTCTGTAACGAGTACCCTCGCATGGCGCAAAACCTCATGCGAGTTTGCAAAAAAAAACGGACGTGCAAATCGCATGTCCGTTTTTTTTGATCATTTAAAAAATGCCTAGCGTTGAATGAATTAAGGCTTGATTTTGAATCTGCAGATTATTTCTAGTAAGCTTTTGCCGACTTTTGGTTTTAATTTTTTCAGAGCTAAGCCCTTATTCAAAAGAAAGTCAGCCCAACTTTATTCGATTTTCATTTTTATCGTCAATTTCCAGTTTTTACCAGTAAGATTAGCGCTATCCTTTTTAGCCTATTCATTACTTCATGCGCTTCATTCATACTTCCGACTGGCACCTCGGCCAAACTCTGCACAATTTTGATCGTAGCTACGAACACCAAGCGTTCTTAGATTGGCTGATTGTCAGCTTGGTTAAGGAAGAGGCCGAAGCCTTGCTGATTTCAGGCGACATCTTCGACACTGCGAATCCTTCAGCGCAAGCGCAAAAACAGTTCTATCGATTCTTGCAGCAAACCAAGCAACAGCTACCGCATTTGAATATCGTCATCATCGCGGGCAATCATGATTCGCCTGGACGCCTAGAAGCACCAGCGCCCCTTTTGGAAGAAATGGATGTCGCGGTGATAGGCTTCGTGCCGCGTTTACTTGATGGCAGCATCGATTTAGATCGTTTAGTTTTGCCGTTGAAAAATGCGGCAGGCGAGATCAAAGCATGGTGCTTAGCGATACCGTTCTTGCGCCCCAGCGACGTGCCTAAATGTGATGGCGAGGTCAAAGACCCTTACATACAAGGCATCACGCTCTTGTATCAACAATGCTTGCAATACGCATTGAACCTGCGTCAACCCGATCAAGCCATCATCGCGCTAGGTCATTGCCACATGGTCGGTGGCGAGATCTCCGAAGAATCAGAGCGCCGTATCGTGATCGGCGGTACCGAAGCTTTGTCGGCGAATATGTTCGATGCGAATGTCGCGTATGCAGCTTTAGGCCATTTGCATCTGGCGCAAAAAGTCGGCAAGCAAGAACACTTGCGCTATTGTGGTAGCCCATTGCCGATGTCTTTTGCCGAAGTCGATTATCAACATCAGGTGCTGCGTGTGGATTTGGATCAGGACAAAGTCAGCGCCATCAAGCCCATATTCGTACCACGCGCAGTCGATTTGCTACGCGTACCTAAACAAGCCGCACCGTTAGCGCAAGTCTTGGTGGCATTAACCGCATTAGATTTGCCCAACGACACACCGCTAGAACGTCAGCCGTATCTTGAAGTTCGCGTCAGACTTGATGCTCCCAAACCAGGCTTGCGTGCCGCGATAGAAAACGCGATTGAAGGCAAGGCGCTGCGCTTAGCCAAAATTGAAACCAGCTTCGCCGCGAAGAAAATCAGTGAATCAGAAACCGTCACACTCACCGAACTAGAAAACTTGCAGCCAGAAGATATCTTTCAACGTCTGTACCAAAACAAATACCAGAACGAAGCGCCACCAGAGCTACGCAGCGCCTTCACCGAACTGATGTTGGCCAATGGTAGCAACGACGAGGTTCAGCCATGAGAATTTTAGCTCTGCGCGGAAAAAATCTTGCCTCACTCGCCGGAGAATTCGAAGTCGATTTTGAACAAGAGCCACTCAAGTCAGCAGGCCTATTCGCCATCAGTGGCGCAACAGGTGCAGGCAAGAGCACCTTGCTCGATGCGCTATGCATGGCGCTGTATGAAAACACGCCACGCCTGATCAAAGCAGGCGGCAGCAAGACACTACCCGACGGCAACGAACTGATCTCGCAACAAGACACCGGCAATTTACTGCGTCGCGGCACAGGCGAGGGTTATGCTGAAGTCGATTTCGTCGGCTGCGATCAAGTCAGCTATCGCTCCCGTTGGAGCGTGCGCCGTTCTCGCAATAAAGCCACGGGCGGCTTGCAGCCAACCGCCATGACGCTGCATCAATTGCCTGATTTAACACCCATCGGCGGCAAAAAAACGGAAGTCAAAGCCGAGATAGAAAAACGCATAGGACTCAAATTCGAACAATTCACTCGCGCCGTCCTACTCGCGCAAAATGAATTCTCTAGCTTCTTGAAAGCCGAAGACAATGAACGCGGCGAATTATTAGAAACCCTCACAGGCAGCGCGATCTACAGCGAATTATCCAAACGCGCCTTCGAACGCGCCAAGCGCGAGCAACAAGACCTGCAACGCATATTAGATCGCCTAGACGATCAAAAGCCATTATCCGAAGAAGAGCGCACACAGCTCGATTGCGATCAACAAAACGCACTAGCACAATTGCAAAAACTAGAAGAGCGCAAACTCGCCTTAGAACAAGCACTGCGTTGGTTTGAACAAGATCAAAAGCTGCAACATGATAGCCAGATCGCGCAAGAACAAGTCGAGAAAACGCAGCAAGCTTGCGCGCAATCGGCAGCACGACAAGCACAGCTAGAGCAAATTGAAATCGCGCAAGTCGCTCGTCCATTACTAACGGAAACTGATCGTCTACAAACCAGCGTAGAGCAATGTCAACAGCAAATCATCAACGCCCAAGCGCAACTCCAAAACGCGCAGAGTAATAGCCAACAACAAGAGCAACAACAGCAAGCCGCCAAACAGCAGCTACAAAAAGCCGAGCAAATGCTAGCGCAAGCCGCACCGCAACTGGACGCCGCCAAAACACTAGAAGCCGTCATCTCCACCATGCAACCCGCACACGAAGCGATGCAAGAAGCGCACGCCAAGTTGCAAGCAAAATGCAGCCAAACGCAAGAACAGCAGCAAGCAAAGCAAGTCGACATCAACAGCAACCAAAGTCAAATGCAAGCCTGCACCACGTGGCTGAGCGAGCACAGCGCCTTGCAAGTCTTAGCAGACGATTGGGTAAAATGGGAAGTCTTGCTGCGTCAAGCCAAACAAGCGCAAGACGAGCTACAGCACCTCACACAAAAGCAAGCGCAACATGCGAGCGAACAACAAACACAACAAGCGAAAATCGCAGACCTTAGCGAGCAGCTAAGTCTAAGCCAAACGCAATTAGAAAAAGCCGAACAAGCACGCCAACAAAGCACAGCGGCCTATCTGGAATCCAGCACAAAGCTAAACGCGCAACTGCAACAAAAGCCCACATTAGAAAAACGCCGCGAACAGTTAAGCAGCCTAGAGCAATTGGCGCACAACCGTGAAGACGAGAAAGCACGTCTGCACAAAACGCAACAACAAATTCACGCGTTGCAAAGCAGCCTCACCCAAACTAAGAACGAAGCCAAACAAGCACAAGACAAATTGCCCGCATTAATCGCAACGCAAGAGCAAGCCGAACGTTCGCTCAAGATTGCTGAAAGCGCTTGCCTAAAAACCGCCGAAGATCTACGCGCCACTTTAGCGCCTGATCAAGCTTGCCCAGTCTGTGGTTCGCACGAACATCCATACCGTAGCGATCAGCCGCATGTGCCGCAGTTGCATACCATGCTCGAACAATTGCAAGTGCAGGTACAACAATGCCGCCTAGGCACACAAAACGCGCAACAAGAATTCAGTAGCAAAGACGCGCTAGCCGCGAGCTTACAAGCACAGCTACAACAAGCCCAGCAAGAAGCGGCGCAACAACAAGCGCAGGTCGCACAAACGCAAAGCGCATGGCAATCGCACCCGCTGGCGCAAGAGATCGCTGATCTAGCGCAAGGAGAGAATGCACTAAGCACATGGATAGCCGAACAAACTAAGCAAGTACAAGAAACGTTGGCAAATATCACCGCTTTAGAAAACACCAATCGCACTACCTTACAAAACAAAGACAGCGCACAAGCGCACTATGAACAAGCCACGCGCACGCACAACGCCAATAAAGAAGCACAACAAAATGCCCTCAATGCCGTAGAGCGCAGCAAAGCCGATCAAGCACACACGCAAGAACAATGCACCCAATGCCAAACCAGACTCAACACTTATTTAGAAGAACTCACACCAGCATTGCATGACCTGGGCGACGGCGCAAGCAACTGGAAAGAGCAATGGCAAAACGCGCCCGAGCAATTCACCCAGCAATGCGCAGCACACGCCAAAGAATGGCTCAAACAAAGCAAACAACGCGAAGCCTGCAACCAGCGCGCAAGCAGTTTGACGCTAGAGTTGAATAACCTCACTGCTATCCTGCAACAAGCAGAACTAGAACAACAAAACAGCACACAAAGCCTTGCCGCCAGCGCGCAAGCACTAAAACAAAAACAAAACGAGAAAAGCGCCTTATTGCGCACGCTCGCCGACTTATTCGCCGACCTAGTTCAACACACCACACTACAACTACAGAGAATAGAACTCAGCCTAAAACAAATCGAAGCCCAATTCACACAAGCGATTAATGCGGCCAAACAAGCTGTCGATCTAGCCACCCAAAACCACAACGCCGCAGTGCTAACCCACAGTCGCTGCACCGAAGCATTAGCACAAGCGACAGCACGACTCGCCACGGAACAAAGCCTACAAGCGAACGCCGCAGTTACGTTAGCAAACTGGTTAGCAGAGCACGACGCAAGCCCAATGAGTGGAGAAGATCCTGCGGAAAATCCTGAAGCCAAACTACGCCAATTACTAAGCTACGACGGCGCTTGGATCAACAGCGAACGCAATGCCTTACTCACCATCGCCAACGCCAGCCAACAAGCACAAACGCTAAGCCAAGAACGCCAACGCCTGTGCGCAGAACACCAAGCACGTCGCCCCGACGTACAAACAATCTTGGCACAAGACGAATCAGCGAAGGATGACAATGCAGACGCGAATGTGAATGAAAAAGTAGATGGAGACAGTGAGCCAAACAGTGATGCGATTGCAGATAAAAACGCAACAGCATCATTCAGCACGCAACTAATCCAAGCACTACAAACCCTGACAAAACAACGCAACCAAGTACAAGCGCAAGCCAGCCAATTACAAACCGCCATCGCCCAAGACCAAGCCCGCCGCACGCAAGCGGCCGACATCTTAAAGCAACTAGAAACCCAAGAAGCCAAAAGCAAAATCTGGGAAACCCTAAACCAATTAATCGGCGCAGCCGACGGCAAAAAATTCCGCAACTACGCCCAACAATACACGCTCGATGTCCTAATCGGCTACGCCAACCGCCACTTACACGAACTAGCCCGCCGCTACCGCCTACAACGCATCAACGACAGCCTAGCGCTTATGGTGATAGACCAAGACATGGGCGACGAAGCCCGCTCAGTCCATTCACTCTCAGGCGGCGAATCCTTCCTAGTCTCACTAGCCCTAGCACTAGGCTTAGCATCACTATCGAGCAAACGCGTACGCGTCGAATCTCTCTTCATAGACGAAGGCTTCGGCAGTCTAGACGCCGACACACTACGCGTAGCGATGGATGCCCTAGACGGCCTGCAAGCCATGGGCAGAAAAGTCGGCGTGATCTCGCATGTGCAGGAGATGACGGAGAGGATTGCGACGAAGGTGATGGTGGTGCGAGGGGCTGGGGGGCGGAGTGTGGTTGGTGTGAGCTAAAGTTTCTTTGCGTGACGGTGACTGAATTTAATTCTATATACAAAATCATTATTCTGAGGTGAAATCTTAAATATGTATATCAATAAACTTCAAATTAAAAATTACCGGAATCTTCATGATTTCTCAATTCAACTTAAACCAAAGACCTTGATAATTGGTGAAAATAACGTTGGAAAGACAAGTTTGCTTAGAGCACTTTCACTTCTCTTGAATAATGAAATAGGAGGAATACGAAGTCGAGTACTACGAATTGAGGACTTTAGCTTTGACGTTCTACATTCGTTCAAATGTAGTGTTTCTAATGTTGATATTGAGCCCTCAGAAGTCGTTTTTCCAGAAATCGAAATTATCGCAACCTTCACCGACTTTATTGATGAAGAAGAGAAGACAATTGTAAGTGAATGGCATTCTAATGAAGCACATACCGAGGCACAACTTTGTTTTACATTTGGTTGTTCATTAAGGAATCGAGTCGAATGGGTGAAAAATATTAGGGATTCGTTGAAACTTGTTGAGGAAAAAGATAGGCGACTTGAACAAATACAGTTTCCTATTAATGAGTATGAGTCCTCAATAGTCGCGGGTATTGGAAGAATAAAACCCGAAAATTTTCAGCTTAGAGCACTAAAGATAGACTTGTTAGATGCTTTACGTGATGCGAAAACTGAATTGTCCGCGTCGAAAGAAAATCGCTTGTTGTATCGAATTTTAAATAATAGAGATCAAAATAAGTTTGATGATATTTTGCATAGCGCTAGTGCTTTAAACAAATCGATCAATAAAAGCAATGCCGAACTTACTTCCATAAAAAATGAGATATCCAAAATATTGGGAGAGCTGTCGTTGGAAACTGATATTTCATCGAATGAGATAAATTTCAGATTTTCAGACATTAGTCTCCAAGAGCTATTAAAGAAAATCGGTTTGGAGTACGGTGATAAGCCAATATCAGTCGAGAATAATGGGCTAGGTCGAAATAATTTGTTATTCATGTCGTTCGTACTGTCACATGTCCATTCAAAAAATAATGATCCAGATTTTCGTTTAATAGCGATTGAGGAGCCTGAGGCACATATTAGTCCTGTATTGCAAAAGCATTTTTCAGAGAGTGTATCGAGAGATTCTTTTTTTCAAGGTGGCAAGCGTCAAGTTATTTTGACTAGCCATTCAACGCATATTTGTTCTCATCTAAATCTTGAAAATACAGTTGTAATTTATAAAGACACTTCTGATGGTAGCTTGAAGTCACATTATATTTTGGACGGGATACCAAATGATGCTGAAGGAAAACAAACGAAAAATTATCTTAGGAAGTGGCTTAGTGCCACAAACTCCGTAATGTTTTTTTCTAGGCGTCTTATTTTTGTGGAAGGTATTGCCGAACAAATTTTGATACCTAAGTTTTTTGAATTGCTTCGTGGAGCAAAGCCGGAAAAAATGAACGCGCAAATCATTAACGTAAATGGACTCGCATTCCGAAATTTCCTAGAGGTAGTGAAACACGGATATTTCATTAAGACGGCGGTACTCACTGATAGTGATTCAGGCACAAATGTAACCCTCCCGTAAAATCAAGCCATGCATAACTAGAGATCTTGAGGCAAACTTATGTGCCAAAGGAGAACAGAAA
>NZ_JBXARG010000032.1:0-30651 GCF_058808015.1 Undibacterium sp. GW821-FHT11H02 | reverse complement strand
CAGCGGCGAGATGCGCCTTGCCATCCTGCGTTTTGTCAAGAACGCATTGCCTAAATATTATGTCAACACGCCCTAGGCTAGCTTAAAACTTATACTCGTAGGTCATACTGAAGTTACGCGCTGTAGGTACCGCTCTTGCCGATTGGCTTCTTGCGTTTCCGACACTGGCGTAAGTGAGTGAATCATAGGCATCGCCTCCCAGAAGATTATTCACTGCAAAGCGCAATTGACTTTGCTTGTCGAATTTCCACAATGCATAGATGTCGACATTTTTAGGTGTCTTCAAATATTGGCGCTCGGTGAGACTAATTTGCTGCCAATGGGAATCTTGAATTTTGGCACTCATACCCGCTGTCAACGGAAGATCTTTAGCACGGTAGTTTGCACTAAAGGTGACGACGTATTGATAAGGTGTCAGCGAGTTATACGGCGCCGCTAAGTCTTTAACGTTCGACCAGAAATGCGAGTAACTGGCAGAGAAATCCATGTCAGGCGCCTTGTCCATCCAACGCTTTAAAGGAAATTGCGTGGACAATTCTATGCTTTGACTTTGTGCGGTACCGGCATTCACAAATTTTTTCCAATACGCCTTATCTGCTTCATACACCACTTCGCGATGGATATCGTTAATGGCTTGGGCTTTTGCACGAATCGCATAATTAAGGCCATCTTTACCATTGTGCTCAAACGCCGCGTCTAAACTCCATGAGAGTTCTGGACGCAAATTAGGATTGCCGACGATGTTCGGGCTTTCGATGGAATTATTGATGACATAAATTTTCGGCATCAAGAGTTGCGTACCTTCCGGTGCTTTGAAGGTACGGGACACGCCGAGACGAATCCGCTCGGTATTTTGTGGATCGAGCTGCCACATCGTTTGAATCACAGGGCTCAAAACACTGGCGCGATTATTGACTTTTTCGCCTGCGTTATTTTCGGTACGAATGCCTTGAGATTCCCAACGTAGGCCTAAAGAGACCGAAGAATTCTTTTTAAATTTCCAGTCGTCTTGCGCAAAGAAAGCCGCATTGTCCATGATGGAATTGGCGCTATGCGGGCGATAGACATTATTTTGATTTGAAACAAACTGATCGCTTTGATTGTTATCGACTTCTACATTGGCGCGCCATCCTGACCAACCTATGACCAGATCATGTTCGGCATTGGTTGGAATATTCAACTTACCATTTGTCATGCCTACGATGACGTGGACATCGGTGTTGAGATCACGATTAAACTGAAGTGTGCCATTGGGTAGATAGTTTTGTGATCGAGACCGCGCGACAAAATTTTGTGATTGAAAGCCCGCAGTGACGTCGACGCCAATTTGATTATCGAGGCTGGTGACGGCCTTGAGCGAACTGCCGAAATTGGTACCTTGGTTACGATCATGTGACGTGGTTTTGCCGATTTCAAACACGCGTCCAGAGAGATTGTTGAACTGGCTTGTACTGTCTGCGCTGAAGCGATTATGTGCAATCATCGACGTCGACGTAAAGTTGATATTGGAGTCGGTTTTGTATTGAATTCTGGGAGAAATACGCAGCGATTCATCGCTACGCTTACTGTTCGAAACATTCTGAAATTGGCTCTTGCTTCCCAATAAGATATTTTCATTGACGTACTCTGTCGTCGAATCTTCTGCTTGACTCGCTTTCATACGATCTTTGGATAAGCTGACGCTGACAGTATGCGAAAGATTGCCATCTTTATCGGAGTGAAACCAATCTACGCTGCCCGTGTTTTGGAACATATGGCCAATACTGGCCTTGATGGTATGTTGCTTACTAGATGCCGATTTTTTGAGAATGATATTGATCGTACCGGCCATCGCTTGCGTACTAAATTGCGCATTCGCACCACGATAGATCTCGACGCGCTCTATCATATTGAGCGGAATATCTTCCACGGTAATACCGCGCGGCGCCTCACCATCAATCAAAATTTGGGTATAGCCGGCCGCCATTCCTAAAAGGTGCAACTTGTTGTTGGTGACTTGCACACCCGGCACACGTTTCATCGCATCCACAATATTGTTATCGCCAAAACGGGTGAGTTCAGCGTTGCTGACAATAGAGCGCGCAGCTGTCTCAGTGCGAGCAAATTGCTCCTGTGTCTTGCCTTGGATTTCGACGCGTTGTGGTTGGGCTTGGGCTTGAACTTGAGCTTGAACTTGAGCTTGAGTTTTGACCTCGCTGGTTTGCTGCGCATGTGCGGATACGGCAATAACATTGCAGAGAATTAAGGTGATAACTGAACTTTTTGGGATTTGCATTATTGCCTCGAAAAAGAGAAAAACAGTGAAAGCGGTTGACGGCTCGCACTGTATAGAATTTTGCTTTGCCTTATCAGCAATATGCGACGAAACGACAAAAACTGGCGCTGAAAAAACATTTTTTCATGCCGAGCTCAATTCAAGAAGAACGCAAAACGACATTTTCTGATCCTCATCAAAGTCGTTTTTCTGACACGATGAAATTCAAAATATCGCTGAACGATAGTTCTGTTTCTTAAATTTTCTGTGCGACCAAGGGTCTGTTGAGATAGGCGATTTCAGTGCGCTTGATGGCTGTGGTAGCTTCGTTTGAGCGGCTATAGGCTGGGTTTGGGGGCAATCGATACTTCGCGCTGAAAAGAATATTGGCTTAGTCCGGTAGTCCCCTGTGTCATGCTGCTTGTCACCCAAAGTAATTATGGCTATCGAAGAATAGGTGCTGCCAATAGAACAAGCGCTCGTGTAAAATTTAGACTTGTGGCGACATTATGTAAGCGCTTATACGTCTCCTTGAACGGCTATCCATCATCAAAAAAAATGTTTTCGAATAAATTAAAACCAATGATAGTGCTAGCCACTTTGTCATTTCTATTCCCATTGTTAAATCAGGCGGCGGCCCAACAGCCGGAAGTTTTTCACATCCCTGCAGTCGCCGACACGATAGGCATAAAGCGGTTGAAATGTCACACACCAGAACAAGCAGGCGCATTGCCCACAGTAGTGCTTCTGCATGGGCAGAGTGGTTTTGCACGTTTCCCGGATTTGTATGGAAGCTATGTGCAAAAATTGAATGCGCAAGGCATACGCGTATGTTTGATGAATTATTATGATGAGACCGATAAAAAGCTCTTGGCCGGAAGCGATCAGGAAAAGCAAAAAATGCAGATCCGGCAACGACTAGCAACTTGGCGTGCTAGCACGAGTGCGGCGATTGATAGTTTGTCGCACGATCAAAGAAGTGATCCAAATCGCATAGGCTTAATCGGATTTTCTCGTGGTGCAGCGGTAGCCGTGGCAACCGCCAATCAAGATAAGCGGGTTCGTGTATTGGTAGATCTATATGGACGGGTGCCAGATTTTCTGATGGCGCAGCTAAAGGAACTGCCGCCAAGTTTGTTATTGCATGGGGAGGCCGATAGTTTTGTGCCTGTCGCCGAATCAGTACAATTGGCTGGCTTCTTGCAGACCAAGGGAATCGACCACCAGTTCAAATCGTATCCCAATGCCGAACACGGTTTTGACGGGGATACACAAAGCGCGGCGACAAAGGATGCGCATCGTTTGCTGTTGGAATTCCTGCAGAAATATTTGTAGCTAGGCTGATCTAACAGAACACAGATACTAGGGCGTGTTGACATAATATTTTGGCAATGCGTTCTTGACAAAACGCAGGATGGCAAGGCGCATCTCGCCGCTGCGGCTGGCCGCCCCAGCAAGAGATGCAACGCTGTCCATCGTGCGTTTTGACAAGAACCCTTCGGGAATGGCCGAAATGAGCGCATGGCGTTGTTGCAATCTGCTCATAGTGCTCGCACTACCGCGCAGCTTGCGCCTAGCCCTGCGCTCATTTCGACTCATTCGCATGCCAAAATATTATGTCAACACGCCCTAGTGCGCAGTAACAGCGATATTTTCTTTATCAGTTCACCCCACTATCACAATGCACTCGCTTTTCGAGGCGATGCAACATGCAGGAAAAAAATGCCGATAGAATTTACACTGGGCGAACAGCGTAAATTCATCGAGCACTTTGCTGCAACTGAATCAAAAGGATCCGTATCGGTGATGTGTTTCTATCCTTTTCCTTTTGATATGTTGCGCGCCACAAAAAGCCAATTACCCGTTAATCAGCCAATTCCATCGAGAACCAGTTGAGCTTTGAGCCTACATCGATGGCTCGAATGCGCAGCACATGGCGACCAGCCTCTAGTCGGATAGAACTTGGTGCGACCACGGTTTTCCAGACCTTAAAGCCGCCAGTTGCCGGTACCGCCTGCTCCAGCACGCTTTGACCATCTACGCTCAAAGCCAAACCCTTGCTACCGTCTTTGCTGGCCACGCGGAAAGCGATTCGGTAGTTGCCAGCACGCTGGACATCAACGCTATAGTCAGTCCAACTGTCCTTGGGCATACCGGGGGCGGCACCCGTCAAGTTCAAGCCAGCTTGGCCGCCAGCATCTTCCATGTCTTCTTGCGGTGCAACCTTGCCGACGCTGGCCTTGTCCATCTGGTTTAAGTCTTCCGCCTGAATTCGGCCGGGCAAAACATGCACTTGGTCTGCGCTGAACACCGGCGCACTCAACTCACTAAAACGATCGCGGTTGACGGCCACCACGACATAGCTGTGCTTACGCGCTGGGGAGGTCTGGTCAACATAACTCGGTGTCTTCAAGTCTGAGGCAATCCGGGTAAAATCGCCACCGACGCCATCACTGCGGTAGACGTGGTAGCCAAGCACCTTGGGGTCAGGGCTGGCCTGCCAGTTTAGCCGAGGCGCTGACTTGTCCTCTGTCAGTTGCAAGCCCTGTGGAGGCTGCGGAAAAGGCAGCAAGCTCTTACGGCGCGCCCGTTCTACCGCTTGAGCTTGCTTGAGTTCTTTCTCAAAGGCCAAAGCGGTCGGCGCCGGGCGCTTGTCGGCTGGGCTGGTCAGACTTTGAGCTAGTCGGAAGCCCTCGATGGCACCTGTCCAATCGATTGGGTTCGCACCGCGCATGGTAGCCGTGTTGCCACGCCAATGCCAGGCACCGCCGCGCGTGACGCGCTTTTTGCAATCGCCATCCAGACGCGCACTGCCATCCGTTGGTGCACCTTCGTAGTTATCACTCCAACAATCTTGCAAATACTCGTCCACGTTGCCGATCAAATCGTACAAGCCCAGTGGGTTGGGCTGGTACATGCCAACGACGCTGGCAAAGCCGGCGCCATCATCACAGGGTGAAATGCCACCCATAAAGCCCACATAGGTGGCACCGTAGCGCGCCATAGCCGCATGCTCGGCCGATTGGTCGGACACATTAGCGTACTTGCAGATCTGCTTTTGATTAATATCTTCGCCGAAGGGAAAACCAGGCTTGCCGCGACCCGCGCTGGCCGCGTATTCCCACTCGGCCTCGCTGGCTAGACGGTAGCTCTTGCCAGTTTGCTGAGATAACCATTTAGCATAGGCGTCGGCGCCTGCCGAACCTATGCAAACGACCGGCTGGAACTCGCTGGTAGTCAGCTCATTATTATCCCAGGAGCCGGACGTAGGGCCTTGGCTGAACCAGCCTTCATTCGGTTGATGTATGCATTTGTCAGGCGCTTTGTAGCCAGTCGCTTCTACAAAACGTCGGAATTCGGCCACAGTGACTTCGTATTTAGCCAGCTTGAAGGAGGCAATCTTGACCTTGTGCATGGGTAGAGCTCGGGGATCTTGCACGGCCTCGCCTATATAGGGCTTGCCGCCACCCATTTGGAATTCACCGCCAGGCACTGTCACCATTGGTGGTTCAATGTAGGCCATCGTCCTTTTTTTACTAACGGTGGAAGCTGAGGGCGACGGATCGGTGGCCGCCAGTAGTTGATCGTTGAACGCCAGAATTGTCAGCAAAGAGAAGATTTTTTTCATCGTTTTCATTACATAAGGTCCTTGGAAAAAATGGATATGTATCCACGGGGACGTAACGATGCCATGTCGACCCGCATACAAGACAGCGGAAGGCGACGAAGCAACGGCAGCGTCGACGAAGCGACACCGGTGCCGACGAATTACATTGCCCGGAACAAGTGGACGTAAGCGCGACTGACTCGCAGCTCACGTGAGTGGCCTTTGATACGCAGGAATAGGCGACTGTTGTCGTCGCGCCGGGTCCCGGCCAAATAGGCAAGGTTGACTATTGTTGATCGATGCACCTGCCAGAAAAGCTCTGGATTAAGTTGCTCTGCTAATTCAACGATGGGAGTACGGATTAAGTGCTCAGCGTCGACGGTTTGCACTACGGTGTACTTATCGTCAGCGTGAAAGTACAGTACGTCGTCAACGGCGATCTGATTCACAAATTCGCCCTGGCCAGCTCGTACGAAACGCAGCCGCGTTGGGGCCGCTGACCCGCGCGTCAATTGTTGGATGGCTTGCGACAGTTTGGCATCGGGTTGTGCCACTTGACCGGCTTGCTGCAAGGCCAGCGTCGCCTTGACGCGCACTATCATCTGCACCAAGCGCTCGGTTTTCAAAGGCTTGAGCAGATAATCCAGAGCGCAGTGATCAAAAGCCTGCACTGCATAGGTATCGAAGGCGGTGACAAACACCACACGGGTTTCTCCTTCTATGCCCTGCGCCACTTCCAAACCGCTCAGACCCGGCATCTGGATGTCGAGGAAGGCCAGATCTGGTTCCATTCCCTCGATACGCGCCGCCGCCTCCACGCCATTGCGGGCGACATGCACAATCTCTAGTTCCGGCCACAGTAGTTCCAACTGCTCTTTCAGATACAGCGCCAGGTGCGGTTCGTCGTCGGCAATCAGCGCGCGCGTCATGATGATTTCTGGTAAGGAATGGATAAGAATGCTTGCACGCCCGCTGTCTGCGGCGTCAAGTTCAGCGCTGCTTGGTCACCATAGCGAGTATGCAGCCGTTCGCGAATATTCGATAGCGCCATGCCGTTGTTACGCTTGCGAGAGCGATGGGAAACATCAGGCGCAAGTCCGAGGCCATCGTCAATCACACAGAGGTCGAGCCGGCCGTCAAGCACCTGGGCGCTGATACGAACCGAACCACCTTCAATCTTAGGCTCCAAACCATGTTCAATGGCATTCTCCACCAGAGGCTGCAACAGTAAGGGCGGCAAGCTTGCGGCGAGAGCCTGATCGCTGACCTCAATCTCGAAGCGCAGCCTATCTTCCATGCGGATTTGCATTAGTGTGAGATAGCTGCGTACCATCGCCAATTCTGCCGCCAAGGTGCTGTCAGTGTCACGCAGTTGGCCGAGACTGGCACGTAAATAATCAGTAAAAGTTTCCAGCATCAGCTTGGCGCGTGGTGTGTCCCTATCCATCAAGCTTTGCACATTCGCTAGCGTGTTAAACAAAAAGTGAGGCTCAATTTGTCCTTGCAGCAGGCGTAACTGCGCTTCCACTGCTTGGTGCAACAGTTTGTCTTGCTTGACCCGCAAACGCCACCAGAACCAATTGGCGGCCGCCACCACCATCACGAAGGCGAGGAATTTGGTCTGGGCCACGCTGGCACTCAAAAAAATGCCCCACACATCCCAGTCGTACAGCCAGCCGTCCAGGCTAAAGATGAGCGCAGTACCGAGTATGACGCTGGCCACAGCGATAGCATTGATGACTAGCGCTGCGCGCCAATCGGCCGCTTCGGAAACCCGTTCTATGCTGGTGACAGGTAGTAGCCACTCGACGCAGCGTGTGATGGCTACCATGCTGTTAGCGACCGCAAGGCAAATAAAAAGATTAAACACCAGCGAAGCACGCCACCAACCAGGATCGCTCACCCTGCCGGTCAACAGACCGTTGATCAACATCATAACGAAGCCGATGGGCAGTGCTAAGGCGGCAGCAACCGTCAGTTGCGCCCACAGCGGTTCCTGACGCTGTTTTTTAAGCATCCAAAACGAGCGCCAAGCCAGTTGAATTGAGGGACTAATCTTCATGCTGACAATTATAGCGAGTAAGAATGAGCAAGCTGTGCCGAATGTGATGAATCGACAGTATTGCCGACAGAATGCGAGCTTTGATTTGTTTTGTAGGCGTGGTTTGAATCTTGATTCCAATTCTGGAACCTGAAAGACAAAGTGTGACACGCTGACAGGACATCCACTGCTGCTCTTAGACTGGAGCGGCTTTGACCAGAAGGGTAAGTGTCACTGCGTTTCGCAATCAAAGAGCCAGCGTCCCTTTATTTTCTCAAGGCGAAATAAAGTAAGTTTGACGCTGAGCCTGGAGCTTGTCGCCTTGCCTGAACTATATTCTTCGGCGTCCGCACCACGCTCATGTAACCGTGCGGCCGAATCAATCTGCGCCGTTTCATGAAAAATCTAATTGACTGACGACTCGTTATATTCGCCATCATCTTAAAATCGCTCGACATCGTCACCTTCACCGATCAAGAAACAATAATCGCCTCAGATTTTGAGAGTGATGAATAGTTTGCTATTCATGTCTTCGAATATGTAAAGTCATCAAAGTTTAACTTCGTGGACAAGCTCATTCCGGTCATTTCAAAAACTTCTTGTTCCTCAACTTATTTGTGTACCAAGTACTTCACCAGTAATTTTTCTAAGGTTTTTTCCTTCGCAAGTTGCTGCAATGCCGCCTCAAATTTTTCTTGTGACAATGGACTAGTTTTGACGCGTGCGCAATAAACTGGTGTACTTGAAACAATCAAAGGTGATTCTTTTAAGCTGGCAAAGTTTGCATCTGTTTTTTGGAGATAGCGAAATTGGGTTTGTCTGACTATGGTGTAGTCCGTCCGCTTTAATTTTTGTTTTAAAAGTGCACTATCGCGTGTCGGCGCATCTTCGCGGTACGCAAGTTTTTTTTCGAACAAATATTCTATCTCCGGGTAGCGAAAGCCAAATAAGGTGCCGATATGTTTTCCAATTAATTCACTTTGCTTCTTAATAACTGGCATGGCTTTATCGCCAACCAATACGTCATTGATACTCATAAGTGGCGACTTCGCCCAATCATAAAAGTCGGCTGAAGTGCCTATCCAAGCTGGAGATACGAAGCAAGCTACATCGACACTAGACTGTATTTCTGGCAGCTCCATACGTTTGCGCGACAACATCACATGGATCGCTTTCAATCCAAGTGCCTTCGCTAGCGCATCTTGGAAATCCAATACGTAGCCCTCACTCATTACCCGGTTATTGGTCGTTTTTGTAATGCGGCCTTCTGGCATTGTCGCAACATCAGAAGCGAGGAAACGTAATGAATTTTGCTGCGCAAAAGCACAGGGGCAGAGGAAAAAAAAGCACAATGAAACGAAATTCGATTTGACAGACATTGCAGAGATTCTAGAAAATCGTTTGAGGTGATCGGTAGTATAGACTTAAACAGAAGAGAAAATTGGTGTGATCTTTTCTTTTTTCTAGTGCCTTATGATCATCTAGGATGGAGTTCAAGCAAGGCTGATGCAATGCGATAAAGAGGCACCCGTTCTCTGTTTCCATTCCACGCATGTCAACATTTGTCATGTTACAACTCAAGTCTTACTACTCGCTATTGCATCTCCCCAGCCAGTCCAATTCCTCTTCCGCTGCACTTCGAGTTTGAACTTGCATTTGGTTTTAGGCTGTCCAAAGAAAAATAATCCATCGCGATCATCAACCAACATATGGCGCAATACGCCTTTGGCTATTGACGCCCAACGGAAAAATTACTTTTTATCGAATTGCATATTCACAATGCACAAAAAATACCAACCATCAGCATTCAACAGCTTCGTGGCGAGCTTGACGATAGTCTCGCAGACTTGATCGATGATATCCGTTTAATACCAATATTGCTGCCACGCGAATTTGATTGTGGCTTCTTTGTCGCGTGCTGCACTTCCTCACCACCAATCGCGAAGAAAATAGGGTTCAGACAGGCGATCTTCATGTCGTATTTTTACCCCTCTATTACCTCGTTTTGTCTGTTTGTCGTTTTCCGTTCGTTTTTTAAGTTCCCCAGCTTTACAGTGCAGCCTAAGTTCACTTTTGCAGGAATCATCATGTTAGATATTCGTCACGTCACTAAAATTTATGGAAAAAATGCACCCGCGGTGGCGGATCTCTCTCTGCAATTGAGTCGTGGAGTCATTGGTCTGATTGGACATAACGGCGCGGGTAAAACTTCCTTGATGCAAATGATCGCTACACTGACCAAACCTAGTAGCGGACAGATTTTGTTTCAAGGCGTCGATATCACTCAGAACCCGAATGCGATTCGTCGCCATTTGGGTTTCTTGCCGCAAGACTTCGGTGTCTATCCCAATCTGAGTGCAAAAGAGTTCATGCAATATTTCGCAGCGCTAAAAGGTGTACGCAATCCCAAACGCATTAACGATTTACTGGAAATGGTGAATCTGCATGATCATGCGCACCGCCCTGCGGCCTCATTTTCTGGCGGTATGCGACGTCGACTTGGTATTGCTCAAGCCTTACTGAATGATCCTGACATTTTGATCGTGGATGAACCCACCGCCGGACTTGATCCCGAAGAGCGTCTGCGTTTTCGTAACCTCTTAGGTGACTTGGGTGTCAATAAACTCATCATCATGTCGACGCATATTGTGTCAGACGTAGAAAGTATCGCGACCGAATTGGCGATCATGCGCAAAGGGCAATTGATCGCTCATGAAACACCGGAAGCGTTTTTGGATAAAGCACGCGGAGAGATTTGGTCGGTCAGCGTAAGCCAAGAAGAGCACGCTGTGCTACGCGAGAAAGTCAATGTATTGCATGCACAACGTCAAGGCGATCGCGTCAGCTTACGCATTGCGCATCCACATTCGCCATGGCACGGCGCTATCAATGCCGAACCAAATCTTGAAGAAGCCTTGATGTCGCAACGTTACGCTAGTCAGGAGAGTGGTGTATGAACCTCGATTTTCTATTGACTATGGTGAAAATGGAAGTGCGCTTGCGCATGCGCCGGCTCGGCACGGTGATTGCCTTATTGATCGTGATTGGTGTAACTTGGGCCATGGTGATGCGGCAAAGTACCGGTATGTCGATGATGGTCGTCGACCATGCGCGTACGCTTTACACCAGCTCGACCTTAGCCTTGGGTAGTGTGACCCTAAGCTCTAGTTTGTTAGCGCTGATTGGTTTCTATTTGGTTCGTGGTCGCGTGGTGGAAGATATTCGCAGTGGCATCGGTGGCGTCATCGCGGCCACCGAGGTGGGCAATTTGCAGTTCCTGATTGCGCGCTGGTTGGGTGGTGTTGCCTATTTAGGCGCGATTGGTCTGACCGTGATGCTCACCATGATGGTGCGTCATTTGATTGATGGTGTTGGTCCTTTGCAGCCGCTGATTTATCTGCAGACTTATGCGCTGATCTTGACGCCATTGATCTTTTTTACGGTCAGCTGCGCCATCCTGTTTGATAGCTTTCAAGTGTTGATGGGGAAGTTTGGAGATGTCGCCTATTTCTTCATTTTTTGCGGCGTACTCGGTGCCATTGGCGCAGCGAGTGAAAAAATGAGTAGCGCTGGATCCCCCTTACTGGCCTTGGATTTTTTCGGCATTGGTACCACGATGCTCATCACCAAGACATTCTTTCAGACCAGCTTCGTCGCAGTTGGCGGTAGCAACTTCAATCCCGCGCTAGCGCCTAGAGTATTGCCAGACATGATTTGGTGGACCATGCCTGTGCTGTATCGCATCACTAGCGCTGGTCTGGCATTGCTCCCTTTGATACCCGCTATTCTACGTTTCCACCGCTTTTCACCAGATAGAATTAAGGCAAGCGCGGGCAATAAACGTCGCAGCCCCATCGCGATGCTTAATCAAATCCTGCGCCCGCTCTCATTTTTGGTGCAGCCTGTTTTTGCCTTGGCGATACGCACACCTGGCAAAGCCGGTGAAGTTTTCGCGGAGTTAGGCTTGTGCTTAATCAGCTCTCCAATCGCGATACTGTCAATTATTGGACTAAACATCGCCGCGTTGCTGATACCCGGCCAGCAAATGCCAGGCGTATTGATCGCCGCAGTAACGATTTGGATGATCCTTATCTCCGACATGGCCACACGTGACTACCAGGCCGATAGCGAAAACATGAGCGGTGCGACAGCCAGTGGAACTTCGGGACGCTATAGTCGGCAGTTGGCAAGCGCACTGTTATTGGGTGGCCTGATGATGGTAGGTGTTGCGTCTCACGGCCTAGCCTTAGGCCTGTTGTCATTGCCCGCACTGCTTTCCGGCATTTTCATGTTGGCCTCGTTTGCAACGCTCTTAGGTCGCTTTACTCGTACCTCACGTGCCTTCACTGTGCTGTCACTTTTTTGGGTGTACATCGCGGTGCAAATCCGTAACGTTTCCTGGATCGATGTGGTGGGATTTAATGGTGTTGCTAATTCCAGCACCATCAGTTTTTTTACCACCCTTGGGATCGGTTTGGCGATATCAGGTTATGCCTACAACCACTATAAAGCGCGCTAAGACCTGCTCTGTCTCAATGTCAGCAATTCACGTTAAGATCGTAGTGCCTTCGTCGCGCGGTGGAATTTGACGATGCACTCGATCACATCGCCTGAGACTGACGATTTCAGCGTCGAATTTATTTGCCCGTATTGATGCATCGCGCAGTGCACTGCTGGGTAGATAGCGCGATGCAAAGAGATCGCGCCTTTTTCAGCGATTTCACCAGGCCAGTCGCTGAGCAAATCGTCTTCGCTGAACTCATATTTTTTGGCTTGCACACGACCATCGTCCAACCATGCCTACGAGGCTAAGCACGATGCTCACCTTACGCGCTATTTCTTCTTATGCACCACTTCTTGTATCCATGAAGATACTAGCGCTAGCGCTGAAGGTGCGATGGTTTCTTCAATCAGAAAGTATTCACTTGCCTGGCCGGTTTTTGCCGTCTGGAAGTTGTGGTTAAGCCCAGGAAGCTGACGCACCGATGTCAGTGGGCTGGCGCGATTCGTTGTAACTTTAAGCGCACGTCCAATTTCTTTCAAATTTTCTGCTGCTGGTACTTGCCTATCTTTTTCACCTATGAGCGCGAGCGTGGGGCAAGTTACTTTTTCTAGATAGGGGCGCGGATCAAGTGCTAGAAAGCGCCGAAACCACGGTGACAAAAAAACCTCAAACAATTCTTCGGGTGTTTCCTCAAGCGGCAGACCGAGTGTTTCTTTGGTCGTAGCTGGCAGTGCTAGATAGGCTGCGCGCATCGCGGCGAGCGCTTCAGCTTGATTGCGCTTGCTCGCTGCGATCTCGAATAATTCGCGATCGTGGCTTTGAAACAGGAGCACGTGCGATTCAGGCATACCGTCGGCCCGCCGTTCCGCAGCATCTTGCAGGCTCTTGATTTCCATGCCCGGCAGTCCGGTACCGGCTAGCATGACAATGAAGTTCACATCTTTTGGCGCCTCGGCAGCCGCCATTGCAGCGATAATGCCGCCTTCACTGTGACCCACGATGCCAATTTTTGCCGGATCGATATTCGCTTGGAGTTTCAAGAAACGGACAGCGGCAATCGCATCGGCAGCGTAATCATCTGTCGTAGAGTTGGGGTGTAAATTTCCACCGGTCAGACCGACACCTCGTTTGTCATAGCGCAATACGGCAAAGCCCTGGCGGGTCAGGTGATCGGCCAGTACCAGTAAGGTCTTGTGCAAGGACATGCCAGCGTCACGATTATGCGGACCAGAGCCTGCAACTAGAACCACTGCAGGAAAAGGCCCACCTGATTTTGGATAGCTCAAGGTGCCAACTGGCGAGACAGCGGGATCAGGTGTCTCAAACACGACGTCTTGCGTTCGATAGGGCAGAGGTGCCACAGGATGTTGCGGGCGGCGACGCTCAGCGTAGACATGAAAGCGTCCCGCTACATGTTCAATGATAAACGGCGTAGGAAAACCACTAGTACCTGTCCCCGTCACACGCGTCGTTTTACCAGCCGCAGGTGCTGTTGGCGCTTTATTAAAAAGCACTTTACGCTTGCTAAATTCCATCTCAATTGCCGCGAAAGTGTCCATTGAAAACATATATCGCTTGATCGAGTTCTCGGAAAACGTCGGATTGGCCTGTACCACTCCTGCACTAGCAAGGGCTGGGATAAGTGACCAGCACGTTATAGTAAATACCCAAACAATTAGTTTCATTGAAATTCTCATTTTGTAAGCTAAAAAAATGACGCGACCCGTCGTCATGCTGATACCTGTGACACTGATCGCAGCGAATAAAAAAATACCTCGCTTGACTGCATGATTTTGCAAAAGCTAACAGTATTTTTGCCGGTAGCGCATCTTGCAAATCAAATGTGGAGAAACTGTGGAGGGTGTGTAAGCGTCCAACCGAGAACCATTAAACTTCCCCGTTAATTCGTCAAGACGGATTGAGGAGAGTGAACTATGGGCAGTGTAAATCAGACGGCAAAGCAATCAAAAGTAGAGAAGCTGGCGTACTGGTGCGATTCACGCAACCACACGACGGAGCAAAAGGCACGACAGTAATTTGAGATAGCCGTGTGGTGGCGTTATAGAAACATTTTTATCGCGGTGATTTGCCAGTATTTGGTTCGACTTCTTGACTACTGGGGGGCTAATGGGTGACCCTAAAATTCTGCTTTTCCTTGTTCGCTCTGGTCATGAATCACCGAGTTGACCTCTTTTTCCGTATATTGGTCTGTACACATCACAGGATCACGCACCACAAACCATATATTTGCAACACGCTATCCCAACTCAAATCCTCATCCTCTTCTTCGCTAGTCGATTAGGGATTTGTGTGCAGATTTTTCTTCATGGCATGCATCAAAATTTCACGATCGATCATCCATAGATGGGCAGCGGTCCAGCTGAAATTGCCTGGTCCTTGGCCTGCACCGGTCAGAGGATCGTAGTTTTCGCGCAGTGGCCGCGCATCATTGATGCCTTCGGCACGGCTCACAAATTGCTTCGCGAAGGCCTGTGCGAGTTTGCTGTGTCCATAGTTTTGCATGCCCTTCAAGGCGAAGTAAACTTGATCGACCCAGACTCGGCCGCGCCAATAACTAGTCGGATGAAACGCTGGATTGCTCAACGCTGCAGTGGGGAGGGGCAGGTAGCTAGCGAACTCCTTACTGTCGCGCCAATGGGTGATCACCGCTTGTGCGTGTTGAGCATCTGCAGCGTTCGCCCACAATACGGCAAAGGCTTCACTGCCGCGCCCGCGCTTGGTCAGTAATGCACCATCGGCACAGCCACGTTGATCGAGCTGATGGGTCGTCGTGATTTTTCTGTCGTAGAAATAGCCACTCGCCGCATCGAAGAAACAAGCATTGATTTTAATTTTTAATTGTGCTGCCGCACGCTGCCAAGCGCGCGCTTCCTGGTGTAAGCCAAGTCTTTGTGCCATCTTGGCGAGATACAGTTTGTCCGCGTATAAGAAGGCATTCAGGTCAACGGATTCTTGATTCATGGAGTAGCCCAGTAAGCTAGTATCGTCAGCGCGATTTTCAAAAAAGTCGACTTGCCAATCTTGGCGTGCCGCTTGCAAATCACCACGATGTGCGTGCTCAGCATACTTCGCCAATTGATCATCGTCGATGAAGCCAAAGCGAGCGGCGTTATCCATACCCGATTCATAACCCGTGGCCTCTTGTGCTGGAGCGTAGGGTGCCAAACCTTCACGTTGTGCTTGGCGGTAGAGGGAAATGCCATAGCAGACCAGGGGTTTATGACTTGTCTCTGAGATTTGCTTTTCACAGCGTGATAACCATGCTGGGGGAGGCTTAGCGATCGTGAATTTCAATTCGCCTTGTTGATTATTATGTTCAGGGTGGCGGGTCGCGCCAAACTCAACGAGACCATTGGAGTTGGTGTCGCGATGGCTATACCACCATTGATGAAAGGCTTTTAGCTTGGGATACACTTCGCGCAGCCAAGCCTTGTCCTGGCTGGTTTCAAAAATTCGCCAACTAGCCCAACTCGCCAATGGTGGCTTGGTATTGCGTTCATTCCAATTACTGCCGTCGCCTCCACGGAATGCATCGCGGTTATAACAGACGTCATCGATGATCATGCCAGCATCTTGAGCGCGTAGCTCATCATTGCTTTGAATTTGCGTTGAGAGCATAGAGCGCATTTGTTGCTTAGCTAATTGCGGATCGATGTCGGCTAAGGCATAAGCGTGCTTAAAACTATCCCAACCCCACATGCAGTTAAACCAGCGCGAGGTAGTCGATGGCACTACGCCATCATAGGCCAAAGCACCAGCAGGATGGCGCCAGTTACTGAGCATGGTCTCTAGCGCTTTGTTTTGTAACGAGGTGCTAGCCTTGTTCGCGAATGCTTGCCAATCGCGCGTAGCTTGAGCCCAGGCTTTCTGCGGTTCTTGCATGCTGAGCTGTGCACTGCTTTCAGCCAATTTGAGATCTTGTTGATCCAATGCGTAATGGTGGGCGCTGTAAGTAGTGAAAGTCGCGCCCGCAGCGATGGTGATAGGCGCACTGAGACTGCTGTAGGCGAGCTGGTTAATCTCAGTGCTGCTTGCAAGTTGGCGTGTGATCCAATATCGACCATGCCCGGAGATCATCAGATCGTTCGGCGAGCGCAGTCGACCGAGTTCGAGATAGAGAGCATGTTGGTCAGCATGGAGTCGTCGCTGCCACGCGGGGAATTTGTCCGTGATATCGGAAGTGAAAGGCTTTTTCTCTGCTGCCGCGGCCTCTTTCGTTTGCCACTGTGTCAGTAATTCTCCATGCCATCGTAATTGAAATTGGCGCGCTTCTTGACTGCGATTTTGTATACTCGTTCTAATCAAGGCACTGTGTCCAGAAATGAAGCGTAACTGTAAGTTTAGTTGTATGTTCTGATTCGATGCGGGCCAGATCAGCGTTTGCGAGAGTTCACCCTTGCTGGCATCAAAGCGCCATTCGGCCTGTGCTTTGTCTAAGGGCTGCTGAGTGTTGGCATCGATCAACTCCAAAGTATCGAAGGCGCGTGCCAGGTAGACCGCATATTCCTCGGCCACAATCATAGGACCGTTAAATCCACCACGTTCCTCAAGTTTCTCGGGCAAGAGTAAGCCATGCCAACTGCCGCGATCAAACCAAGCCGAGTGCTTTTGATTCGCATAGCGATCAAAATCTTGCATGGCTTGCGGCGAACCCCGACGGTCTATGCTGTGAGGTGTGCTCTGGGTCGCCTTTTGCATTTTGGCGGAAGCAAAGCAGTTTGGTGTGAAGCTCACGATGGCGCTGGCAAACAGCATTAGAGCGGGAACTAAGCTGCCCAGTTTTATAAGCTGTTTTGCCAATGCGGAAGAAGATGGAATCATGATTAGACCAGATATGGGTTAAATATATCAAGCTGCAATCATAAGTCACAAGCGGCTGGGACTCGAGTGCTTTTTCAGCATCATTGCGAGTATCTCAGTGATAGCACCTGATCCTCAAAGTGAATGATGGTAGGCGGTCTGGGTGGTGCGGTGACTTGAACCCAGATTTTCCATTGGGCGCACCTGCGGTGCTATTTGCGTGCTGACGGCGCATTTTCGGCTATTTTTGCTACTCTTCGTTGCTAATAGCTCGCTATTAGCGCCTCATTCGCATCAAAACTATCTCGAAAAGTGCATCCGTCTTCATCGCAAATCCCAATGGAAATTCTGGGTTGAATGGCGTTAGACCGCCAAGTTGATCAAGGCGTCTGAGCGGTATCTATATCCTGCATTTGCCGCATTTGTATCTGATAGAGCGCGGCGATGAGATCAGATTGGGTGACGATGCCGCACAGTTTCTGGTGATTGTCGACCACGGGAATAGAATGCAAGCCGCGGTCACTGAACAGCGTCACCAATTCAAGAATATTGCTGTCCATTGATGCCGTGATCGGATTCGCGCTCATAATGTGTCCGACAACCTGGGCAGAGCTACCACTGATGTCGCGTGCTTGGTCTAGCACTTGCCGCAAGCGTAGGTCAAAATCGTGGTAAACATCGAGCCCTGCATGTTTGAGAAAGTCGATGAGACTGATGACGCCGATCACAGCACCGGCTTGATCGAGCACAGGTAGGCTACCGATTTTGTGTGTGCGCAACAATTGCCAGCCATGTTCTAACGGGGTTTCGAACTCGACCGTGACGATGTGACGCGACATGATATCGCGACAACGGATGAGGCCGTGATGACGTTGGTGGACTTGGATTTCGCTGAGTGTGATGAGCTCGCGTAAATCAGCGCGACTGATGTCGAGCAATTTGCCATGGCGCGCCAAGGCAGCATCGAGGTCGGCATCAGCGACGCCGAGTCTGCTGCTAATTGTTGGATCACTCGTGCGATGCAGGTTGTTCGCATTAGTCGCTTGCTGCGGATACTGCGTTCCTTGCAATCTGTGAAAAAAAACTGCGCACAAAACTAAACTGAGCGATTGCAGCGCTACGGGTGCAAGTGCGTAGTACCACGACAGCGTAGTGATGGAAGGGCCGCCCATCACAGCAAGCAATGCGATAGCCCCTCCCGCAGGGTGGAGGCTGCGCAGCATAAACATAGCGAGTATAGCCAAGCCCACGGCCAGTGCCGCGGTCGCTGGCTGGCTAGGTAATAATTGCGCACAAGCAATGCCCACTAAGGCCGAGACGCTATTGCCGACGATAACGAGCCAGGGTTGCGCCAACGGGCTTGAAGGAAAACTGAAAATCAAGACCGCACTTGCGCCCATAGGCGCAATCAGTAGCGGGATACCATTCCGTCCGAATAGTATATAACTGAACCAACTTGCACAAAGTAAGCCACACAGTGCGCCTAAACTGGCACGCCATCGTTCGCGCCAACCGATCTTATTGGCAGACGGCGCGAAGCCTCGCAATAGGCTACGAAAATCATCGAGATAAAAGCTGATCTTCAAACGCGCGCCTCGTTGTGAGAGCTGAAATGGCGATTGTCAAATAACTCTTGTGGAAAGCGAGCGAAAGCAGCACTGCAATAGTGATTTTCTTGTCCTGCGTCAAAAAAAAGCCGGGCTGTCGATGGCGCGTATGGTCAAAGCAGACATTCAGTGCCAAAGTACCGACATGCATCTGATCAAGAAATTTCCTTTACATCCCGCTCATCCCGAACGCCTGTGTTGGGGCTGTGATCGTTATTGTGCGGCCGACGCGCTGGCTTGTGGCAATGGTTCGGATCGCACCGCCCATCCTGTGGAATTATTTGGCGATGACTGGTATATCGATACGCTGTCAGACAGCGCACCTTCAGTAGAAATAAAAACTACGGGTGATCATCGTCATTAGCATCAATACTGGCTCACACATTACGATGAGCAGTAACAGGTACAAGGCAGCAGCAAACTCAATACGCAATACCTAATACCTAATACGTGATACCTAATACATAAAGGCCTGTCCCCAACTCCCTTCTCAAAAAATCGAGCTCCAATCAATGATGACAACGGAGCGCGAATAGCAGTCTCCAACCTTGTGTGAGACTTTCAGCGGAGGAAAAGGTGCTTTCTTCGGATACAATAGTTTGTAGAGTAAACTTATACCTTTTCTTGTAGGCAGTATGTGGAATTATTAATGAAAAATTTGCGAATTCGCCTATTAATTGCCGCTTGCCTATGCATTCCCTTAGCCTCCTTAGGTTCGACCGTGCGCGCTGAGGATGTTGTCACTGTCGCTTGGCGGGTTAAGCCACCACATCAATATACCGTTGATGGACAGCCGAGAGGCGTCTTAGTGGAACGGGTAAAAAAAGTTTTTTCACTAGCAAAAATCAAGACGCAATTTGTCGAAGAGCCGACAAATAGAATTTTCTATAATTTTAAGAATGGAAGAAAAAACTATTGCTCATTTGGTTTGTATTATGTTGCCGAACGTGAATCCTTTGCCCAATACAGCCGAGTATTTCATAGGGACGCACCGCAAACCATTTTAGTCAGCCCGCAAGCGTTCCAATTGGTCTCTGCGCACACAACGCTGACATCGCTTTTAGCCGATCCTAAGCTGACACTCGGTGTTGTCGATACCTCTTCTTACGGCCCGGAACTAGATGCCATGATCAAGGCTGGCAAGAACAAGATCCTGCGCAGCACTACCCTACAAGCGAATTTGGCACGCATGATTGCGACCAATCGTGCCTCATTCATGTTTGTGGACAGGACGGACTGGGAATACCTGAAGAAAAATGACGAACATGTGAAGGGCGCTTCACAAATCGACTTGCCTGATTTGCCGCCTAGCCAAAACCGCTACATTTTATGCAGTAAAGACATCAGCGCTGCACAGATGGAACGCATCAACAAGGCCATTCAAAAAGTCTATGTAGCAAAGTCCGATAATTAATCAAGAACAGCATCAATCAGCTTCAGGGTCAAACCTAAGGTTTGACATTTAACATCAGTCACCACGAATCACCGTCGCGTCACTACGCCAACATGTTTCCCGGCTTGTTCAAGCGTGTAGTGTCCGCTTAAGTAAGCTTGCGCCCTGCCTTGTGTCCAGATGCACTAAGGAAGTTCGCTCTGACATTCAGGCTTACTTCGTTTGAGTTCCCCATGTAAAAACTGTTCGACTAAGTCAAAGTGTTTTAATGGTGCACTGTGATTACCATCAATTGCGGTGTGCAACACAGGATAGGGGAAAGATTTTTCTTTGAATCGTTTTACCATCATCTCGGACATTTCTGTTGACGGCCACATTTCATCTTGCTTAGCCGATAAAAGCATCACCGGACCATTGATTTTCTCGACGGAAATTGCAGCCTGATTCATCGCATGATGATCCTCCATCATGGTAGCAAATGCTGCGCGAAGGTCGCGTCTCATTAAAGCAGGATAAGTTGCTGGCGTCACAGGAACGAACGGCAACAACTTACCATGATGACTCCAACCTGGCGTATCCATCGTCATGGTCAGCGCCGGAAACACCGCGCTTCCGGCGACAATTCCAATTACAGCATCGTAGTCGGAATACAAACTGCCCAATAGGAGCGCTAATTCAGCACCACGTGAGCCTCCCATCACAATAATGCATTCACGGTTAATTTCATTTGCCTTCGCCGCGTCCATCACGGCAGCGTGAACAGCTTCTATCGCAATACGGTCAAGCTTGGCGGGACTATCTTTGGTAGCAAAATAGCCCATTGCGAGCACAGCATAGCCTTGGTCGAGAAAGCGGTCTCGCTGTCCTTTCCAAAAATTGCTGGCCCAAGGATTGCCGCCTTCAGAACCACCCAAACCAACGATCAAAGCCTGCTTTTTGCCCTTGCCTAAAAATAATTGCTGGCTCACCTGACCATGACGTTCTGGCCAAGCACCATTGCTATCCGATGCCTTGGTCACTTTGGAAATCAACAAAGCAATCAGCAAATAGACACAAAAAAAACCACTCAATAATTTACGGCTCATGATTTGTCCCTTCCCATACGTTTATCCAATTGTCTCTTTTCCCAATTCGCGCCAAAAAAAGCTTTACTATCAAACAAATCAATTGCTTGATAAGCCAACCAAAAACCCCAACCGACCGCCAAGCCAATACCATTACGAATTTCGCCGTTGTGTAGATACGATGCCAGGCAAATCAATGGCACGATGATTAGATATGCTGCTAATTCGACGATGAAGTGTCGAATCTTGCGAATATCCTCCAAATGATTTTTCTCTTCTTCACTTAATTGGTTTTCATCGACAGCCTCAGTCAAGCCCAGCTCCACGATAGGGACTTCAAATACCGCAGCTAAACACTTTGCTGTTTCAGCGGTCGCTGGCTGCCCCTTTTCTAGACGTTGTATCGTGCGTTGACTGAGACCACTAAATTCCGCCAACTGTGCTTGCGTCCACCCCTTGGAGACGCGAAGATTCTTTATCGACATCGTATTTTCCTACATGACAAAATGAACATTCAGTGTACGAGAAAAGCCAACATCAGGCCATGAATTGAGACGACAGCAAGGCGACACCAAGGCGACTTTGGATAAAAAAGAATCGTAAAACGAGCCAAAACACAAAAAAGCATTACTAGAATGGACCTTACAAAGGGCGCAGCAATCTAGAAATTTCTACACCACCATGACAATAACGACATAAATCACGCCTACTCCGGCATCCTCAATGTGTCTGTTTATTGCAATATGTCAGCTATCTTAAGGAATTATAGGTTTAAGATAGAAAGCATTCATTAAGCGAATTCTCATTCAATAATTCAATTGGATCGTGAGATAAATTGTGAATTTCGAGATGCCAATTTGTAATTCGTGGGCTCGAAATACCTAGTCAAAAATGAGCAAGAATACTCAGTCTGGAAATGTATGAACCAACAAATGCTCTCGCTGGCGAATTTCACAGAAGACAATCTGCGAGCCATACTTCAAGCACTGCCCGCACTGATTTGGCTGAAAGATGCCGATGGTGTTTATCTTGCCTGTAACGAGCGCTTCGAACAATTTTTTGGCGCATTGGAAAAAGACATCATTGGTCGTACCGACTATGATTTTGTCAGCAAAGAACTCGCCGATTCCTTCCGTGCCCACGACCTGTTAGCCATGCAAAAAGGCGGCCTCAACGTCAACGAAGAATGGATAAGCTTTGCCAATGACGGACACCGTGAGCTAGTCGAAACCAGTAAAACACCTTTACACAATGCCGACGGCAAACTCATTGGTGTTTTAGGTATTTCGCACGACATCACTGAACGCAAACAATTGGAGAAATACGAAAAATTTCGCAGCTCCACCTTGGAACTGCTGGCCAAAAATATCCCTTTGCCCAGCGTTTTAGAAGCCATCGTGCGCGGTGTTGAGCTAATGCATAACGACATCATGTGCAGCATTTTATTGCTCGATGAAGAAGGCAAACATCTGGTAGATGGCGTCGCCCCCAGTTTGCCTAGCTTCTACAACCAAGCCATCAATGGCGTCGCGATAGGCTTAGGCGTTGGCTCATGTGGAACTGCTGCATTTTTAGGGCAACGTGTGGTGGTGGACGACATCGCCAGCCATGCTTATTGGGTGCCGTATACCGAACTAGCAGCACAAGCAGGTTTGGGCTCATGTTGGTCGCAACCGATACTCTCGTCCGAGTTGCAAGTATTGGGAACCTTCGCCATCTACCACCAAGAAAAAAATGCACTCGCTGATTTGGATGTCTACATCATTGAACAATCGGCACAGCTTGCCAGCATCGCCATCGAACGCAAACGCATAGAATTAAAAGTGCAGCATATGGCTTTCCATGATGCTCTCACTGGCCTGCCCAATCGTAGTCTGCTGTACGACAGGCTAGAACAAACCAAGGCCGCATGCAAACGTCATCATCGTTTTGCCGCCGTGTTGTTCATCGACCTCGATAATTTCAAACCACTCAATGATGAATATGGTCACAGCGCTGGCGATTTACTGCTGCAAGAAGTAGCGCAACGCATCAGTCTCTGCGTACGCGAAGTCGATACCGTGGCGCGTTTCGGTGGCGATGAATTTGTGGTGGTCCTTAGCGATTTAGATGCCGAGCTAACACAAGCCGAACAGCTAGCCTGCAGCATCGCAGAAAAAATACTCACATCCTTATCCGCGCCTTATCAACTCGATATTCCAAACGCGCACAAAAAAAGCAGCATTCAACACCACTGCAGCGCCAGCATCGGCGTCGTCCTCCTGCGCCACCTGCAAAACAATGACATCGACATCGTCAAATTAGCCGATCAAGCGATGTACCAAGCCAAAGCCACAGGCCGCAATAAAATCTACTTCCTAGACAGCAAACCCTAAATTCTAGGGCAGCCTAATCGCTAGAGATTTAAAGCGGGACTGACAGTTGCGCAGCATTTTGGCACACGCAGGATTCAACCCAGAATTTGCATTGGGATTTGAGGCGATGGTGGATGCACTTTTCGAGGCAGTTTTTACGTGAATGAGGCGCAAATAGCTAGCTATTTGCAACGAAGAACGAAAAAAATGACCGAAAATGCGCCGCCAGCGCTCAAATAGCGTCGAAGACGCGCCTAATGGAAAATCTGGGTTCAATGCGATGTATTACGGCAATTCAAGTAGGTAGGAAATTTCTTGCACCAAGATCGCTGTATGGAAACGAATGTGTGATGGGATTACAAACATAAATTTGTCGCAGTAATTTACGCGTATTTGGTTAGGCTGCATGGCTATCAAAAGCTAATGGCTAAGCTCTGGTTTTCACACTCAATTTTTATCAAGAGGGTCCCTTCGAGTTGGTAAAATATTTTCTAGAATCAATTTTTTTAGAGTATGCTCATGCGTATGAAGACGAGATTCGATTTGTTATTATTGACTTCAGTTCGGACACGATTATCATCGTTCGCAACGGCATTCAAATCGGCCAACACACGCGCCGGTTCACAATCACTTTATTTTTGCGCATCTAAAAATGACTACAGAAAATATATTTTTCTACTTGCCATCTTAGTGAGCCCTGCGCTCCCTGCAGCGGAAAAATCTAATCTCAAGTCCATCACGGTGGATGACAATTATCCCTACAATTTTCTTAGTGGTGGACGCATCCAAGGAATGGGATATGAAGTGACCAAACTATTAGCTGAGCGTGCTGGATTTCAGCTTGAAACTGACGTCGTGCCCTGGTCTAGGGCCTTACTAACGGCACGAGAGCAGCCTAACGTTTTATTATTTAGCATTATCAGAATTCCTGAGAGAGAAAACGATTTTTATTGGATAGGTCCAATCGGACAAACCGAAGAATGGTTGTATCGATTATCCAGTCGCAATGATTTCGCGATCAGAAATTTGGACGACGTGAAGCCTTACGTTGTAGGCGATGTTGCAAACAATTCCGTGGTTCCCTATCTTCGACATTTAGGCGTCAAAGTTGATACGGCGCCTGACAACACCTCGAATTGTCGAAAATTCAAATACGGACGCGTCGATTTCGTCGTCATTAATCCGGAAGGCGTAAATGCATTTCTTAACTTATGCGAGCTCAGTCATTCCCAAATCGAAAAGGTTTTATTCTTAAAATCCAGCGATCTCTATATCGCTTTTAGTAAGCGGTCCGACCCGCAATTGGTGGCGCAGCTTTCCGAACAATTTGCAAAAATGGTCAAAGACAAGAGTGTGGAAAAAATTGCTGCAAAATGGCTGAATAAGTCGACTTCCACATCCAAATAGATTTATTCAATTTCTTTAAAAAATGTGGTCACCATTAGCCCCCCGGTAGGCAAGTAGTCGAACCAAATATTCGCAAATTTATCTCGATAAAAAATATCGCTATAACGCCACCACGCGTCTATCACTAAATACCGACGTGCCTTTTGTTTCAATTGTGTGCTCGCGTAAATCGCAGCTTCCCCCATGTGGCTCTGGCATGGTGCTGAACTTACACTTACGATCAAGCGATTCGGTTGAATATTTCGGCAAAATGAATTAATATATTAACGGTATATTTAGAATATGATGTTCTGTGGGCTTAATTCCCTATCCTTCGTGGTGAAAGGAAATATGATGAGTGGGTGTCTGTGGTTCCGGTTGTTCTGATATAAAAGATAATTGTTCGATCTCGATAGCAAAGACAATTTGCGTTCAGGGATCAACCGAAGTTTGGCATGATTTGGCATGTAATGGGCATAGAGCATTAATTTAAGCTCTTTGAGAACCTAAGCCAATAAGCCTCCAGTGTTACCGAAGCTAGTTGAACTGTTCTGATGTATTTGGGGCAATTTATACAATAATGTTTTTAAATAATGGGAAATATGATGGAAACGAATAGTAAAGATTGGCGATATACGGTGATGCCGGCCGTGTTTACATGGCTAAAAGAGTCAGAATCTGGCGCCCTCGAAATTGACTTTGATGAGACAAGAAGACAAGCCGCATCAGTTTTAAAAGCGCAGGGTAAGGGCGGCAGCCGATTTGGTGGATTGGTCGCGTCTGGTACGCTCGGTGAAAACAGTTATCTGACTCCCGAACAGCGTCTCGCTTTACTCAAATCTCTATCTGACGTTGCTAAAGAATACGATGTCCCTTTGATCAGTGGCGCCGCCGCAGAAACCAAGGAAGCGCTTGCGACTATCATTGAAGGACTCGCAGCGGTTGGTGTGAATACCGTCATGGTCATGCCGCCAAAAACCAAGGAAGCTCCTTCTGAAGAAGAAATGTATGCCTACTACGCGCTTGCTGCAGCCACTGCAAAAAAAGTAGGCGTCACCATCATGCCGTATAACAATCCTGATGCAGCCGGATATCATGCGCTGTCAATCGATCTTCTGAGAAAACTCTCTGCGCTACCGGAAGTAGTCGCACTCAAAATATCGACGCTCGATGTGTCAATTATCGAAACGCTGATCGTAGAAAACAAAGATTTAAAAATCTTGGCAGGTGTGGATTCCGTCACTGTGCATGCAGGACTGGCTGGCGCATGCGGTGGGATTACCGGGGTAGGGACCATCTTCCCCAAAGCAAGTATTACGATGCAAGAGCACGTCTTAAAAGGCGAATGGGCTGAGGCAAACAAAATTTCTCAAGCACTCAATTCCATCTCCTATCTCGATGCGCAGCCTTTGCTGTTGGAATATCTCAAGCTTGCTATGGGAATTCATCATAATGACGTTGAAGGTGGACTTCGTACCTATGGTAAGAAATTAACTCAACAGCAAATTGATGATGTCCGTGCAAGATATCTTCTTGCAAAACAAAGACTGGAACTTCTCGATTTGGCGGACTGATTCTTGCAAATAGAGGACTTATGCAACATTGCGCTAGCGTCTGATTTGCGTAAGTCCTAACATATTCAAAAAACGAGAGCGGAACGAGGGTCAAGCCTTACATTTGACGGAACGAGGGTCAAGCCTTACATTTGACACTAGGCATTCAGTACACCACGCTCTTTTTGTTTCACAGCACGACTAACGGTCGCGTAACTGATACCAAAGTACCTGCCTACTTGCTAGACCCGAACCCTGCCTAATCTAAAGTCATTTTCTTGGTGCCTATTTTTTGTACCAGTTAATACGCACCAAATACTCTGTCTAAAGCATCAAGGATAGTTGCCTGAAATGCAGACGCGGTGCCCACTTTTTCCTTCAACTCGATCAATGGGATTGCAGCTAGCTGCGGTGTATCTAGCAAATATTTTTTGCCATTGACCATAATAATAGGAAACAAATCGCCCGGCGCTTCTACGTTCTTAAAAGCGGTCAAATGACGTAATGGAATGACGATACGTGTCGCCAATCCACTGATCACATTACTTTGTACCTCGATCAAAAAAGGCGTGGTCTTTTTGCTTTTTCCGGTATTCGCATACACATCAAAGCGCGCCATTTAAAACCCCCGCCATTCTGCCAATGCCACGCCTTCCTCTTCTACTTTTTGATTATAGACTTTGATAAATGCGGCATTTTTTTCATTCCACTCACGTTCTTGTTCAGCACGTATCTTTTCACGCAGACTTTGTTCGCACACTTGTGAAATGTTAATCCCCAACTCCTTAGCGCTAAGGTACACATCCAGGGGTAAGCTAATGTTTGTGGCTTTTTTTGATGGACTTGTTTGTTTCATTTTTAGCTCCAGAATAGCAAAATACCACACGCCAATACGCATTTATTATACATAAATTCATGCGCATAAATCTTGTTAAGGTCTTCTAGGAAAGTGAGACACTGATCTGGGACGATGAAATCCACCGACTATTGAGGAGTAAAGAAAGATCGGGGTTCAAGCCATACATTTGACATTCAACAATCAATCAACGCCACTCTGCTTCTGTTTTACGGCCCGACTAAGCGTCGCGCAACTTACCCCAAAATGGCTACCGACTTGCTCGAGTGTGTAGTGCCCACTTAGGTAGGCCAGAGCCATATTTTCGTTTCGCGTGTTTCCCAAATTCTTAATATAATCCTATGGTTGGATCGGAGCTTGTTAACATTCTTTTGACTTTAAGAATAAATCAAATTGCTTCTCGTTCTGACAACTCTTACAATCTCCACAACTAATTTTTAAGCAGCTGTAGACGTGCCGTGCAAAGAGCATTGGTAGCGGACACTGCTACGCGGTTCCTCCTTCGGGGTGCCGCACATCCAAAAACGTTTGAGTGAAGATAGGATGAAGAAAATATTCGTCAATATTGGTTATGGCATTCTTGGACTTATCCTGGTTCTTCTCATCGTCGGCATCATCTATGAGAACTTGGGTAGACAAAATGCTGCACAGAACTTTCCACCACCTGGCGAATTAGTCGATATTGGTGGTCGTCATATTCAATTGGATTGCCGCGGTTCGGGGAGCCCCACTGTCGTATTTCAATCGGGACTGGATATGGCAGGATCACTGAGCTGGTCGGCAGTTCATGACGAAATTGCGAAGACAACTCGGGCTTGTGCCTATAGTCGTGCTGGCATCATGTGGAGTGCCTCCCATGAGGCTCCGCAGCTTGCAAAATCGATTGCAGAGGACTTGCATGCTGCCTTGAAAAATTCCAAGGAAAAAGGTCCTTTAATCCTGGTAGGCCACTCGCTTGGCGGCCCTTACAACATGATCTACACGAAATACTTCGGTGCGGATGTAGCGGGATTGGTATTTGTTGATACTTCTAACCCGGATCAGATATCGCGCGGTAAAGCACTGGAAGTTTTAGAATCGGATTCGGCAAAATGGAAATGGAAGTTAGAGTCGAACTGGACGGCTTTTCTAGATAAATCAGGGGCTGCATTAAATTGGACCGGTATAGTTCGGCTCCTTTCAGCTATGGATGAAAAAGAGGGAAATTGGACTGAGTCCAATGATCAGGCGGTGAAAGCTTACGCGTCGACTTCAATTGCTCCATTTCGAAAGGAAGGAGACGCGTTTGAGCAAACATTGAATGAGGCGGGAACGTTTCGGCATCTTGGCGACCGCCCAATAGTTGTCTTGACAGCGGTGCCGCCCGTACCTAAACAAGAACTCTCCAAGATCGAAAAAGCAGCAAGAGAAAATTGGTCGTGGATGCAGGAAGATCAAGCAAAGTGGTCATCACAGAGTCAGCATCAGCTGGTACCTGATACGGGTCACTATATCCAACTTGATCGGCCTGCGGTTGTCATTGATGCAGTGCGGTCTGTGATCTCAAAAGTGCGTGAAAAATAGTCAGCGCAAATGTAAGGCATGACCCCGCGCTTTTGCATGATGAGCAATTAATCAATATGCAAGAACCTGAGAGAGATGATGATTGCAAATTTCAAATCAATCGATTATCGTAGAAGTCACAAGCAGAGGAAGTATGCAAAAAACAGAAACCCAGTGATGGAATTTTTCTCGGAAGCTAGACGCCAATCACGAATAGATTCTCGTCCAAATGGAGGCCTTTATTCTCACCTACCAAGACTCTGAACTTTTTTTGCACGATAACTGGGGGGCTCGGGCATAAACAACAAGCTCAAGAAACGACAACGGGTCGATTAGCTTGTCGATCTTTGGCAACCCATGTGCAATTCTAAGTAAATCCACTAAGGCCTCAAATTGATAGCCTCAGACCAATCGAGCGTTTTAAATAGAAACCTCTCAGGAAATCGCCATAATCGAAATCTATCCAATCACTTTGACCACTCGTTTAGAAACGTAAATTGTTGGCTTTGACAATCTAAAGAAGCAACATATGTACATAGAAAAATACATACAAACCAAGTCCTACAAGATCCTCCTGAGCATAGGACTGATTGCTATTTTCTTTGGGTTCACTGTGGACAGCTGGGCGCAGAATCAGCGTCAAACAATTCAAATCACCACCGAATTTAACTACCCTTACAACTTCCTTGATAAGGACACTGGCGCCATCTCTGGCAGAGCCGCAGACAAAGTACATGAGATCTTCAAACGCAGCCAAATCCCCTATCGCATGCAGATCATGAGTTGGAACCGTGCATTCGAGATGGCACGCAGCAACGCTGACACTTGTGTTTTCTCCACTTCAAGAAGTGCAGAGAGAGAGCCATTCTTTCAGTGGATTGGACCCATTGCTGTCGGTCATTGGGCAATTTTCGGCAGCCCCGATAAATTGGGAAAAATCACCAAATTAGAAGACATCAAGCAATCTCGAATAGGAACTCAATTTGGCACGATTGGGGTTGCCTATCTCACGGAACGCCACTTCCAAGTCGTCACCTCAACGGAGTCTATTACTACCTTCAAGAATGTCGCAGTCGGTCGTATTGATTACGCAACAACAGGTGACTCTCACGGAAAAAAAATAATTAAAGATAATCAACTTGGTGACAAAGTGGTTTGGTTATTCAACTACAACACCACGAATTACTACCTTGCGTGCAATGCACAAATGCCAACAGAAATCATGTCGATTTTAAACACAAGCCTGCGCGAGCTTAAAACGGATGGCACATCCGAAAAGATTGACAATCGATATTGAAACTAAGCTTGGAAGCGACTGAAGGAAGAATGCAGAGAAGAATAGAAGAATGGGGTCGAAGAATGGGGTCAGGCCTTACATTTGACATTCAGCAGTCAATCAACACCACTTTCTTTCTGTTTCACAGCCCGACTAACCGTCGCGTAACTTACCCCAAAATGGCTACCTACTTGCTCAAGCGTGTAGTGCCCGCTCAAGTATGCCAGTGCCATATTTTCGTTTCGCGTGTTTCCCAAATTAGCAAAATAATCCAATGGTTTGATCGGGGCTCGTTTTTGTTTCTTGGGGATGTCTTTGTAAACCTCCCTCAATCAGTGCCAGGTATTACTAGAGTTTTGAGGTTGGTGAAACAACCGGTATTCAACAGGGGTC
>NZ_JBXARG010000031.1:0-32085 GCF_058808015.1 Undibacterium sp. GW821-FHT11H02 | reverse complement strand
TGCGTTAATTGCGCCTCGGTTAAGGCATTGATTTGATAGCGGAAATACAGCCCAGCACGCCGCACGCCTTGCGAGTAAGCTTCGATTGTTTTAGGACGAAAACCAGCGAGCCGGAGTCGCTGTAGATGGGTCTGATAATGCAATTCAAAGTCTGTAGGCCAGTCGTGATTCATGATCAATTCTCCTCAAAATAGCGCCTCCACCATTGAAGGCTTGAGATAGAATTGTAATTTTGAATTTCGGAGTTGGTATGCTTTGTTTTCTCCGCGTAGCGGCTTCGTCCAACAGGGCAGTCGGCGGGGAGTCGCCAATAAAGATACCTCAATTTTTCAAATTATCGGTGGCGGCGATCCCGGCACTTCAGCGTTAAATGCTTGTATGTTGAGAACTGAATACTCCATCGCTATTGAGCCCAAAGGCCGTCCTCACATGCAGTGCGCCAAGTGCCGCATGTCCGTCGTGTGGCCTGATGGTCTTACGACTGAGAGAAAGTCCGAGTTCGCAGCGGTCGTCCGTGAAGACTCTGTGGAAGGAATTCGCTTTGCAGAGGTGCACTTCGGACTCGATCCAAGAGAAGCAAAGGTACTCGTGCTTCATATTTCTCTCAATATGGGTGAGTGTCATAAATGCGGGAAGCGTGTGCCTCCCGGTGAGTCTGTTTGCGCCTGCCGGTCTGTCAATCTTGATTGGTAACGCATTTAACATGTTGCTCGGCACGGACACGCAACCAACCACTGCCGCTTCGCGGCAATGGTTGTGCACGAGGCAGCGCCAACTTTAGCCATCAGGAATTGCACATGTCACCAAAAGAAATTCTAGAAGATATCCAATCCAAGATTCTATTCGGAACTAGCTTGAAAGATGCATTAACGATTTTCGTTCATCACTTTGCAGCCACTAGTGTGGATGGGTGCACAAAGGAAAATGAAGATGACAGGCTCTTGTTTGAATGGGGTGGACCTTATAGTTGGAATTCGAACTTCTCCATTGACTTGACCAGACAGTTTTCGCATACTGATGAAGATGGCGAATATTCTGGTATGGAGCAATTGCATATGCGTTGTAATTTTGATGCAAACGAAATAGCAATCGCTCCAAATAATGCTTGGTACGAAGGGATTGGGGTTCAATCATTCTTGCAGATGATGCTAAATTCGATTCCCGTCACAGCCGCATCCATCATCAACATGAAATCAATTGAGTTTGAGCTTCATGATGTTTGAAATGGCAAACAAAACAGTCGATAGTGACGCGGTGAATGTGAAAGGCATAACATGAAGTTGGTATCGAACGCGCGAATTAGCGCTTTTTCCTGTTTTATTAATTCGTGCGCGCGCCGTACAATTACGCGTTAGGGTCCATGAAAGCAATCCTGTTCGCCACCATTGCTGCAATCGCTGTTCAGCCGATTGTTTTTGTCGTTTTGTTCATACTACCTCTATTGATCCAAGGTGCTGACATTCCGACAAAGGAACTCCTGAGTACACCGTTATTTGCCGCTCTATTCTCCGTTCCATTTGTTGTCGTGATCGGCATTCCCTCGTTGCTACTTCTTCGGCACATCAATCGCCTATCTTGGCTATCTCTTGGTGCCGTTGGCTTCATCTTTGCAGCTCTTCCAATTGCCATATATGGCTGGTCTGAGTACCCAGGCTCCTCATCCGCCGGCAGTTGGTATGGCACACATGTGGGCTTCGTTGTTGACGGCCAAAAGACCTTCTACGGTTGGCTTAGCTACGCACAGAGCATCCTGTTTTGTGCGCTCCATGGCTTAGCTGGTGCGCAAGTGTTCTTCTTTGTCTGGCGCACCTGGCTAAGCCCTAACGAATCGCTGCACCTGACGCCGCTTCGCGGCTCGGCTGAGCTCAATCGTTAGCCATCATGAAAAATAATGTCGTCGCTATCGGCGAGAATGGGTTTTTTCAACTGTCCGAAGAACTGAGAAATAAAGTTCGCGGAAGTGCATTGGGATTTCATAAATCGTGGTGGAAAGATGTGCAGTTTTTCAATCGAGATGGATACAAATATGTGGTTGAGAACGTAAATCCGGAGCAACAATTAGGATCTTTTTCGAAATTGCTTTCTCAAACAATATACAACCCAACGTTATTATTCGAATACAGCTATTCAAATGTTGGGAAATATGAAGTGTCAGATCTTCAAGCAGCAATCAAAAAAAGTATGGAGAGCGATGAAGATATTTTCACCCAATATGTTGAAAAAGAAGAGATACTGCAGCTTTTAACAACGTCGAGTGACTTTGACTCGATTGTGACGATTTTGGAGCGCTGCTGCGAGGTCGATAATAATGGCTAACAAGATGGTCGATCGGACTGGCCGCGATACGGTTCAGTGTTTTACAAATTGGTGGACGGCCATCCGCTTATTTCAGCGTTGATTTAGGAGTCGAAAAGTTCATGTTCAAGCGAGACCCAAACAAGCAAGCTCAGCCAGTCAGCCCTGGCGTGTGGATTGCCGTTGGCGTAGCCATAGGCTGTGGCCTTGGTGTGGCCGTCGGCAACCTGTCCGTTGGAGTTGGATTAGGCATTGCGGTTGGTGGCATCGTTGCGTTGATGTCGCGTCGCCGTCGTGCCCCCCAAACTCCTAACTATCAATCGAGCTTTAGAAACTAAATGGAAAAATCCGCGCCTTGGCTAGTGCTAGTTGCATCTATCGGTTGCATTCTTGCGACCTCTGCTACTTTGTTTCAATACATTCAAGCCGATCGAGCCGGTCAGCCTGGTGGCTATCTGCCCATGATGCTTGGCGCAGTATTTGTCGGCTTGATAGTGGCAGGGTGCAATTATTTTGCCAAGCTGCAGCCTCAGCGCTCTGGTTTCTCAGCCCTTCTTTTAGGTGTGCTCGCGTCAATTGTTTTCCTTGGCGTTCTTTTCGTTACACTCATTTGGAGTTTTGGCAGCTAATGTTGGGGTTTAGCTCGACTGTCGACGGGGAGTCGCCCCGGCACATCTGCGTTAGATGTCATAAATGCGACTCGTCGCCGCTTCACTATTGCTACTAGTTGTAGCGAGAGTCAAGATTGCCAATAGACTCAGCACCACATTCTTTTTTCAAATTAAGCCTTCAAAAAATTAACACCAACACTGAACTTTTTGACGCTAGAGTCAGATAAAAAACGGACACCGTATTATTTGCTGATGTCCGTCTTTCGTTTTTCTAGAGCTGCTTCAACTGACTTTCAACTCACTCCGAACTAGCTCCCACACTCACATTGCTATATGGCGTTTTCGCTTTCAACATGATGTAGTACCAAGCATTCGCTATTGCCTGTTTTGGCAGATGCGCCGTCGTAGACTGTGGTGCTTGGGTAAGCGTCTTTCTTGACGTAGATGTCGACATCGCCGCTACCGCCGCCGGTGAAGATGTTCAGGTTTTTCGCGCCTGGCGATACCATGACGTAGACATAACTCCCGGTGGCAGATGATAGGTTTTTCAAGCAGCAGTTATTTCCCAAATACTAAGGATAAGCTGTGCCGCAATTTGGTAAGGCACATAGTTTGTTGTTCCGGCGTAGGCGCACTGTTGTCCGGAATAATTTTCTTGACAGTCTTATTTTGTCGCTCCCTTCTCCCGCAAGCGGCTAGTTGGAAATGCGGGGTCGGGGAGTCAAAGTATGCTTTGACGGGCGTTCAGATTCGGATGACATTTTTCGACGCACACATATTTAAATTTCTCCCCTTTTTTTGCCATTCAAACACTTTGCTGTCGCTGTACCACCCTCACCCTAGCCCTCTCCCGCTCGCGGGAGAGGGAATATTTACGCTCACCACCTATCCGTCTTTTTCGAGTCCATTCAAACAAGCTTGTCGCGCAACTCAAGCACCATCAGCGTTTCCCGAATATCCCAAATGTTATTCCGGACAGCAGTGCGCGTAGGCGGGAATGACAGTTCATCTTGCAGGGCTTAACTGAACCCCATTCGGGACTCGGCTGCCATTTTTTTGAAGTGGCTTGATCAATAAACAGAGATATTTGAGTTTCTTTAAACTGCACTTTTTATCGATTTGTTGATACCTGATTTTTAGACAGTATAAGCAATTACAGCCAAGCTCCATGCGGGTTGTAAGGGACTTGAAAGAAATTGTCTTTTATTACGAGCCAAGTTAATATGCATTTCTGTCAAATTAAATTAAAGTTAGCCATTGAGAATGAAAAGACCTAAACCCTTCTATGGAATTCCCTTTTCAGATGTGAATTGGAATGATGACGACAGGCCTTTAATTATTGTCGACGGCACCAAGTTTTCTAAGACATCGCTTTCTAAAGAAACAAGTGGTGAGTTCGCGTACGGCGTAGGACTAAAGGATGCTGACATTGAGAAAGTCGGGAAGTATTTAAAAGTTTCAGCCCTTTCGCTATATGATGTTCGCGCAACCTCATTGGCGCCTCTTGAAAAGATGGAATCGCTTACAAAACTAAGCATTGAATGGGCGAGAAAGTTAGAGGACCTAAGTTTCCTGAATGGCTGCAAAAGAATGGAAGCTCTCATTTTGTCTGACCTAGGTAAGATTAACTCAATTGAACCAGTATCAAGCATGAACATTTTGAGGCATCTAGAAGTCTCAGGTGGAATTGAATCTGTAGCGAAATTTCAAACCTTGAAACCCATCTCCTCGTGTAAAAGCCTTTCTACTTTGTGCTTAAGCAATATTAGAGTTTCAGATGACGATTTGCAGTTTGTTTCTGAGCTCCCTAATTTGAAAGAGTTAGATGTTTCGAATCAGTGGCCAACTGAGCAATACGCACTACTTTCAAAGAAGCTTTTTGGCGTTGAATGTAGTCATTTGAAACCATGGATAAAGCTGGAGTGCCCTATTGGAAATAAAGATATTATGGTCGTCGGGCGTGGCAAGCCCTTTTTGAATTCGGCAGACGACAGTGTGAGAATTCGTAGCTACGAGGAAAAGTTCTGGAGTCTTATGAATGGCTAACATGACGGTCGGCAGGGAATCGCCGCGAACCATTTCAATGTTTTCTTATTTATCGGTGGCGGCGACCCCGGCACCTAAACGTTAGCTGGCACAAAAGAGATGGTGCTCCTGCGAAGACTTTACGACTGGTGGTTGGTTCGGCGCACCAAGCCATATGAGCAGATGCTTGCCGTTGAATTCGATGATGTGGAGGTTCGAGTGCGCGTGCTTGATCGCCTCGATCCGGAATGGAATCAATCATTCCGTTGGGCCGACGTTGTGCGCATCTGCTTTAAGGATGAAGGGCTCTATTCTTCGGATGTAATCCAGGTCGAACTCAAGGGTTGCGAGACGCGGGTCGTAGTACTGTTCGAAGCCAAGGGTGGAAGCGAGTTCTTCGGGGCACTCACCGAGCGTGGGCTCTTTCCGGAAGAAATCTGGCGCAAGGCAATCGGTGAAACCGGTGGCGTTGCTCACTGCTGGCCACCGCAAAATGCCAGCTAACCAGTCGCTTGAGCTGACTCGCGTCGACAAGCCGCTGCGCGTTACTCAGCTTCAAGCTTAAATATCTATTTCCTTATGACTAGCGACCGTTTTGCTGGAATGAATGTCAATGAACGTCTCTTTGAATGTGGCTTGATGCTTGATTTCGATCTTGCGGCAAAGATTCGGAATAAGGAAAAAAGTAATTGAAATATTATTGAAAGTAGATTTGACTGGAGACCAAGCCACGCAGACTGCTGAAGATATATTGTCTGACCCAACACGGTATGGGTACTGAGACAGCCAAAGGACTCAGCACCACATTGTTTTTCAAACTAAGCCTTCAAAAAAATTACACCAATACTGAATTTTTTGCCGCTAGAGCCAGATAAAAAAACGGACACCGCATTATTCGCTGATGTCCGCCTTTCATTTTTCTAGAGTTGCTTCAACTTGCTTTCAACTCACTCCCAACTAGCTCCCACACTCACGTTGCTAAACGGCGTTTTCGCTTTCAACATAATGTAGTACCAAGCATTCGCTGTTGGTGTTGCGAAGGTGACGCTTTCGCTGTTGCCTGCTTTGGCGGATGCCCCGTCGTAGACTGTGGTGCTTGGGTAAGCGTCTTTCTTGACGTAGATATCGACATCGCCGCTACCGCCGCCGGTGAAGATTTTCAGGTTCTTCGCGCCTGGCGGTACCATCACGTAGACATAACTCTCGGTGGCAGATGATACGTTTTTCAAGGAGCAGTTATTCCCCAAATAGTAAGGATAAGGTGTGCTGCAATTCGGTAAGGCAGTGACTGGGTCGATAGGCAATGGTGGTGTGCCTGCGGTTGTTGCTGCTTGTACCCAGGCTGCAAATTCGCTGTCATAACGGGTGCCTATATTGTTCATATAAGTCTGATAGCCATCGTAATCGCCCACACGGAATTTGGCTAACACTGCGTCGACGTCAGCACGATGTCTTTCGTTCATAAAACGCACCGCCATATAGCCCCATGGATAAGCGCGATTTGCATAGTCGCTCATGTAGTAGGTATTGCCCAGGATAGTGCTGAGTGGGTAAGTGCCAGCTTTGGCGATATCGATGGCGCGTTGGTTATTGTTTTTGTAGGACAGATATTCGGCTACACCTTCTATCCACCATACGGTTGGTTTAGAGATTGCTGCACCAAAATCACCATACATATCGAAACGACCGTCGAGGAAATGGATGTATTCATGTTCCAGATTCCAGACTGAAAATGATGGGCGTAACCAGGATGCTTCGTGCGCAATGAAACGTGCTTGATTATTTACGTCGGCCGGATTGCCTTCCAAGTACATGCCGCCATTATTTGTGCCTATACCAAAAATGATGCCTGCATATTTGTTGTAGTTGGTGTAGTCGTCAAACACCACCAATTCTAAAGACCTGTTATTGTCATTCGCAACCGGCGTGCGGTTGGTTGGCAGCATGGTATGGAAGTAGGTTTCTTCTGCCGCTAATAGGTCGCAAGAATTTTGCAATTCGGCGGCACTCATATCTTGTGCACGAATTCTGATTGTTGGGCTGCACGTGTAATTATTCTTCAAAACTGCATTGGCCAGTGTGGTTTCAAAATTGCAGGTACCGTATTCGCTGCAATTGGCATTGTCATAGTACTTTACCGCTGAGGCTGCACCTAGCCACAAATCACTGTCGGCACCGGTCATGGTGCTATTCGCCAATTGGTATTGCACCATAGGCTTGATCGCTGGTTTCAAATTGCTGTACTGCATAAAGCGGAAGGCTTCGTTTTCAGCATCTTTCAATTGATAGCTATAGTAGGTATTGAGCAGGGCTGCTTTGTTATTCACAATAAAGCCGTTCAATGCGTTGGCATAACTAATGTCTTGTAAGACTGCTGCTGCATCAGTTCTAAAATGCGCGTAGTACATCACGATCAAGGCACCAGTAAAGCCGTCGGTCGCGGTGTAATTGAGTAAGGCATTGACGGCATTGGGATTACTCGCCGTGTTAGTAAAGCGCGTGAATACGTTCTTGATGCTAGGCAGATAGTAAGCTTCGTCACGGATATTAGTGATTAACTTCATTACCTCGATTGCGGTGGAGGATGCGACAGGATTGTTTTGATAGAGAGCACTGCCATTCACCAGAGCGGAGATGGCTGGGCGTAAACTGGTTTTGGTGCTGACCGGTGCTTGCGCTGCGCTCATCGTGTCACTGAGGTAATAGCCTGCGCGTAAATACAAAGTCAGATTGACCAAGGCCATATTGTTTGCGCTGTAGCTATTCGCTTCTTGTGCAAATCGATTCGCAACGGCGGTGTAATTTGCGTTGCTGTAGATGTTTGCAGCCTGAGAAGTAGTCAATTGAAAGAGCGGATAAGTGCATTCAAAATCGGGCAAGCTCACCAGATAGTCGGCCAGTGCGGTGCCACTGTAGCTCGCCATAGTTGACATATTGGTGCAGTCTGGCGTGGTGGCACTTGCTAAGGATCGTAGATCAGGATTAGCTTTTGTGCTGGTCGATTTTGAATTCGCTAAGCGCAGATCTTTCTTGCTCGGTGCCAGGCCAAATTTCACTTGTTCTGCGCTTGGCGGCAGGGCTAAACGCTGCTGAGGCATAGGTGCATGTTTGAGCTTTTTGCTCTCATGACCATGTTCTGTGACGGGGTTAATAGCTTGCCCGACACTTTTGTTTGCGGCTGTACTGGTATTACTCAAACTACATATGCAAGCACCGACGATACTCGCCATGAGCATGGTCTTTATCTGATAACTCATTGTGATCTCCAAGATAGGTATTTTTATAGACTTGAACCAATACGGGCAGTGTTGATTCAAGAGTGCTACTTTAAGCAAGCGTCAAAGTACCGGGTCTGGCGAGCCAGATGTCTGGATCGATCCGGTGATGAACGATTGCCTGGAGCATCTTATTAATATATTTATGAAATATCTAATAATGAAATCGAATAGCTTGTTGGAAGGAAATTTATCTTGAAGTTTTGTTTGTTTAATTTATAAAACCTGCTAAATTAGAAATTAAATACTAACTCACTGTCATTTTTTGGCATTTAATTTCTCATGCTGTGGTGGTTTTGTGTCAATTCATCCTCTGCTCTCAAAAATGAGCTATCTCAAATTTGTGCAATATTTCATCAAAGAAAAACTCTGGCGATGGACTTCCATTTGAAATAAGAGTCTTTTTACAATTTTTTATCAAATGCAAATTGATAATCAGTGCCGTGTTTTATTTTCACCACAATCATTTTGTGTTGCATACCAAGACGCCTACAGAGTGCCAGCGACCAGCTATTCCAAATTGAAATAGTTGCCACCGTTTTATTCATAAATATATTTAGCTCCACTCGTTTAAGCTTTTTTCCGTGGAGTGTCATTGCACGGATGTCTGTGCAAATTCGTTTCGAAAAATCTCTTTTTTGTAAGTGGTATTACTGCTATGCAAAATATAGACAGATGGATGTCAGCCCGCCTGACCGATACATCACGCCCGGAAATGGATAATTTTTAAAATAAATGAGAGTTCAATCAGGCAGGCCACTAGCCTGAATATCAAAGTTGCAGCACAAGACTGCATTGAATGAATTCAAATCACCCTCAACTTTTTGGTAAGGTAAGTTTATGACGCAGAGTAAATTTTTCACACAGAGCCTGCAGCGAAAGGCTATCAGTGTTGCGATTGGTTTGTGCTTCGCTGGGTTCGCGCATGCGCAAAATGCCGACGGCACGATTTTTGGTCATGCCAAGGCAAAGGCACAGATTCAAATTATCAATGTCGAAAACGGCGCGAGCCGCACCATTGAGGCTGGCAAAGATGGTAGTTTTACTGTCCCGCGTTTACCGACCGGCTTTTATAAAGTGATTTCTGGTGGCATTACCCGTGAAGTGCAGGTGGTGATTGGTACTGGTACGGAAGTGCGTTTGGATGATGTGCAGACAGTGACGGTGACTAGTTCACGTATCCGTAGTCCGATTGACGTTTCCAGTTCAGAATCGAACGTGGTCTATACCAACAAACAAGTGATTGCCCTGCCAGTGGGGCAGGACGCGACCTCCATCGCTTTGTTAGCACCAGGCACGGTGAAAGGTGTGGGCGGATTTGGTGGCTTGGCCTCATTCGGTGGTTCTTCAGTGGCTGAAAACGGTTACTACATCAACGGCTTTGATGTAACGAATATCCGCAAAATGATGACCTTCTTTAGCTTGCCATTTGAGGCGCTCAATGAGCAACAGGTGAAGACGGGTGGTTATGGTGTTGAGTTTGGTCGTTCCATGGGCGGCATTATCAACTCCACGACAAAACGCGGCACCAATGAATGGAAGTTTGGTGTTACTGCATCCTATACTTCTTCAAGCCTCAACACGAGAGACGATAAGGTTGTGATTAGTCGTGAACCAGAGGATATTAAGAACGGTAATAAATACGTTTATTACACCAACCCAGCCAATCGCGGTACGGGTTTGAATGCCTCGGTCACAGTCGGTGGTCCGATTATCAAAGACAAGCTGTTCATGTTCGGTATGTTGCAGGCGAATCGGGTTAACTCTGATGGCTACGGCAATACCGGGAGTAGCCATTTTCAAAATAATTCGCCTCAAGGTTTGTTGAAACTGGATTGGCAAATCAGTGACGATCACCGTCTCGAATATACCGGCATTCAAGCGGGCGGTAAAAGTAATAGTATTGGATACAATGCCAATTTAGATGTTAATGGCAATTGGGTTGATAATCCTGAACATTACAGTCAGACGCATATTGGTAAAGCGACGCCGACTTCGCTTGACTATCAGAATAATTTGAATGTGCTGAAATACACGGGCTATTTGACAGACAATTTGACGGTGTCTGCGCAAATCGGACGCACAAAAAATAGTTCACGCTTCATTGACCCGCAAGCCTTCGGATCTGAATGCCCAGCGATTTACTTTAATGGCTCCTGGCAGGGGGGCTGTTTTGATCCAAATCATCCGACTGTGCGCGATTTGAAAGCGCCAGATGATGGCGATAGACGCGATGGGAAACGCTTAGATCTTGAATACAATATTGGTGATCATACGCTGCGTGCTGGTTACGATAGCCAAAAGTTTGTTTCAACCAATGCCGGCTATACCTATAGCGGCGGGATTTATTATCGTTACTATAACCAAACAAATCTTGATGGTTCAGTCAATGGTGTGCCTAATGCTGTGCCGTATGGTTCAGAATATGTGCGTGTACGTCACTTCCAAACGACTACAGGTGCTTATGAAGTCATCAATAATGCTTGGTACGTAGAGGACAACTGGAAGGTCGCAAAAAATGTGATTTTGATTGGTGGTTTGCGGTCCGAAGCGTTTAATAATAAAAATGCCGACGGCGTTAGTTTCTTGAAGAAAAACAACCTAATCGCACCCCGTGTCGGCGCTGTGTGGGACGTCAATGGCGATGCAAGTATGAAGGTGTATGGAAATGCGGGACGTTACTACATTCCTGTGCCATCAAATATCAGCGTTCGCGCAAGTAATTCTGAATACACGATCGGTCAATTCCATAGTTTTTCTGGAAAAGATCCTAGAACAATGGCGCCACTCTCTTTAGGCCCACAAATTGGCTCATCGATTGTCACGGGTAGTTTGCAGGCACCCAATCCTGCAACACTGGCGGATACCGATTTGAAACCTATGTCACAAGATGAACTGATTTTGGGTTTCCAAAAAGCGCTGTCTAAAGATTGGACCATAGGCGTCAAGGGTGTGTATCGTAAGGTTCAAAATGGTATGGATGACTATTGCTCTTCCGGTGGTATCAACCAATGGGCAAAAGATAATGGCTATACCAAGTTTGATTACAACACCATTCCAACTTGTATGATGGTCAATCCAGGCAATGATTTGAATTTGGCACTGGACCTGAATAACGATGGAAAAATGCAGACCGTCAGAATTCCAAATAGTTATTTAGGCTTGGCGAAATATACGCGTAACCATAAGGCTTTGGAAATCGGTCTCGAACATCCATTTGATGGTAAATGGGGTGTTCAAGGTTCCTATACTTGGTCTCGCACAGAAGGTACGGCGGAAGGTTTTGTGCAATCTGATTTGCAACAAGATGATGCAGCGGGATCTCAAGACTTTGACTTTGGTTCCTTTACGCATGGCGCCTATGGCCGCACCGCTAATGACCGTACGCATCACATCAAAATCAATGGTAATTATGCGATCAACGATAACTTCCGTCTCGGTGGTGTGTTTGATGCGGCGTCTGGTCGTCCAACTAGTTGCTTAGGATATGTTCCAACAACGGTCAAAGATTTCTATGGCCCTAATGGCTCAACCGGAGGTGGATCTGGTGGTTACACATCGGGCTCTAGTTACTATTGCTTGAATGATCAAGGTGTGACTACTTTAGGTCATCGTGGTAATGGCAAGTTATTGCCATGGACGACGTCCTTCAATATCGATCTTTCTTACATCAAGAAGTTATCGAATAACAGTACGCTGACTTTGCAATGGAAGATCTACAACTTGTTTAATACTCGCACGGTGACCGAGATCGCTCAAAATCGTGACTATAGCCGCCAGGATACGCTACAAGCTAGTGGCAATCGTCTCAATTTGAATTATCAAATACCAACGGGATTCGCGCCACCACGCACTATGAGTTTGCATGCTCGCTATGAGTTCTAGTTCTAGTTCGAGTTTGAGTTCTAGTCTTAATTAGGACTTTCGCCAAATTGTGCTGGCTAGAGCCTGCCCTCGAATGCCTGAGTGGGGGCGTGGAGCCGAAGACAGTGCAATTGCAAGGCGAGGGTGTAGTGAGCAAGCAGCCTCTGCTTGCTCACTTAGCAGATAACACATGCTGGCCTTGTCGCGGCCAGCAAGGGAGAGTAACAACGCCAGCGTCTGTTTTGTGTAAGTCCTACTAATTTTTAAGCATCAGTTTCTTGTACTACTCCTCAAGTAGTTTCGGGGTTGACGTTCGCGTCAACCCCTTTTTTTTATTTATTGATCATGCAGGCGGCAAGCGTCCAATCCAATGTGCGATTGAGCTATGCCTGATTCATATATCAACTTGGAATTAATTCATAAATACGATCTAGTTAGCTCCTTTAAGCTAGTCGAAATACCAAATAGCCTGAGTCAATTGCGATGCTCATTGACGGCCCGCTAGCAACTAACAAAAAACGGAGACAAACAGATGAAGCGATTAATTTATTGTTTACTATTCAGCCTCGTGACTAGTGTTTTACCGCTGCAGCAAGCGCAGTCAGAGGCTGCACCACCTCGCCCACCTCGTAAAGGCAATGGATTGGCTCTGACGCCGCCTATGGGATGGAATACCTGGAATAAATTCGGCTGCAATGTCAGCGAAACTTTGATCAAACAAGCTGCCGACTCCATGGTCAGCACTGGCATGCGCGATGCAGGTTATGAATACATCGTGATCGACGACTGCTGGCAAGTCGGGCGCGATCCAGAGGGCAATATCTTGCCGGACCCCGTGCGCTTTCCGTCTGGAATGAAGGCACTGGGCGACTATATTCATTCTAAAGGTTTGAAGTTTGGTATCTATTCCGATGGTGGCAGCCTCACCTGCGGCAAACGCCCGGGTAGTCTCGGGCACGAGTATCAAGACGCCAGAAAATATGCCGAATGGGGTGTAGATTATCTGAAGTACGATTGGTGTTCGACCTATGATCAGAACGCGAAGGCGACCTACGAAAATATCAGCGACGCACTGCGGGCGACAGGTCGGCCTATCGTCTTGAGTATTTGTGAATGGGGTTTGAATAAGCCTTGGGAGTGGGGTAAGAATGTCGGCAATCTATGGCGCACCACGGATGATATTTATGATCATTGGCAAGGTAAGCGTACATTCGAACATGGCGTGATGGATATCCTTGATTTACAAGTTGGTTTGGAAATCTACGCCGGACCAGGACACTGGAATGATCCCGATATGCTGGAAGTCGGTAACGGCAAAATGAGTTTTGAAGAATACAAATCGCATTTTAGTTTGTGGGCGATACTGGCCGCACCGCTGATGGCTGGCAATGATCTGAGCGCTATGAGTGAAGAGACAAAATTCATTTTGACGAATAAGGAAGTTATCGCTATCGATCAGGATGCCTTGGGTGTGCAAGCCAAGCGGGTGGCTAAGGAGGGTGACCTGGAAGTATGGGCGCGTCCCTTAAAAGGCGGTGGCCGTGCGGTGGTATTATTAAACCGCAGTCTAAAGACCCAGCCTATCACCGTGAATTGGGAAATGCTTAATCTGCCAGATGCCTTAAGCATGAAAGTACGTGATCTGTGGCAGAAGAAAGATTTAGCTAAGGCCAAAACGAGTTTCACTGCCGATGTAGTTTCTCATGGCGTGGTCATGATACGACTGGATTTATAATTCGCGTACCTGTTTTGAAATTGCCCGCGCGCTAGTGCTATTCAGGAACGCGGGCTTTCTTAATTTTGAAGATTGTTTTACTACTGTCAACTATGCACTTATCCAAAAAAATATTGGCGCTGATCACTTGCCTTACTTTTCCTGGCATCGCTTTTGCGCAGGCAAATATCCCGCAATTCAAACCAAGATGGAGCATCAGCGCCAACCAGCTGTTGTGGCAGGTGAAAGATGCGCACAAAGATCAACTAGAAATGAGCGGACGCCAGGTATCGGCCGTGATTGACTATGGCAGCGATGCCAATGGTCAATTGATACTGAAGCGCACCGTGGTCTGGCCCATGTTACGGACGCTGCCGGATGATACCCATGCCAGTTTAATGCGTAGTTTTGAACGTATGGATACGCCGCGAATATTGATCAACGGCGTCGAACCAACTTCAGAAAAATTAAAGCAAGTGAGCTTCGATGGTCAATTGCAATTGGTGTCCCAATTAGCCGATGGCGTAAGTTTGACGCGCTTGCTTTCGCCTTCTCCTGACGAGCCCGCTTTAATTGAACGCCTGACGCTGGAAAATCAAAGCGGAAAAACGATACATATCGATTTCTCAGCGCTACAGAAATCCGAAACGACCGCAGTCAATGCAGGCACCCACGGCGCTTACCTGATTCAAGCAAAGTCGTTGGCGCGGCAGGGGGAATTGAAGCAGGGCGCCAAGGTTGTCGTTGATGTCCTGTATAGCGCCCAGTTGGTCAATGAAATGGTGTATGTCGACGTCACGGAACAACTGCAAAAACGCCGTCAAAAAATCCAGGACTGGCGCTCTAATTTGGTGCTGGAGACTCCCGAGCCTGCTGTCAATTCTATGTTTGATTTCGCCAAGATTCGTGCAGCAGAAAGTATCTTTGCAACGCGTGGGGGCTTATTGCATGGACCAGGCGGTACCCGTTATTACGCGGCGATCTGGGCGAATGATCAGGCCGAATACGCCAACCCTTTCTTCCCTTACTTAGGGGATGCGAGTGGCGTCGAGTCTGCAATCAATAGTTTCCGCTGGTTCGGCAAATTTATGAACCCGGAATACCGACCTATTCCTTCTTCGATTATCGCGGAAGGCAGAGGCTTCTGGAATGGCGCAGGTGATCGTGGTGATTGCGCCATGATTTCATATGGCGCCAGTCAATTCGCGCTAACTCAGGGGGATGCCGTGATTGCTGACCAGCTGCGTCCCTTGATTGATTGGTGCTTAGAGTTCACCCGCAGAAAGCGTGATAGCGCGGGAATTATCCAATCTGATAGTGATGAACTAGAAGGGCGCTTCCCCGCTGGTAAGGCGAATTTGTCGACCAATGTTTTGGCCTACGCAGGGCTGGTCGGAGCAACTCACCTGGCGCGCGATGACACGACAAAACTTCGTTTGCAACAGGAAGCCGCCCAGCAAAGAAGCGCGATAGACCAGTATTTTGCCGCCACGGTAGGTGGCTTCGACACTTACCGTTATTACGCGGGAAATGACAAATTGCGGGCGTGGATCGTATTACCTTTAGTGTTTGGTATGGAGGAAAGAAAGGCAGGAACGGTTGCTGCGACTTTGTCTTCGCAATTGTGGTCGGCGAATGGTTTATTGAGTGAAGCCGGTTCTAAGACTTACTGGGATCGTTCTACTTTATATGGCTTCCGTGGTTTGATGAAAGTAGGGGAGTTAGAAAAGGTGATGCCGTATTTCCTTTACTACTCTCGCTTGCGTTTGTTGGGTGAACACATTCCGTATGCGATTGAGGCCTGGCCAGAAGGTAATCAACGACATTTGTCCGCCGAGAGTGCCTTGTATGCGCGAGTGTTGATTGAAGGCCTGTTTGGCATAGAGCCAACCGGCTTGCGTAGTTTTACTATGACACCGCGCCTGCCTAAAACCTGGCCGAGCATGGCATTAAAAAACATACGTGCTTTTGGTGCAGGTCAACAAGCCGGAGAGCCAGCAAGCTTGGGTTTAGATATTATGACTAAGCGTCATAAGCAAGGGCAACGAGTACAGGTAAAGCTACATGGCAAGATCCTACTCGATCAGCAATGGGATGGTGTTAAAGCGATAGAAGTTCGCTTGCCTGAATAAACTGGTCTGTATTGTATTGATGGCTCATTTGCCTCCTCACTTACCTATCTAGGTCAGTGAGGAGGCAAAGCGTCTTTAAGCTAAAATTAATTTCACCGACAAAACCTGAATGGTGTCCGAAGCAGGGCTAGCTTTAGTCAAGTCTAATAGCCTGTCTATATTCGGATGTTTCCCCGGAAAGGCGATTGCGTCTGCTGTATGTTCAGCATAAATCATTAAGCCTTTTTCTGCCGCTGCACGATTGATTTCCCCAAATTCCTGAAACAAAGCGTGATAGACACGCACACTGCCGGCTGAGCCCGGCTTGTTTTCTATGCGGGCAAAGAGTGTATCGAGCGCAAATAGTTCTATCGCGGCCAAGTGATCTATGGTGGGGAGAGTGGCGAGAATTTCTGCAAATTGCATGAGTTGTCCTAGGTCTAGCGTGATGGAAATCAGGAAATGACAGCGTTAAAAATGCTGCGATGCGATATGGTAAGTAGTCAGCTCGGTAAAGACAAGTGCTATCAGAGAGTAACGGGGGCTGATCTCAGAAATGAGGTGCCGACATGTTATGACTTTGACTTGTATTTGTTTTGCACCCAAAAAAAATTTGAAAATATTTTCAGAGCCTGTCAACAGCCGCCACAGGCACCTCGTTATGGACACACGTAGTGAACTTCTACGGCATACAAATACTCACTCTTTACGATAGGAATTGAAATGAAAATCTCCATGAAAAAAATGATGATGACAGTTGCAGTTGCCTCAATCACTATGGGTACTGCGTTCGCACAAACGCCAGCACCTGCTGCCGCGCCAGCCGCTAAAGTAGACGCCGCGGCCGCCAGCAAAGCCGCATCCGCTAAAGCCGCGATGCCAGCAGCCAGCGCATCAGCCAGTGCGGCTGCCAGTGCAGTAGTCGCGCCACGTGACGCAGCTAGTGGTATGGCGAGTGGCAAAAGACAGCACAAACCAGTGATGAAAACAGATGCCGCCGCGTCTGCCGCTTCCGCAGCCTCCGCAGCTGCAGCGCCAGTCAAAAAATAATGATGGATTTGCTTGAACCGAGATTTTCCCATTAGGCGCGCCGAGGGCGCATTTCCGGTCATTTTTGTTGCTCTTCGTTGCCAATAGCTCGCTATTGGAGCCTCATTCGCACCAAAACTGCCTCGAAAAGTGCATCCCTCGTGATCTCAAATCCTAAGGGGAAATCTCGGTTGAAGGCGGACTAGCTAAGACCTGATATTCCTGCCCATCAAAAACCAACGGCACCTCAATGTGAGGTGCCGTTGGTTTTTTTGTTTCAGACGCGCGTCAGAAGTGTGGCGGAAGTGTGACCAAAATAGTCAAAAAAATCCCTTATCTATTTGCGCGTGACCTTAAAGATGCCATTCGGTTGATTGAGTTCTGCGCTATTAAATTTACCGTCTTTATCGACTTGAAAATCGACAAAGAAACCATTCAAACCTTTTAATGCAAAACGCGTGCTGCGAACGGGTACTAGTTCGTAAGTCGGTTGACCTTTGACATCGGCGAACAATTGATTACCGCGCAAACTCACCACGATGTCCATGTCTTTATTCAAAACATAAGTACCAGCCAGATGCTTGAGGAAGTCAGGATTGCTTAAACGTGAATCGGCCAGTTTGGTGAAAACGATGTCTTTCACTGCAGGTTCTAAAGCTGTCTTTACAGCGTCGATGTCACCCTCCAGGCTGGTTAAGAATTGTATTTTTTGATCTTCAAATACAGGGTCGTCAGTCTTCACACCATTAAACGTATCGTAGTGCCAATGTTCGAACGGCGTTTTGATTCCATTAAATTCGACGATGAGCTTGCCGTCTGCTTGCGTGATTTTTGCGACGCCATAGCCAGGATGTTCATACTCGCCAACGTAGTCAGCCAGTGCATGACTAGGTTTTGTTCCCATCTTGTGCGCCGTCTTTTTCTTCTCTTCTGCTTTTTCAATATCGGCTTTAGACGCGAGTTTGCGCTTTAAAGCTTCGCCACTCCAATCGCGTTTTTCTAGTCCCATCAGGCGATCAATCGCCGCACCTGCAATAAAATCACGTACTGGAGAGCCATCTAAATTCGTCAAAATCGCAATGCCAATATCTGAACCGGGTAGCAGCATGACCATAGCGGCGAAACCGTCGATATTGCCACCGTGATGCAAGCGTAGCTGACCACGATACACGTCACTGAACCAACCGGGTGCATAACCGATAGGAACGATTTCTGGTTTAGTCTGCGCTCCACCTAAGACCATGCGTGGGATATGCAAGTAATCGACACTGGCGGGGCTTAAGACTTGCTTGCCTTGGTACTTCCCCTTATTTAAGTGCATTTGCATCCAAGCCGACAATTCGTTGACTGAGGCATTGATAGAGCCAGCAGGGCCGACATTGCTAATCGAACGGTAAGGAATTTGTTTCACTGTGCCGTTTTTTTCTTCGCGATAGGCTTGTGAGAAGTTGGCGTCCTTTTGATTCTCTGTCACATCAAAGTTCGCACGTTTCATACCTAGCGGCATAAACAGTTTGCTTCTGACGTTCTCTTCCCAAGACTTACTAGTCACGACTTCGCTCAAATAGCCCGCCGTTAAAAACATCGCGTTGTTGTACTGAAAATCCGTGCGGAAGTCTTTATTCGGTTCTAAATACTGTAAGCGACGTACCATGTCGGCGCGGCTCAAGCTGGCGTTATACCAAAGCGCATCATGGCGTGGCATGCCGCTGCGGTGCGTGACCAGATCGAGCGCTGTCATGCGATCAGTTGCCACTGCATCTTGCAGTTTAAATGTAGGTATCCAGGTGCGAATAGGTTTGTCCCATTCCAGTTTGCCTTCATCGACCAGGCTAGCTAATACTGCTGTTGTAAACGCTTTCGTTGAACTGCCTATGGGCATGAGAGTATCGGCCGTCATAGGCAAATTTTTCGCCACATCGCGCATGCCGTGACCTTGTGCGTAAATAATTTGATCACCTTTGGTAATCGCAATCGCGATACCCGGTACTTTCCAATCGCTGCGAATCTTTTCTATTTCATTTTCAAATCCGACTAGCGCTGCTTTAGCCGCGGCGAGCGGACTGGCCTGCGCTTTGGATTCTTTGGTCAGCTTAAAGCTCATCTTGGCACCACCCTGGACGAATTCTCCCGCCAGCGTCTTGTTGGCAGCGTCGAGTACGCCTGAGAATGTGGGTGCGCCTGGGACGCCAGTAATAGTAAATTTAACTTTGTCGTCATTCAGACTGACATCTTGCAAAGCAATGTCTTTGGCACCTTGTTGCGGGATAGTGATAGAACCACGCCATTGTTGATTGGTATTGTCCAAACTGACTTCGACTGCTAGTTCGTTCTTGTTCGGTAGTTGAATCGCGCCTTTCCAAAGACCGGCTAGTGGCGCGCTGGCTTCACTAGTCTTGTTGGTTGGTGTGGAGGCTTGAGCATTCGCCTGTGGCAGAGCAAATGCATGAACATTCGCGACATTCACACAGAGAAAAGCTGCACTGAGAGCAAGTACAATTTTCAATTGACGCATATCTATTCCTTTGAGAATGAATTAAGAAAACGCAGTGTAGTGCGAGTCGTGGACCATGACCATAGCGAATAGGATAGGAAGTCAAAAACAAGACATGAAACTGATTTCTGCTGACATCAATGTTCGTCAGACCTGATGGAATGCGATTTTGCTTTTGGTCCGGATCAATGGTCAGGTCTTCTGTTTAGACAGGCAGAAAACTGAATTAAACCGTGGCAGCGAGCGGATTTCACGTATAGTGAGTCGATGGCGTCATGCTTGGCATGTGACGACTAAGAAATCCGTAGTGAAAATGAAAAGCAGAGAAGGTCTTCAGCGCAAGAAGCAGCGTAAGAAACAGCGTAAAAAACAGCGTAAAAAACAGCGTAAAAAACAGCGCAAGCACCTAAGCACTCTGCTTATGAACTCATACCCCAATCCAGGATAGTCACATGAACCCAAAGAAAATCGCCGCCTTGATGGATACACTGATACTGACTTGCAGTCGCCAATTTCGTTTTAATCCACGCCGGGTCGCCTCGGATATGCGTTACAAAGGCACGCAAGGCGAAGGCAAGAATTTGGTGCACGTATTTAAAGATATACACACGCATTCGCAAATTGATCTTGATTCGCGTTCGATGGCGATGTTGCGCGAACAGCATGGAGATACACCGCATTGGGATGACGCTGAGAAAAAACGTTATTGCCAGACCGATGCCGAAATTGATGCGGAGATCGCTGCCAAGCAAGCGAAGTTAGATGCCGCCAAAACCAGCGTTCTGTATCAGGATCATCGTGAGCATTTGCTGTCACACTTTAAGGGCAGTCCTAACTATCAAGAAGGCCGACCAAGTGCCCGCGAAATAGCGCGTGAATTGATTACTCAACTGAGTCTAGTGCAGGATGCACGCCTGCTTGAATTCGCCACACAAATGCAAACTGAGGACCACGATCAATTAGCGCATTGCCTCTTGGCGCCTTGTCATATAGAACGCGCTGCCTGGGCTGAGAAAACGGTTTAGTGTACTGACGCTTGCTTAATTCGATTTGCGCCGCTGCGAGCGATACTGCGCTGGCGGCACGCCAAATTGTGATGCAAAAGCGCGAGTGAAATGGCTGGCGTTATTGAATCCGCATTCGTAAGCGATATCGACAATGCGGGTTTCTTCGTTCAGCAGGGCGAGGCAGGCTCGTTCTAAACGCAATTTCATCATGTATTGATGCGGAGGTATTCCCATAGCACGCCTAAACTCACGAGAAAAATGCGCTTCGCTCATCGCGCAGATAGCGGCGAGTTGTGAGTTCGATGTGCTGGTTTCGGTATTGTTTGCCATGAAGGAGAGTATTTTTCTCAGGCGTGCGCCGGATAAACCCGAGGAATAACTTAAGTCTTCATGGTTTTTTTCTTGGCGCCATGGTTTGCTGTAATGTTCCAATAAGTAGCAGACCAAAATCGTCATAGCGCTATCGCAAATTTGGGTTGCTAATGGTCCTGCTAACATCTCGGCATCGAGCATTTTATGTACCAGTTCGATGACATTTTTATCGGGCGTAAATAGATTCGCGATCAAAGTCGCGCCATCACGATCTCCACGCAGCGCTGCAAAATGGTCGACCAGCGCAATAGGGATAAAAATATTCACAATGTCGCAAGCGCTCATGCGGCACCACCGACCCGACTCATAGGGCGGACAAATCCGAAAACGATTTGCCGCAATCATACCGCCCCAGATAGGGCTGCTACCGTCCCAAATTCTAGCCTCTAAAGGCGCCAGCATGACCGCAATCCGATAGCAATCGGGGTGCGGAAAATTAGCATGAATTCGCTGATCCGGCCTGTCGTCACAAGACCATCGTCCGAGGGAGGCTCTTGAGACAGGTAATGGCCCTATGCAAGTCTGCAAGGGATGGACGACACCACTCTGATGGAACCAGTTTTTGAGTTCCGCTGTGGTATTGATCAACGCTGAAGCCATACTCAGATAACTCCGGTAACCGAGGGGATGAAGAAGTTAATATATTAGTTAATATTGTGGCTGCTGTGGTTGTTGATAATCCAAAACTAGCATGTTTTTTTGTTTAGTCGGAATCTCTACAGGTCGAAAAAACGACAATGCGCCTTCTCCCGCCTGCGGGAGAAGGGGTATGTAGACTGGTGTAGATATCGATGCATTAAAGTGGGAGAGGACATGATACTTGCACCATTTTTATCTTAAGTTAGCGCTTATGGCACCTAGCTGTACTACTTAGGCGGAAAGCTGTACTTGACCGTATAAGCACCACTACCGCTATACGACTTTACGCTCGCATAGTAATAGCCTGCAGTACCGTTATAGCTGATCGATTCAGTCGATGTACTGCCATCGGCTTTGGCAACCTGATCCCATTTGCTGCTGGTGCCATTCCATTTGTACAGGAACAGATCAAAATCGGTACCGGTCGGGCCGCTTAATTTCACGATGTAAGTCCCATTGCCTGCTTGGACATAATTGGGAGAAATATTAGGTACCGATACCGTCGCACCAACAGCGAGCGTGCCTGTTTGTGTGACTTCGGTGCTGGTTCCAGCGCCGCTATATTTGGCAAACACCTGATTCGCCAGACGGGTATTCACCGCATGCCAAGGATTACCTAGAGTGCGCATACGGGAGTTTTCTGTTGGTCGGTAGATGCCACTGGTACAGTAATTGCCACCCTGAAATGCACCTACCGTGCCATTCGATACTGTGCCAACTTGAGTAGGCACTGGCGTAGTTGCACTGATTAAATCACCCCATTTAGTATTGCTGCGCGTGCCGTAACGTGACACATTGCCTGCCGTCGGTTCAACACTGGTATCGCAAGTGCCATAGTCGTATTCATCGGCTAAGCCAAAAGCGGAATGGCCAATCTCGTGCAAAGCCACTTCCTTGGATGATGGATCCATCGATACCGTTGCCACCTCGCCGCCAGAGCCACCGTAGCGTGTTGAGTTGGAAATGACGATCACTTGCTCATGTCCATCTGCCGGTAAAACTTGTCCAACAATATTGAAGACCTTGGTCGTATTTACACACAGCAAGCGGGCAATGTTATAGCAAGCAAATTCGCCATCCATAGCCGTGTCGCGATAAATACCCTTATCTAATTCATCGACTCCCGATTGATTACTGGCGATATCGATGCGATGAATATTGATCTTGCTCAGATTCGCTGCCAACAAAGGATCAGCCTTAAAGGCGTCGATTAGCTTCTGTGCGTCGGCGCGCCACTTGCTCATTTCGGCGGCGGTGTAGCCATCACCGACGAAGACATAATCCATCTTTGATGCGGTCGTTCCATTGTTTAAAATCGTCGTCAGCGTCGGCACTGCCGCCAGCGCTGTTGCTGAGGACATGCTGATGCGTGCTTTGCTGGCATTGACCAAGTTTTGTATTTGCACTCGATCTAATTCGGTCGCTGGTACCACCCCATTTTGTTTGAGCGCTTGTGTGCTGATTGACTGCGTGGACTGTGCCGCCGCAGAGTGCGGTAGCACCTGTATGCTAACAATGTCGGCGCTAAATGGCACCGTCACATCGAGCACCGCACTTGCTTGCGCTACGGTCTCTGAATGTTGAATGGCACCCGTTTTCGCATCAAAAGTTTCCAGTAATCGTTGCAGGCGATTTGGCAGCAATACTTCGTGCACAATCTCGCCCCGGCTATTCCGGGCGATCACGCGCAGTTGCTCTCCTTTTGCATGATTCGGTAGTGATCGAGTTAAACCAAAATTGCCAAACTCAGCATGAATCGGTGTCACCGATACCGCGTTACGGCCTGATTTGAGCTCAACCCGTAAATTCACATTTTGAGCATGGGCGGTATTGCTAAATGCCGCAAATCCTATTGCGCTCAGCAAAGCCGACATGGCGACTAAGCTTGCAGTAACTGACTTCATTTTGCCTCCTGATTTTATTGTATGTTGTAAGCGTGAATCCCCAGCCAGACAACGCGCCCATTTTTTTGATGCCGTATTCTCCGATTTCAATGACGGACTGGTGTATCAATGCTGACCAGACAAAGAGCCTAAGCTTGAATTGATACTCACTTGAGTCTCTGCTGTTTTTTTGTGCAGTGCGCGACAAATCCTGCGCAAATTGCACAAAGCTGCTGTGATGTGAATTTCTTGTTGTATTCAGGCAGACCTAGACTGGTTAATTGCCACACCGCTACAATGCGCCATAAGCACAGCTGCACGCGCCCGTCGGTTGTCGTTGAACCGCTAAGCATATTGAAAAAACAGGAGCCCACTTTGACTCGTTTGACCCAACTCATTCGCCCAATTGCAATTAAGCTGATTCTTATCGGTCTTTTTCCATTCTCTAGCGGGGCAGCTGAAGTTGCTGCAAACGACGCGGGCAAGCAAGTCGGCAAGGGGGCGGATCAGATTCGTCATATCGTGGACAAAGAGATTAAAACCTTGATGCGCGCCCATGCTGTGCCAGGTATGGCGATAGCCTTGACGGTGGATGGTCAGTCTATGTTTTTTAATTATGGCGTGGCGTCGAGAGAGACAAATACAGCTGTGAGCACATCGACCTTGTTCGAAATTGGCTCTATCAGTAAGACCTTCACCGCGACGCTGGCAACTTACGCGCAAGCACTAGGAAAGTTAAGGCTAGATGATCATCCCAGTCAATTTATACCGCAGTTGCAGGGCACTGCTATCGACAAGGTCAATTTAATCAATTTGGGCACTTACACGGCGGGTGGCTTGCCTTTACAAGTACCCGATGACGTCAGTAATGACAAGATGCTCGATTATTTTCAACAATGGAAACCGAGCGCCGCTGCCAGCACCGTTCGTGAATACTCGAATCCCAGTATAGGCCTGCTCGGACATATCACTGCCCTGGCATTGAAGAGCAATTTTGCCGACGCGATGGAGTCGCAGTTGTTCCCTAAACTAGGTTTGCGTCACAGCTATATCCGCATACCCGCATCGGCTATGTCTGATTATGCATGGGGCTATAAGCTCGACAAAAAAGAACTGAAAGCCGTGCGGGTTAACCCTGGCGTATTCGCCGACGAAGCCTATGGCGTCAAATCGAGTAGCGCGGACATGCTGCGTTTTGTGCAGTTGAATATGGATAGCAGTTTACTTGATGAATTGACCGCGCGTGCGCTGAACGACACCCATATTCCCTATTTTAAAATCGGCGATATGGGGCAAGGATTAGGCTGGGAGCAGTATGCCTACCCGATCAGCCTAAAACGTTTACTCGCTGGCAATTCCGAACAGATGATCTGGGAGCCAAATCCGGCGCAGGAAATCATGCGATCTAAACTTCATTACGCAGCGCGACTATTTAATAAGACAGGCTCGACCAATGGCTTTGGTAGCTATGTTCTTTTTGTCCCAGAGCTCAAAATCGGCGTCGTGATTCTAGCCAATAAAAATTATCCCATCCCAGCCCGTATCAAAGCGGCGCATGCAATTCTTGAGCAACTGGTAAAGATGAAATAAGCGCTTCGCATGGCATGTAATAAAGACATGCAAAACACGCTTGCATGTCCCAAAATTCCACCATAGGTTAAGATACTGCCTTTTCCCATTCTTAAACTGAGATCCGCATCATGAGCATAGACAAAGACAGCGCCGTTACCATTCGCCTCACCGTCGTTGACGGCAAAGGCAAAGTATTAGAAAGCGGCAAGACCCCGGTCGCCTACCTGCACGGTTACGACAATCTCTTACCAAAAATCGAAGAAGCGCTGCAAGGTCAAGACATCGGCTTCAAATTGAATCTGAACCTGACACCAGAAGATGCCTTCGGTGAACGTGATGAAAGCCTGCTTAGAACAATTTCCAAAAAAGATTTTCCACCGGGCGTCAAAGTCGGTGCCTCCATGCAAGGCTACAACGAAGCGGGTGAAGAGACTGTGTATACCGTGCTCAAAATCAAAGGCGATCAAGTCATGTTGGACGGCAATCACCCACTTGCAGGTAGCTCTTTGAGAGTCAGTGTAGAAGTCTTGGGCATACGTGCCGCGACAGCAGAAGAAGTCGCACATGGTCACGTGCATGGCGAGCATGGCCATCATCATTGATGGTGTAGAGGATGAGGTGGGGGCAGCGTAGTGAAAGATTAAGTGAAATCAAGCAAGATCGAGCAAGATCGAACCAGGCTGCCTCACTAAGTTTTTTGTCCGTAAAGTATCGTTTTAAAAACAGCGCAACACGCGCAAGTTAAGACCGCCCAACCACCACACTACAATACAAAAGCACCAGACAGACAGGTGCCCAGATGATACGTTCCCATTTACTGGGGGTGATCAAATTCATCAACAAACCCAGCCCATTGATTGCGACCACAAGCCAGATCGCGATGCGTGACAAGTCGAACAAACTCGATGCAAACCAGGCAGCGCGGATACCAACGATGGCGGTCAGCAATAAAAAAAAGACCGCCATGAAGATCGCCGCAATTCTCATTTGGCGAGGATAAACACCGGGAAATTTTCCTCCCATCGAGACCTTACCCCAAGGTGCCCCCGCCGCCAGCGCCAATTGAAAAGCGACGACTATAAGCGCAAAAAAAGTATAAATCTTCGCGATGTTAAGCGTGCTAATTGAATCTATCATTTAGGCCATCCTATATATAAGTCAACAGACCCTAAGCTAAGGTATCCAGCATTCCTTTGTCAAATCATATCAATTCTTAAATGGGGCAAGCCAGCTTACAGCTAGCAATGATATTTTGATCAATACAAAAAGTAAGGGACGCTCATATTTTTGAACTGAGGTCGAGATTTCTCGTCATTTTCGGACTACTATCTCAGTAGCTGACAAAATCTTGATGCTAAGACGCTAGTTAGCTGCAGCGTAGAAAGGAAGTGTGCGATGTCCATTTGTATAGGATCGCCATGTGCATATGGCGGTGTCGAAGCAATGCGCGCCTACCAGCAGCAGATTTTGCGCGCGGATCAAGACAAAACTATCTTGGAGCAACGCCGCGAAGCCTTATTAGAGTTAGATAGAAAATCAACAAAAGACGCAGAATTATCGGGCACGCCCCCGACCAGCGATCTTCCCACCTACTTGCAGGTGAATCAAGTCTCTCCAGTCGATGTTTCTTTAGGACTCGTGAATGCCGCGATTGGCACCACGGTCAATACCTTTGCGTGATGCATATGACAGGCTGATCTGAGCAGGCAGATTCTTTCAAAAAACCCTGGTTACTGATGTTTCAAAACCCCTCAGCGTCGAGACGTAGAGTCGCCGAGGAGCGCAGAGAAAAGCGAAGATTTTACTGGGTTTCTCTGCGTATCTCCGCGTCTCAGCGTCTCGGCGTTGAGGGGTCTTTATTTTTGTCCAAAGCCACAAAGTCAATTTGGATAAGACCTCGTATTTTTTCATTGAGATGTTCTTATATTCGTCTTAACTGAGCGGCATGACTGCTTACCGCGCTTATTCATGCTGGCGATGCCCTTACGACTGTACAAGTGGTACTTAATCATTGGCCACATTGATAGGTGCAGCGTCAAACTGGTAAGCACTCGCCTCATGCAGCTTCCATGCGCCATCACCGAGCAATTGCAACACATGTGTATGGTACTGCAGCACGGCGGGTCGATGCGCGATACTGATCAATGTCACGCCGCTCTTACGCAGACGCGCATACAGAGCCGATTCATTGGCGCTATCAAGCGCACTGGTCGCTTCGTCGAGAATAACAATGTTAGGTGCATGAACCAGTATGCGGGCGAATGCGATGCGTTGCTGCTCGCCGACGGACAGGAGCTTCTCCCAGTCATGCACCGCCGATAGACCACCTACCTGTTCGGACAATTGCGGTAGATATACTTGACCCAAAATCTCTAGTAATTGCTGGTCGCTTAGTTTGGAGTCCACACTAGGGTAGATCAATTGGCTGCGCAGCGAACCCATTTGCAAATAAGGCTGTTGCGGCAGAAAGAAAAACTCCTCCATAGGCGGATGATGTATGAGGCCGCTACCGCTGTGCCATAGTCCGGCAATTGCCCGCAATAGTGAGCTTTTGCCGCAGCCGCTGTCCCCCGTAATCAGTAGCGCTTCACCTGCTTGCAATACCAGGCTCAATTCCTTGATGAGCACACGCTGCGATTGTGGTGGACGCAGCGTAACGGATTCTAGTACGAGCTGAGTGCCTGGGCGTAGTTGTATGCGTTCGGGCTCGACCTCAGTTGACGATTCGGGTGCAATTGTCGGCAATACTAGGTCCGACAATGCTTGCAAGCGGCCAACGCCAGCTACGAAGCGGCTCAGACCCTCAAAGTTTTCCACTATCACCCCGACCGCCCCAAGCACGGCAGCAAAGGCGCCGATTGCCTGCGTTGCGCGCCCGACCTCCAGCTCGCCGGATAAGACTTGCTGGGCAAGTATCGCCACCGGCAACACCAAAGTGAGCTGACTGAAGGTGCGCTGATACAGATTAAGTGAGCGCTGCTTCTTGATCAGTTTGTCGTAGTTTTGAATCACCCGGTGCAGCATGCTATCAATGTGCGCGCGTTCCTGGGTTTCGCCACGGTAAAAGGCGATCGATTCAGCATTTTCACGTACCCGCATCAGGCTGTAACGGAAGTCGGCCTCGCGCCGCAGTTGCCAAAAATTCAGATGTATCAATGGATTGCCGAATGCATAAAGTGCGGCGCCGGTACCGATTAGGGCGTATAGCACTAATACCCCAACCAACAAATGGGAAATCGACCATAGCACCGTGCTAAACGCCACTAGCTGCATGGCAGATCCCAAAAAAATGAGCAGGAAGTTGATCGATCTGCCGGTAAAGGTATTGATATCTTCGCTGATACGCTGGTCTGGGTTGTCCAGGTCGCTGTCTGTACCCAGCGCATAATATCGACGATCTTTAAGATAGCCGTCAAGAAAGCGACCGCTGAGCCAGAGTCGCCACCGGTTCGCGAATAGGTCACGCATGTAATAGTAGAAAGCATAAGTCGGTACTGCAAATAGCAGCACGAGCAGGCAGGTTTGCACGGATGCCCAAAAGCGCTCACCCTCTTTTGCCGCCAATGCCGACATCATTTCCCCAGCCTGATTGTTCAACATGACTGCGAACTGGGTTTCAAACAGCATTAACACGATCAGCAGCACCAAGAGTATCCAGGCGGCCTTCCATTGTTCGCCCACCCAGTAAGGTTTGGCGACAGCAATGAATTGTCGCCATGCAGAGAGTGATAAAAACGCGGTACGGCGCTTCTTAGGTGGTGGTGGCACACCATCGTTCTCCACATTGGAGCGCATGTCGCTTAAGATAGTCATGGTCAGATTCTGTGGATGGTTCTACCTCAGTATGAGATCTGACGCGATAGCGATCTGTGCGGAAACGGACATAAGCTCGCATAGCAGGATGATTACCACTGCAAGTTCAATTTTCAATATCGACTATTTACAATATCTTTTTTGCGCCGGGCAGTTTTACCAGCAAGGCCGCCACTGCAAAACTCAGGATCACACTAGCGCTACCGACCAAGAAAAACAAGCCGAATGAATAATTCTTCCACGCCTGCAGCAATACACCCAAGCCCACCACGACCGGTGCATGCACGATAAAGGCGGCGTAGCATAAGGGAGTCAGCTTTTTCCAAAACGCCCAAGGTTTTGCCGATACCCGAAAGCGCCACAGCAGCATCAACATAATCCCACCCGCCACAAACGGCTCCCACATCGCATACGCAAAAGCAGGCATAGTCCAACCACCATTCACATGAAACGTGGCACCTTTCAAAGCACCACTCAGAATCGCATAGGCAAACAAACTAGGTATCGTCAACAAACTAATCCAGCCCCAAGGCAGTGCCAGTTTCCTATCGATGTTTTCTAGCAAGCGACCATGTCCCGCGGCACATCCAAAAAAGAACAACAAGATGTAAGACGCAAAATAACCGATCTGCAACAAGCCACGTTCTTGCCCAGTTGGCACCCACAAACGCAATACAAAGGCAGCGATACCCCACACCACCAAAAAGAAAGCGACCGACGCATGCTTCATCACAGCGGGCGATAAATGCCAACGCAGTTGAGGCAAGAGCAAACGCAAAACCATATATGCCACAGAAAAAAACAACAAGGCATACGCAAACCACAAGGGACCAATATTAAAATATCCCCGCGCCATCAGCTGCCACCAAAACGACCAGACAGATTCACCAGCAGGCGTCTCCGCCAGCGCGTTAGTGAAAGGCCCCAGCACAAAACCAAAGACAAGAACAGGCACACCCAGCCGTAACAAGCGATCAGTCAAAAATTGCCTCGCACCCTTACTCTCAAAAGAGCGCGTACTAAAATATCCAGCCAGCAGAAAAAACATACCCATAAAAAAAGCCTGGTTCACCGCACAAAACAAAGTCATCAACAATCCCGAAGCCTGATCGCTAGCCTTGTACTGCAAATACCAGCCACCCTCAGCGCCATACATAATCGCGGTATGGTGCAGAATCACCAAAGCTGTCAACAGCACGCGAATACGGTCCAGAAAATCAGTCCGTGAAGTTTGCACTGTATTTGTCATCGTTGTCCTTAGTTAGCGCCGTAGCGAAAATTGGCTGGGGAGATCAATTCGACTATTGATGTCGCTATGCTAAAGACAATGCTAGGTGATTGAAATCAGAATGTGGCGAAATGGGCGGGAGTTGGGGCGAAGTGGGCATATCCACTCTTACGCAAGCGGGAGAGTGCTAGGGTGAGGGCGGTTCAGAATGAGCATAGCCTTCACAGATCACAAAAAAAGTAGGGCGGGTGAAACCCGCGCCGCCAGAACGTCGAGCCATCCAGCGCAACCCATGAGCAACCCGGGTTACACCCTCGGTACTGCGATTTTAATTCTTTCCCCCTTCAAAGCATAGGTATGCACACAAGTTCAGTGAATAGCAAAATCCCTTAACCGTCACTCCTGCGCAGGCAGGAGCCCAGCGTCTTTTGTCGATCAACCGACGCCGCTAGATTCCTGCCTACGCAGGAATGACGAGTCGCGTCTATTGATCAAATAATCTTGAGGAAAACTACATCGCAGGCAACACCGCAGCTAGCGTACTTATAATCACATTCTGAAACTTCTCAGCCTCATCCTGATGAATCTGATGCCCAGAGTTTTCAAACATAAACAAGGCCTTCTTCGGCGCTGCCAATGCCTTGAAATAATCCACCGTGATCTTTGTCGAAGTTTGAATATCGTTCTTACCCACGAAAAAATAAATCGGGCAATCGACTGACTTCAAGGTCTTAGGTAAATCAATCCGTGTCACTTCGTTCCAAACCGGCGACCAAGTTTTTGACCATTGCAGAAAACCTGTCTTAAAACCCTCACTCGTTGCAAAGGCTTTTCCTTCTTTAAAGAACAGCCACTTTCTCAAATAGAACATATCCTCATCAACAACAGAAGGCATACTCACCGTCGCCAATTCCTTAGTCGCGACCTCGTTGTCTTTAAAATGATTCTTCAAAATCACCAGCAATTCTTGCTCACTCGCGAGCTGGCTCACCACAGGATTCGAAGCGAAATAGCCATGCAATAATTCAGGATGATGCTTCACGATATAAAAGCCTAAAACATTCCCCCAAGAGCTACCCAACAAATAGATCTTTTCTTGCTTCAATTCTTTTCGCACAAAATTGATAACCTCCAACGTGTCCATCTCCATCAAGGCAACGGAAGGCTGAACAGGCGAAGGATTCAATTTCAAAGTCTTACCAGCATCACGCTGATCCCACTGCACAATCGTAAATCGGCTTTTCAAAACAGAGGTAAAAGCAGGCGCACCATTGATCATAGAACTACCAGGTCCGCCAGACAAAAACAGCAAAACAGGCTTACTCGCATCATCCGTTTTAATCTCCACAACCTGCTTGATGCCACCAATGTCGGGTGTCAGGGTTTTGTCGATTTTTACTGGGGTGGTTTGGGATTGGGGTGCGTTTGTTTCTTGGGCTTTGGATGCTGTGAATGGGATGGTGATCGTGAATAGAGCGGCTAGTAGGATTTTATTGATCATGGGTTTGGTTGATTGTTGGTTTTTGGTTGTACCAATGAGATTAGTAGGCAATCCATCATCTAAATGGCAAAGGATTTATGGCAAAACCAGAAATGAACATTCTATCTCAAGTTACATTTGCTATTTTCCACTTTCAGATTTTGTTAATTTTCCCAAAGACTCCAGTAATTTAGTCATTGAATTTAAATCAGAAGAAGATTCGAATGGTGATTGAACCGTAGAGCCGTTAACGGTAGGCGAGGAAAATATGACGATTGATGCACTTGTAATAATTTGATCGCGTACCGAGTCTTGACGCGCTAGTTCTCCATAGCTTGGGAGGGATGAAGCAATTGCCGCCTTGTGAGCATATTCTTCTTCAAAATTTCGCTCTCGCTTGTATTGAGCGAAACACATTCCAAATACAGCATAAAGTGGGATAATTAGTGCTGTCCGCAGTAGGATTTTTATCAAAAATAGAGAGGTAAATACCTCAGAGTTCTTCTTGTTGTCTGGTAATTTTAAAAGTTCATCTATAGCTAGTAATTTGGAAATTTCCGAGAGAGAATCATGCGTTAGTTTAAATGCAAACCCAGCGAGGGTGTAAAAAATTTTGTGTAAACGGACATTTTGCAGGAAACTGCGCAATTGCATGGAGCAATGATAATGACCG
>NZ_JBXARG010000030.1:0-35775 GCF_058808015.1 Undibacterium sp. GW821-FHT11H02 | reverse complement strand
ACCCCTGTTGAATACCGGTTGTTTCACCAACCTCAAAACTCTAGTAATACCTGGCACTGATTGAGGGAGGTTTACAATGACACCTTTCAGGCTTAAACAATCTGAAAGTGGGGGCGCTTGATCGAAATTTGCTCGTCAAAAAACGCCCGGAAAGTAATGACATTTTCTTTGTCTTTGTAACAGGTCTCTTTAGCTTTTTTTAAAGACTCAGGTACTACAAGGCATATTTCTTGGCGGTGCATATCGTGAATAGCGTCGGCGGATACACGGTCATCTACCGTTGCGAGAAACAGCGCACAATTGAATTTTTCCATTGCAATTTGTTTCCACCGTTCGCGTAATGTGGTTTTGGCAGATAAAACCAATGCGTCATCAAATGATCTGCTTACGTCTTTCAATGCGATCAGACTTGGTAAAACGAAGTCTGGCCTACGTCCACCGGTGACTGCTTGCTCCTCATAGGAGATATTCCCGTCTGTCAGCAGTTGCCCAATATGCTGTTCAAACGAACGACCTGCGCGGGACTTTCTGTGTTGACTGGCGCTGAGAAAAGTCGCATCCAATTCAGGAAATCCTCGAACGACTGCGGTCACGAGATCTGTATTTTTCTCTGTAATAATCCTGACCACTTCCGCGGCTCTATGCCGCAATTCTGCGCGCTTATATAACTTGTATTCGATATCCCGGCTAATCTTCATGATCGCATCACCTGGATTTTCTATTAGATACGGGTCGAGCTTTTCGAGACCATGCTGGCTGAGATATTCTTGCTGAGCTTGCGACGCTAAGAGAGAAGGTAATGGGAGCTTAGACACTGATGCGATAAACAATGCAAGATTGCCCGACTTTAAACTATTGCTTAAGTCTTCAATCAATTGTTCAGATTCATCTTGGGGAATTTTAATCGCACTTTCTGGTGCAAATAATCCAAAGTGAAAATCTGCATTGAGGTCGAACATTGTTTCAAGTATTTCTGCTTCATCCGACGCAGAATCAACGACCATGAACCAATGATGTGATTCACTATGCGACTTTTTTAACACGCCACCGATGAGCAACGATGCTGGGGTAAGTTCAGCAAAATACTCTTTAGGCACGCCGGTGAAATGCATCTCCGTCCCTTTGTTCGAGTAGTGCTTTAAATTCGATGTTTTGAATTCACCCGTCTCGGGCCAAAAGGTACTGAAAGGTGCCTCGAAAATGTGAGGTTTAGCAGTGTTGATATTTTTTAGCGCAGGGAAAAAATCTGTCTCTCTGATTTCGCGAGGGATATACACGCCATTCTGGTGACCAAATTGTTGTCCGTCCGCCCAAACACAGTCATTACGCGACAGTTTCTTGATAAAGAGTTTCGTGCTTTTCGAAATCCATAATTGAATGTTTTCTTGGCTTGCTTGGATCACAGGCTTAATCTCTCAAAATTGACACTGATGAATTTGAATGAATTGAATTTTGCAAAACTCGATTTTTGCACGAAACACACAATGCACTATGCCGCGATTTTTGTCCTTCGTTCCTTTACATTGCTTTTCTTTTCAACCAAGTACGGCAACATCGCGTTCGCTACGTGGGCCATGACATCAACGACAACGGAGTTGCCAAATTGTTTGTACGCTCTGGTATCGGAAACAGGAATTTTGAAAGTATCGGGAAAACCCATCAATCTTGCGCATTCTCTTGGTGTTAGACGCCGTGGATTTTTTGTTTTCCCTTGGCTAACCAAGATTTCTGATCCGTCTTTGTAATAGCGAGCAGATAATGTGCGCGTCACACTTTCTTTGGTGACTAGGCCAAAACCGAAGCCATTGCCTTGCGCTTTGTGTTTTGCTGCGTAGTTTTGCAGATAGGTCCAAAGATTGTCAGTCAACGTATATTTATCTAACTGCTTGTTCATTTTGTGATCAAAGTAGGCATTGTCATCCCAAGGCAAGTACGGCTCTGAGCCATCTGTCTTATGCAATATGTCACCTAACTTATGTTCGCCTTTTGGCGGCAAAGCCAACGCATGTAAATCAAAGTCGATTTTGAGATCGTTTCTGAAGCCGACGATTAAGATACGTTCACGGTGTTGCGGTACGAAATGTGCGCCATCGATTACGCGGTAACTCATGGTGTATCCCAATTGCTCAAGGCTACGCTTGATGACGTCAAAGGTTCTACCCTTGTCATGCGAAGTTAGGTTCTTCACGTTTTCAAGCAGAAATGCGCGAGGTTTTTTTTCATCAATGATGCGGCAGATATCGAAAAATAAAGTGCCTTGCGTTTCATCGTTAAAGCCGTGTTCTCGACCCAATGCATTTTTCTTAGATACGCCCGCAATAGAAAAAGGCTGGCAAGGAAAACCTCCGAGTAACACACCATGATCTGGAATATCTTTGGCAGCGATTTGGGTGATGTCGCCATTGATTTGATGATTGTTCGGGTAATTGTACAAATAGGTTTTTTGCGCGTAGCTATCCCACTCACTCGTGAAGACGCAATGACCACCAATGCTATCAAAAGCTTGGCGTATGCCACCGATTCCAGCGAACAAATCGATGAAGGTGAATGCGGCGTCTTTGCCTGCGTTGGGGTCGCTCGATTCTAATGGCAAGACTTGTTGAAGTGCGTATGACAGATAGGGTGGTGGATCGCTTTCACGAGCTTCCCATCGGCGTACTTGGCGGGCGTTGACGCCCAGTATCGTGGCGATATCTTCCTGACTTTTAAACTTGCGCGCTGCGGCGAGATATTTGAGAACTGCTTCTGAATCGTGGTGTTGGGTCGGGTGTGACATTGATGCCTCGCTGGGAATTTTTTAGGACAATACGTCCTAATTTGTTCCCAGTCAAGTTTTTACTGAATGTAAACACAGTAATTGTAGCAAACCCCATTCGTAACACTTACTGAGTGGCGACTGGACTTAAAGATTTTTCAGTTATTTTCACAATGAATTCATGTGCAGCCTCCAATGCCAAACTGCCTGAAAATTCCAAACCACATTCCAACTCTTCGTTGTCTCGACACACAGACCATTGAAATCCTCCCCGCCAGTTGTCTGGGTTCGGTTCTACAAAAATGTCGAAACCACAAAGATTCTCTTCATAAAATTCAATTTCTAATTCTACTGGTAGTGCGCCCATCGCTATGCTCCTTTCAATGAGTAATCTTTAAGTCGCTTAACAATATGATGTTGCGTCCGAGTCTGAATGTCTACGGACTATGAGTCACATTGGTGTTTGTTTTTGACTCAATGAGGGTTATTTTGATAGAAACAATGATTTTAAGGCCACTTAAAACAACTGATTAAATATTCAGTTGTTTGATGATTTTTGTTGTAATATTTGTTTACTTTTACTGTTCTAATTAGCGCCACAAGGCCGGGAGCTGCCATGACTAATAAAAAAATCATCACTCAGCATCATGCGACGTTTGAGGGCATTCGGCATGTCGATGCGGATGGCAATGAGTTTTGGTTGGCGCGCCAGTTGGCAGTTGTTTTGGAATATTCGCAATACCGCCACTTTCTTCCTGTGATCGACAAAGCCAAAGAGGCGTGTCGCAATAGCGGCCAGGCCCTTGAGGACCATATTGAGGATGTCCTCACTATGGTTGAAATTGGCTCTGGTGCGAAACGTCAAGTTGAGGATTACCGCCTGTCACGTTATGCCTGTTACCTGATCGTGCAAAACGGTGATCCAAGCAAAACTGTCATCGCTAACGGCCAGACCTATTTTGCGATGCAGACACATCGCCAAGAGTTAGCGGATGATGCGCAATTTGCCCTATTCAATGAAAACGAAAAGCGCCTCGCCATCCGCAATGAGCTTGCCGTGCACAATAAGCATTTAGCCGCGGCGGCCAAAGATGCTGGTGTTGCGACGCCGATTGATTACGCTATATTTCAAGATCACGGCTATCGCGGTTTGTATGGTGGCTTGGGCGCCAAAGACATTCATGCGCGCAAGGATTTGAAGAAGAGCCAGAAGATTCTGGATCACATGGGTAGCACTGAGTTAGCTGCAAATTTGTTCCGCGCCACGCAAGCGGAAGAAAAGTTGAAACGCGATCAAGTCAGCGGAAAACAAAAGGCCAACCAAACGCATTTTGAGGTTGGAAAAAAAGTACGCCAGACTATCGCCGAATTAGGTGGCACCATGCCTGAGGCATTGCCCACGCCGGAAGCCAGTGTTAAGCAAATTGAGAACGCGAAGAGGAAGCTGGACAATAGCAGCTAAACGCCTATTGTTCGTTATTCGCAAATAGCGAATGATCGATTTCCTAGGCAGTTAGTTCTTGAGAGACAAGCGATCTTGATCCCGTCTTGTAACTGATAAACTTTTCATTTGATAGCTTGAAGAGATTGCATGAAATGAACAAAAAATATTCTACTTCGACGGGCATGGTATGAGCGACAAAAGCAAAAAATTGATCCGCAACAGCACGGCAGAATTTCTGATGTTTACCGGCCAAGCTGGTGAGCAGAGCATTGAGGCACGCTATGAGAGCGACACCGTTTGGTTGACGCAAAAACTGATGGCTGAATTATTCGCCGTGGATGTTCGCACCATCAGCGAACACTTAAAAAATGTCTTCACCAACGGAGAACTTGCCGAAGAATCAGTTATCCGGAAATTCCGGAATACTGCCGCCGACGGCAAAAGTTATCTGACCCAGTTCTACAACCTCGATGCCATCATTTCAGTGGGTTACCGCGTGAATTCGCTGCGCGCTACCCAGTTCCGGCAATGGGCGACACAGATCCTACGTGAGTTTGCTATTAAGGGCTATGTGCTTGACAAGAAGCGTATGGAGAATGGGGTTTTTCTTGGTGAAGATTACTTTGAGTGCTTGCTAGCGGAAATCCGCGAGATTCGTCTTAGCGAACGCAGGTTCTACCAGAAAATTACAGATATTTATTCGACTGCGCTCGACTACAACAAGTCCGCTCCCACCACCAAAGCGTTTTTTGCCAAGGTCCAGAACAAGCTGCATTTCGCTATTCACGGCCATACTGCTGCTGAATTGACCTTACAACGCGCAGACAGTGGCAAGGCGCACATGGGTCTAAGTTCTTGGGAACAGGCACCTGACGGCAAGATACTTAAACCGAGATTTTTCATTAGGCGCACCTTCGGTGCTTTTTGAGTACTGACGGCGATTTTGCGGTCATTTTCGGACGATTTTATTTTGCCATAGCTCGCTATGACAAAATAAAATCCCCCAAAACTGCCTCGCAAACTCATCCGTCATCATCTCAAACCCTAACGGAAATTCTCGGTTAAAACCGATGTAGTAGTCGCCAAAAATTATCTCAATCAAGACGAGCTAGAATCGCTAGGCCGTATCGTCAACGCCTATCTCGACCTGGCCGAAGATCGTGCTCGGCGCAATATCCCGATGACGATGGAAGACTGGGCGACACGGCTAGATACTTTTCTGGAATTTACCGACCGCGAGATTTTGCACGATGGCGGCAGGGTATCCGCCGAAATAGCCAAAGCTCACGCCGAAAGCGAGTTCGAGAAATACCGCATCGTGCAAGACCGATTGTTTGAGAGTGATTTCGACAGGGTACTCAAGCAGATTGAAGCTGAACGTGGTTCGGGAAGCGGTGATGAATAAGGTCGCTGGCATATTCGCGTCGGATTAAGGGGATGAATCGATGAGCACGCCTGAACAATACGCAACACTAGTTCTCGGTGACTAACGAAAGGAGCCAGCAGTAGTTAATTTCAACGATGTTGATCCATTTAGTACATATGCAAAACCACATGCGTGAGGCATTCTGATCACCGAATCCCCCCCGGCAAAACCCCCAACTCCCGCTTAACCAAATGCCGCAGCATGGTGCCATTCTGATAGCCGACACGCTCTGCGACTAGCTCAATGGATAAGTTGGTCGACTCTAACAAATGCACTGCGCGCATCAGTTTTCGTCTTTGAATAAATTTGATAGTCGAGTCGCCCGTGGCTTCTTGTATTTTTCTTGATAGCGTTTTAGTGGAGACAGCAAATTGCGATGCGAGCTCTTGTACTGTGAGTGGGCGGGCGATGTTTTTGTCTATCCATTTTTCGGCCGCGATGACGATGGGGTCGAGGTGTTGATTCTGGGTGGGAATCATAAACCGAGCTTGCGATGAGCGCTGTTCGATCAAGAGATAGCGCGAGCACAGATAGGCGATGTTTGGGCCGACTACCTCCGCGACGATATCTAGCACCACGTCCATTTGCGAGAAAACGGCGCCGGCTGTGAGGATGTTACCGTCACGTACCAGCATTTTGGCTTCGTCTAGGATGACATCGGGGTAGCGTTGCCTGAACGCCGTTGCTAACCACCAGCTGGTGGTGGCTGCTCTGCCTTTGAGTAAGCCCGCCTCTGCGAGCATGAAGGTCGAGGCGCAAGAGACGCTGAGGCAGCTTCCTCGTTCTGCGAAGTGTTTAAGTACGTCCATGACTTGCGAGACTTCTTTGCTGCTCAAACTTGCTTCTAGTTCCGCGAGCAATTTTTTGCCTGAGCCTGGTAGTAGCGCCCAATCGGCTTCCACCTCGCCGCGTAGTAGATGCTGAAACGTGTAGTCACATGTGAGCTCTAATCCCGCTCCCGTGCGTATCTTTTTGCGATGTCCGGCGGTGACGATACGAAAGCTTTGCGACTCGTGGTTGCGCTCGATGAGGAAATTGGCCGTGCGCAAAATGTCCAACGTGATTGCCAGACCGGAATCCAATATGCCTTCTGTGGCTAAAACAAGAAAGGTTTTCATTTGCCCATTATCACATGAAATATGTCAGATTAGACACTTCAAATACACGCACCCACCATCTATAGTTTGCCCACTGTCGCATTATTGAATTATTAAATACGAGGTGAGGTTTCATGAGTCAGGTTTTACAATCCAATTCGCAGCTACAGCCTGCCGACCAGCCAAGTCCTTTGCTAGCGGATTTTCAAGTGAAGATGTTGAGCTTCATTGGCAGCACCAAGAAAGTCTATGTCGCTGGTGATGGCCCCGCAGTCATCGTGCTCACCGAGATGCCTGGCATCAGTCCGCAGGTGATCCGCTTCGCCAAGTGGGTGATAGACGCTGGCTTTACCGTGTATTTACCGTCTTTGTTTGGTGTCGATGGCGCGGTGCCGAATGCAGAGGACGGTGCTGCGATTTTGAAACGGGCTTGTGTCAGTGCCGAGTTTCGCGCCTTTGCTAGTAATGAGTCTAGCCCAGTGACGCAGTGGTTACGGCACTTGGCCAAGCACGCGCATCAAGAGTGCGGTGGCATTGGTGTGGGTGCGATTGGCATGTGCTTTACGGGTAACTTTGCGCTGACCATGATGCTGGAATCCGTCATGTTAGCGCCGGTGTTGTGTCAGCCTTCGCTACCGTTCGATGATCCCTCAGCGATTAATATGTCGGACGATGAGCTGCATGCTGTCGCCGCAAGGCTAGAGAAAGACGATTTGTCGGTGCTGGCTTACCGCTTTGAAGGCGATCGCTATTGCCGCGCTGAGCGCTTTGATGCGTATAGCAAGGCCTTGGGGAAACGATTTGTCGCCAAGGTTTTACCCGATAGCGCCGCGCATCCTCATCCTCCGCCGTTCTTCGAAAAAATTGTCGCATGCCCGCATAGTGTTGTGACAGCGCATCTGATTGATGAACAAGGACAACCTACCATCGCTGCACGCGACGAAATCCTGCAATTTTTCAAAAGCAAATTGTTGTCTGCTACTGATGCCACGCTGCCTGAAACAGAGTCAGCGGCAGTGCCGTCCAACATTCAATAATAGTGAAGGATGCGCAAATGATGTCGAACGTGGCAAGCTTATCCTTAGGTGAAGATCAGTCGATACGCGCACTCGCGCCGCATGTGCTTGCGGAACTCAATTACTATCGACCTGCCCCTACCCGCCCAGTGAGCTATACCTACGAGCCACCTGCGGGCGTGCCTTGGGAGAGTGGCGACTATGACGTGCACAAAATGGCGATACACGACGCCCGGCAATTAGTCACGAGACCGCGGCTTCAGGTGGAGGGGTTTGATTTGTGGGATGCCAGCACCGAGGTGAGCGATTTTAGTGATCGTGCAAGTATTGAAGGCGTGTATTACCGAGAAGCCCGTCAACTTGCGCTCGCAGTGACTGGCGCCAAGCAGGCCTATGTGTTTGATCATTTACTTAGGCGTCGAGCGCCGAGAGACAATCCTCTCGATTTTGGTAAGCGTGGCGCGAATGGCTATGCGGCAGCGAATGGTCGCATTCACAATGATTACACCGAGGAATCAGGAAAGCGACGACTCGCACTTGTGATCGAAGACTTGCACCAACGTGCGCAAGTCACACGTTTTAGCATCATCAATATGTGGCGCGCACTTAATGGTCCAGTGCAAGACGCGCCGTTGGCGATTTGTGACGCTAGAACGGTGTCGAGCAAGGAATTATTCCATTGCGATGTGCGCTATCCGAATCGTACTGGCGACATCTATTTGCTTCAGCATTCTCATCAACATCGTTGGTTTTACTACCCGTCTATGCGTAAAGAAGAAGTCCTGATTTTCAAGCAATACGATTCCTTGCACACCAACACCTCACGTTTTACGCCACATTCGGCCTTTGACTTACCTGCAGTTCCGCCCGATACGCCGCCACGTGAAAGTATTGAATTACGTTGCTTAGTCACCTATTAGAGTTCTTTATGCAAAAAAACACCTCTGTAAAAGCTTTGCCAGAAATCGAATTTTGGTTTGAATTTGCCAGCAACTATAGCTACCTAAGCGTCATGCGCATTGAGGAATTGGCTCGTCTCTATCAAGTCAAAATAAAGTGGTGTCCATTTTTACTCGGGCCTATTTTCAAATCACTGGGTTGGAATTCGTCGCCCTTTGTCCTGCAAAAAAATAAGGGGGACTATGTGTGGCAAGACATGGCGCGCCAAGCAAAAAAGTATGGGCTCGCATGGACGCAACCCACACAATTTCCTCGCTCTGCTTTATTGCCGATGCGGGTTGCTGCTGCCTACAAAGATGCGTTATGGATAGCTGATTTCTGCAAAACGATCATGCGCATTAATTTTGTACAAGATAGGGACATCGATAGCGCGACGGTCGTCCAGCAAGTGTTGACGGATCTCGCACTAGACGCCAATCTCATATTGAGAGACATGGAGAGCGACGAAAATAAGATCAAGCTGAGACAACAAACCGAATTGGCGATAGCGAAGAAGATCTTTGGGGCACCGAGTTTTATTGTGGAAGGACAGCTGTTCTGGGGGGATGATAGATTGGAGGATGCTTTGCATTTTGCACGAACGGTTTTTGAGCGGAACTAAGGCGTATTGGGGCTATGTTGGCCTTGATTTCATCGACGCTAACTTTAATTTCGACGCTGGAAATCTGTGCCTTTAGTTCCTTCCCCTTGCAAGCATAGGTATCAACACAAGTCGAATGAAGAGTAAATTTCATTAGCCGTCACTCCTGCGTAGGCAGGAGTCCAGCGTCTCTTTGTTGATTAACGGACGCCGCTGGATTCCTGCCTGCGCAGGAATGACAGACTTTGCTGTTTTTTTGCGCTCTGTAAATCTGTGCCTTTAGCTCCTTCCCCTTGCAAGCATAGGTATGAACACAAGTCGAATGATCAGCAAATTTCATTAACCGTCACTCCTGCGTAGGCAGGAGTCCAGCGTCTTTTTGTTGATCAACGGACACCGCTGGATTCCTGCCTGCGCAGGAATGACAGACTTTGCTGTTTTTTTGCGCTCTGTGCTTCTTCACACTACAAAACACTTGTGTAGATACCGATACCATGGAGGAGCTAGAAGCGTAGATTTCGAGCATCAAATGTTAGCGCTGATAGGCCTTGATCCGGCACCCAGAATTCATCTTTACTTAGAGACTACATTGAGAGACTACTATTGACCATGTCCAACCCAATCACCGAGAACCATCCAAAGCCACCAATTGCCGCTTCACAAGTCCCTGCCCGACTGACACCATCTAACTATCCATCGATTTTCGCGATCAAAATGGCTGGGCGAAAAAAGCACGCACTAGGTGACTATTTTAGCCTGAATAACTTCGGTGTGAATTTGACTGAACTGCAACCAGATGCGCGTTCATCACTGGTTCATTACCACACGCGGCAAGATGAGTTCATCTATGTGTTGGAAGGAAGTGTGACGCTGATCCTTGGCGAAAACGAGATCGTGCTGCATGCGGGTATGTGCTGTGGCTTTCCGGCGATGGGCGCTGCGCATTCACTCATTAACCACAGTGATAAGATCGTGCGCTATCTCGAAATCGGTGATAGAACAGAGGGTGATGAAGGGATCTATCCTCACGATGATTTACAGGCGCTACGCGTTGATGGGCGCTGGCAATTCGTGCATAAAGATGGCCGCCCTTATGGTGACGATAAATAGTCGAGCGGTTCACCATGTTGATTAACAAGAACAAAAAAGGCAATCATGAATTATTCTTCAAGAGCCTCCAAAGTCGCTCTGGTCACGGGTGCCAGCAGAGGGATAGGCGCGGCCTCCGTCTTGGCACTTGCACGTGACGGCTATGCGGTTGGTATCAACTATCTGAGTAGTGACAGCGCCGCACAGCAATTGCTTGACCATGTAGTGAATTTAGGTGGAAGTGCCGTGTTGTTAAAAGCCGATGTGTCACAACAGGACGAAGTTGAACAGATGTTTCTAAGGCTGGATAAAGAGTTAGGAACGATCGATGTCTTGGTCAATAACGTGGGTATCTTGTTGCCGCAATCCAGCGTCGTCGATATGGATGCGGAGAGAATTCTTCGCGTGTTGCAGAGCAATGTACTCAGTGCGTTCTTGTGTAGTAAGTACGCAATCCAACGCATGTCGACGCAGTTTCATGGCAAAGGCGGTGCGATTGTGAATGTCTCCTCAGCCGCAGCTCGCCTCGGCTCGCCTAACGAATACGTCGATTACGCCGCATCAAAAGGCGCGATCGACTCGCTGACTAAAGGTTTATCCTTAGAGCTTGCGCCACAGGGAATACGGGTAAATTCCGTACGTCCCGGATTTATCCATACCGACATCCACGCTGCTGGAGGTGACCCGCTGCGTGTTGATCGCTTGAGCTCAGGGATTCCTTTAGGACGTGGCGGGTATCCTAACGAAGTTGCAGAGGCTATTTGTTTTTTAGCGAGCGATGCGTCGTCCTATATGACGGGTGCATTTTTGGATATCGCGGGTGGTAAATAAGGAATTATGTAACTTGGTTTTGAGGGTGCCGCTGACCGTCAAGGCTAGGTTTGTTTTTTTTGGACCGAGTAAGATTCATTTGTCTTAGATAAAGGAGTAGCAATTGATTTCACACGTCTTTATAGGAATCACCGACCACACCCGTGCCCATAATTTTTATTCGGCGATCATGGGTGAGCTGGGCTATGTTTTGAAGTTTTGTTATCCCGAAAAATCCTGGTCGGGCTGGGTCGAGGAAGGTAGGCTTCGTCCCATCGTCGGCATTGGTAAGCCCTACGATGGCGAACCCATGAGTGTGGGCAATGGTCAAATGCTGGCTTTGTTAGCCACTACTCGAAAAATAGTGGATGCAACTTATGCTAAAGCCATCGCCCTCGGTGCAATTTGCGAAGGTGCGCCTGGACTACGCCCGCATTACCACCCCAATTATTACGGTGCCTATTTCCGTGATCTTGATGGGAACAAGATTTGCATTTGCTGCCACGAGAGTGAGACTGTTTAATTCTCCCGCACCGCAAGCAGCTTGAATGCGTATCGGCTTATTCTTTTGCAGGCGGCGCAAATAACCACAATACCGCCTGCTCAAAATCTTCGCGCCAAAACTTTTCATTGTGCTCTGCGCCATCGACGATTTTGAAGCTGAGGTTTTCGCGTGGATGCCCAACTTTTAACAGCTCGGCATAGGATTTTTGGGCGTCAGCGGCTTGTGATCCGCCCTCTTTTTCACCTGCGGCGATGTACAGTCGTGCCTCTTTGGCGGCCGGGTGGCTCGCGATAAATTCTATCGATTGATTGGAGATCCAGTAGGACGGTGAGTAGATTCCTGCTTTGCTAAACACTTGTGGAAACTGGTTGATCGCGTAGTGTGAGATCAAGCCGCCCATGGAGCTACCCATGATGGCGGTGTTCGCGCTGTCTGGTTTGCTGCGATAGTGTTGATCGATGTAGGGCTTTACGACATTGACGATAAACTCGACGTATTGCTTGCCTTCGGCAGGACTAAATTCTGGATTCGACCATGGGTTCAGCTCATTCATGCGTTTGCTTTCGCCATTGTCGATGCCGACCACGATCAATTCGAGTTTGCCCGCCGCGGCTAAAGCGTTCATCGTTTCATCCACACCCCATTCACCGGCATAGGAGGTTCGCACATCAAATAAGTTTTGGGCGTCGTGCATGTACAGCACGGGATAAGACTTGTCGGACTGGGCATAGTTAGGAGGAAGATAGAGGCGAATCTGGCGCGAACGATTGAGTCCAGGCATAGCGAGTTTGTCTGTCAAAACACTGACATTGGCTTGTGCCGTGGAAGCTTTGGTCGAATTGTCTTTCTTTGCGTCACAAGCGCTCGTCAGTGCACTCAGAGTCAGCAGAAAAATGGAGATTGTTTTCATATAGATATCGATCATCAGTGAGCCGCCCATTGCAGGCTAAGTAGGGAGTCAGACCACAAAACGTGGCGGAAAGTTTTGTCCTGCTGTGGATTTCTTGAATCAGTGCCATTTTTTACAGCACATTTTTTAACAAACCCAATCGACAATGGAGTCGAGGCCTTGATTCTAGGTGGGAATCATGAATCGTGTTTGCGATGCACGCCATTCGAGGAAGCGATAACGTGGGCACAAATGGCGATGGTGGAGCCTGACACCACAAGCCTTTGTGAAGAAAAAGCACCCACTGTCAGCATGTTTTACCGTCGCGCCCGCAATTTGACTTTGTCTAAGTCGACATCAGGCTAAGCTTGCCTGAAAGCCGTTGCTCGCCACCAGCTGATGGTTGCTGCGCAGTCTTTGAGAAAACCCACTTTCGCTAACCAGAAACATCAGAATTCAAAATCCCGCTTACAATAACAAGGCTTACAAACGCCTCCCATCACTAACCGTTTTTTTCTATCTCTCTATGCAAGAACGTCACATCGCCGTCTGCGGCGCGCTGAATATGTTGATCGCTATCGCCTGCGGCGCCTTTGGTGCGCATGCACTCAAAAATCTACTCAGCCCCGACCTGCTGGCAATTTGGCACACAGCGGTGCAATATCAAATGGCACACGCATTAGGCATGCTACTCATCGTCGCATTAGCGCCGCGCCTGCTGTCGTCATCGGCGCTCAGCAGAATTGGTATCGCGATGTTATTTGGCATTGTGGTATTCAGCGGCAGCTTGTATGTATTGGCGCTGACCGGTGTGCGTTGGTTGGGCGCGATCACGCCGATTGGGGGTGTGGCATTTTTGTTGGCGTGGGGTTTGTTGGGGTGGGAAGTGTTAAAACACAAAGCAGCCCGCAAAATTTGAGCATCTTCATATTCAACACTTACTGAAACTAAGTGCTCAGAACAACTTGCTAAAATTCGTGCGAATACGCTGTGCTATTCGCACCCACTTAAGCTTGATCAGAAATCAAGACCATCCTCACCCCAGCACCTTCTCCATCTCCACCATCTGCAAGTCCTTCACCAAACGGAATTCTTCACCGACTTCTGCCGGAAACGGTTTAACTCTTCCATTCTGACGGTAACCACGTCTTTCGTAATAGGCGATGAGTTCTTTGCGTACGCTGATCACGGTCATCCACATTTTCTTTACGCCCCACTGTGCTTGCACTAAGTTCTCGGCTGCCTGCATGAATTGTTTGCCTATGCCGCCGCCTTGTAAGCCTGGCTTCACGACAAACATGCCTAAGTAGGCTGCGTCTAGTGTTTTTTCCAGATGTACGCAGCCTATGATTTGTTCGTTTTGCAGGCACAACAAGATCACTGAGTGGTCGGCTTCTAATAAATTGGTCACTTCTTCGGCATCGATGCGGGTGCCGGTTAGCAAATCAGCTTCGGTGGTCCAGCCAGCGCGACTGGAGTCGCCGCGGTAGGCGCTGTTGACCATTTGGGCAATGTAGGCAGCATCTTGTTTGACGGCTGGACGATAGCTGATCGTGGTTTGATCTTGTTGGCTTTGTATAGGTGTGGATTGGTCGGTCATGATAATAAAACTGAATATGAATTCGAAACTTCGCTCAAAGATTTGCTGCAAAAATTGGGGGTCATGATAGCACGCAGCATCAGGCTTTTAGCTGACCAGGCAGGTGAATGCAGAAGAACATCAAAGCCCATTGATAATTTATCATTGTCTCGGTTCAGCGGCGACGGACAGTGCCCAAAGTGCGTCACATCGCATTTTCATTTCACACCGGATTTTTTGCATTTCATCCCCGTAAATGCGCGCTTGACTACTTTGCATCTTGAACTGCGAAGCCTGCTGCGGAATACTCACCATCGCGAATCCACCCCTTACCTCAGTAGGTACCCATCATGTTACGTAAAACCATTCTTGTTCTCGCCATCGCTTCGGCGCTCAGCGCCTGCAGCAATTCAGCCCCTGATGCTAAATCCAGCGCCTCTGCCAGCGCCAGCGCTTCTGCCACCGTGGCTAAGAATGGCGCCAATGCCGGGCCGGAAAAACTCATCATCGCCAACGAAGATATTCTGAATTTACAGAGTAACGCCTTGGCCTCTGGCCCTGTAGTGATAGGCTCGATTCAACCTGAACGTAAAGCCGATTTACGTGCCGAAGTCTCCACCGTCGTGCTGCAAGTCTTAAAAGAGAATGGCGAAGCCGTCAAACGCGGTGACGTGATCGTGCGTCTGGATGAAACTTCAATTCGTGATAATTTAAATTCGGCTAATGATTCTGCACGCAACGCCGCGCTGGCCTTAGATCAGGCTGATCGTAATTTACAGCGTCTGAAAACTTTACGCGCTTCTGGCATGACTTCTATGCAAGCTTTGGACGACGCGGAAGTCCGTCGCAATACAGCACAAAGTGAAGTTTCCGCCGCCAAAGCCCGCGCCGCATCGGCGCAGCAACAATTACAACGCACCGTCGTCCGCGCCCCATTTGATGGCATCATCAGCGAGCGCAAAGTCTCTCCTGGCGACACCGCGTTGGCAGGTAAAGAATTAGTCAAAGTCATAGACCCGAATAGCATGCGCTTTGCAGGGCGCGTTTCGGCAGACAAAATCGGTATGGTTAAACCTGGTCAAAACGTCAGCTTCCGCATCAATGGTTATGCTGGTCAAGAATTCCGCGGCAAAGTCACCCGCGTTGATCCCGCAGCCAATGATGTGACACGCCAAGTTGAAGTCTTAGTCGCCTTCGCCGATAGCAAGCAGCCACGAGTTTCCGGTCTGTATGCGGAAGGCAATATTGAAGCAGAAACCGTCTCCGCATTGATGCTGCCAGAAGCAGCATTGGTCAAGTCCGGCGACAAGACCTATGCATGGCGCGTGAAAGGCAAGAGTCTAAACAAAGTTGAATTAGCACTCGGTAGCCGTGATGTCCGCACAGGCAACTACGAAGTACGTAGCGGTGTGGTGGCGGGAGATGTGATCATGCGCAATCCTAGCTCCAGCTTTAAAGAAGGTCAGGTGGTCGAAATGGCGACCGCTTTGAACAGCAAAACTGCTTTAAACAAAGATTTGAGCGGCACTAACATCGCGATGGGGAATTAATCATGTTTCTCTCCGACTTTAGTATTAAACGGCCAATTGCCACCATCGTCTTGATTATTGCGATGATGGCGATGGGCTTACTCGCCATGAGTAAGCTGCGCGTCAATCAAAATCCCGATGTAGAAATTCCGGGCTTATTCGTCAGCATTCCTTATCCTGGTGCATCACCCGATACGGTAGAACGCGAAATCGTCAATCGCCTGGAAAAATCACTGCAAAGCGTATCCGGTGTCGATGAAGTGTATTCCTATTCCAACGAGGGAAATGCGGGCTTTGAAATGCGCTTCTCTTTCAAGAAGAATATGATAGAAGCGGCAGAAGAAGTTCGTAATGTGATCTCCTCCGTACGCTACAAGTTACCCACCGAAATGCGCGAGCCTATCGTGCAGCGCTTTGATCCATCGACTCAACCGATTCTCAATCTGGCTTTGTCTTCCAGTAGCCAAACGCATGCTGAGATCTCCCGTCTGGCCGAGGATACATTAGCAACTCGCTTACGTGGCGTGCATGGTGTTGCGACTGTCAACGTCAACGGTGCTTTGCGTCGTGAATTGTCGGTCTTATTACGCGCTGAAAAATTACGCGAATTTAATGTGTCGGCGGGTGAGGTTGTCTCCGCACTGCGCAGTCAAAATACCAATGCACCGGTCGGCAAAGTACGCGGCGATTTGGAAGAAGAAAGCATACGCTTAGTCGGTCGTATTGAAAGCCCGGCAGAGTTTCAAAACATCGTGGTCAAACGTCGTGGTGATCAAATCGTACGCCTCGGTCAAGTTGCCACAATAGAAGACGGCTTTGCCGACATCAATGGTTTGAGCATACGCAGTGGCAAACCTAACGTTGGTATACAAGTCACACGCTCGCGTGAAGCAAGTACGGTCAGCGTCGCCAAAAGCGTAGTCAAAGCGGTCGAAGAAATCAACAAAGATCTCGCGAAAGATCATCCAGGCACCAAATTGGAAGTGACACGCGATGGTGGTAAAGATGCCCAAAACAGCTTGAACAACGTGATTGAATCGCTGATCTTCGGTGCGGTATTGACGATCTTCGTGGTCTACGCTTTCTTGAATTCATGGCGCTCGACTTTGATCACGGCATTGAGTTTGCCAACCTCAGTAATCGCGGCATTTATCGCAGTCTGGTTGTGCGGCTTTACTTTGAATTTCATGACCTTGCTCGGCTTGTCATTGGCGATTGGTGTCTTGATTGATGATGCGATCGTGGTACGCGAGAACATTGTGCGCCATATGCAAAATGGTTCTGATCGTCGCACGGCGGCTTTAGAAGGTACCGCCGAAATCGGTTTAGCAGTGGCCGCGACGACATTTTCCATTATTGCCGTGTTTATTCCGGTCGCGTTCATGCCAGGTATTTCTGGCGAATGGTTCCGTCCGTTTGCCTTGACTGTAACGTGTTCCGTCTTGGTGAGTCTGGGTATTTCATTCACGCTCGATCCTATGTTGTCCGCATATTGGGGTGATCCAGCCGATCATCACACGGCACCGAAAAAAGGTTTGAGCAAAGTCTTAGCCCGTTTTAATGATTGGTTTGATAGTCAGGCAGATCGCTATGGTCGCGTCATCGCCTGGGCTTTGCATCACCGTCGCTGGATGGGTGCGATTGCGTTGTTGTCCTTGGTTGGTGCGCTGGCATTGCAAATTAAGTTTGGTGGTACTAGCTTCTTGCCAACGGCAGATTCTGGCAACTTGATGATAGAAGTACGCACGCCCGCTTCCTCTTCGGTCGAATACGCTAGACTGAAAATGGAAAGAGCCGCGGCACTGGCACGCACCATTGCTGAAGTGAAGGAAACCAATAGCAATATCAACGCATCTGGTGGTCGCATCTACGTCGATATCGGTAAGAAAAATACCCGTAAGCGTAGTGCCAAAGAAATCGCCGTCGAATTGCGTGAAAAGATCAAACAGTTGGTCGGTGCGGAATATGTGGTGCTGGATGATTTGAACAATGGTGCACGCAAGCCAATTCAAATCGAATTCACAGGCCCTGATTCGCGCAAACTGATGGAAATCACCAATGCCTACATGGAGCAATTGCGTAAGGTACCAGGCGCGGTGGATATCGGTTTGTCTGAACAAGATCCTAAGAAAGAGCTGAAGATAGAAATGAATCGTGGTTTGGCGAACTCTATGGGTATCTCGGTCAACGATGCAGCACAAGCTTTACGTGTCGCGTTTGCCGGTATCGAAGTGGGTGACTGGGTTGATCCTACCGGCGAAACTCGCGACGTCGCAGTGCGCTTGCATCCGGCCGATCGCGTCAGCAAAGAAAACATAGAACGTTTGCCGATTGCGGTATCTGGCACCAACGAAATGATTCCTTTAGATCAGATCGCCACCGTCAGCATGGGTAAAGGACCATCTAGTATTGAGCACAGCAACGGCAAACGTACGATTACAGTGTCAGCCAATGCACAAGGTCGTTCGAATGGTGAAGTCACCAAAGATGCAATGGACTTGGCAAAATCATTTAACTACCCACCAGGCTATGGCTTGTCTCTGGCAGGCGCTGGTCAAGATCAAGATGAGTTGTTCACAGAAATGCTGATCGCTTTGATCTCGGGCATAGGTTTGATGTACTTGATTTTGGTCATGCAGTTTGGTTCTTTCACTGCGCCTTTGGCGGTGATGTTGTCCCTGCCTTTGTCCTTAATCGGTGTCGTGATTGCCTTGATGGTGACCGGTAGCACGATCAACCTGATGAGTTTTATCGGCATCATTATGTTGATGGGGCTGGTCGCGAAAAATGCCATTCTCTTGCTCGACGCGGCGCGCAAGGAAGAGAAAAGCGGTATGAATCGGGAAGACGCTTTGATGCATGCTGGTCGCGTTCGTCTGCGTCCTATCTTGATGACGACTTTCGCTTTAATCGCTGGCATGATCCCGGTCGCTTTGGGTCTCGGTGAAGGCGGTGAATTCTATCGTCCACTGGCGATCGCGATTATCGGCGGCACGATTACTTCTACTATCTTGACCTTGTTAGTCGTACCTAGTTTCTATGACAGCATAGAAATTGCACGTGACCGCATGATGGCCAAATTAGGCCGCCGCGCTGATCGTTACAACCAGGCCTTAGCGCTGATTGTGACTTTGATCGAAGCCGTATTGACCTTAACTTTCATACGCTTGATCTACCGTCTGGTAATGAAAGCCTTCTATGCCATCAGTGGCAAGAAAGCGAAGGTGGCGGCATAAAGATTTCATGTTTTGTTGGTAAAGTCGATCTGAGTAAGCACCACTTCCTCGGCAAGACTAAGTGAGTAGTACCGGTTTGAGCCTGCCTGGTTTTCCATGCAGGCTCTTTTTTTATTGATGCAAATTGATGTCATCATTTCGTCATCTGACTGTCACCGCACTGTCACATCCGCCCCCTATCATCCTCCGCTTCCGTACCCCTCCATTCACAGGAAAAGAAGCCATGAGTAAATCTAACGATAAAGCCTTGTCATTTGTTGATCCAGATGATATCGGTTACAACGATTCCAAAAACGACCATTTCAGTGCCATTCTTGACGCGCGTCTAAGCCGTCGTAGCTTATTGCGCGGTGGTGCAGCCTCGATCGCCAGTGCATTTATTGGTTCTAGTGCATTGAGTGCTTGTGGTGGTTCCAACGATGCCATCGCACCAACGACGCCAACTACGCCTACTCAGCCTACTGAAAAATTGCTCGGTTTTGCGCCTGTAGCAAAGAGCTTGTTAGATAGCGTCATCGTGCCGGTTGGTTACACCGCCAGTGCAATTTATGCTTTGGGCGATCCATTGACCGCCAGTACAGCGGCTTTCAAAAACGATGGTACGGATACCGATTTCGAAAACCGCGCCGGTGATCATCACGATGGTATGGAATGGTTTGGTTTGTCTGCAGATGGCAAAGCATCGCTGACTTCCGTTGATCGCGGTCTATTGGGTGTGAATCACGAGGCGACAACGGATGAGAAATATGCCTCATTCTTCTTGCACGCAAACGGTGGCACATCAACTTTGCCGCGACCAGCAGCAGAAGTTGATAAAGAAACTGCGATTCACGGTGTCTCTTTTGTTGAAGTACGTAAAGCCAATGGTAAGTGGGAATACGTGAAGGATTCTGCTTTTAACCGTCGCTTCACTTGCCTAACTGAGATGGAGTTGTCTGGTCCGGTACGTGGCAACGCATTAACCATCACCAAGTATTCACCAACAGGTGTGAAGACGCGCGGTACCTTGAATAACTGTGGTACAGGCAAAACACCATGGAATAGTTTTGTGACTGGTGAGGAAAACTGGGCTGGTTATTTTACGCGTAGCGCTACGGATGATACGGCACGTGGCAATGACAAGAGTGTTGCTTCATTAAAGCGCTACGGTCGTGCTCAAGGTGGTGGCTCTCGTCATGGTTGGGAAACTGGCGGTGCTGATGATAAGTACGCACGCTGGAATCTCAGTAAGATTGGCACGTCAAGCAACGGTAGCGACGACTATCGCAATGAACTGAACGGCATGGGTTACATCGTTGAAATGGACGCATACGATAAGACCAAATTGGCGAAGAAACGTACCGCCTTAGGTCGTTTTGCACACGAAAGCGCAGCGTTTGGCAAACCAGTCGCTGGCAAACCATTAGCTGTTTATATGGGTGATGATTCCCGTAATGAATACATCTACAAATTTGTCTCCACTGCAAACTGGGAAGCGGCAGACGCCAACTCCAGCAATGCTTTAGCGATGGGTGATAAATACCTCGATAGCGGCAAACTGTATGTAGCTCAGTTCAATGCAGACGGTAGTGGTAAATGGGTAGAACTGTCCATCAGCAATCCTTTGATCGCAGCCTACGCAGGCTATAAATTTGCTGACCAAGCCGACATTTGCGTCAATTCACGTTTGGCTGGCGATGCAGTCGGTGCGACTAAAATGGATAGACCTGAATGGTGCTCCGTCAATCCAGCGAACGGCGAGATTTACTATGCTTTGACGAATAATAGCAATCGTAATGTCAACGCAACAGGCTCTTCGCAGTTGGTACCGGATTCCGCCAATCCACGGGCTTATACTGACGTAAAATCAGGAACAAGTACGCAAACTGGTAACCCAAATGGACATATTTTACGTATGAAAGAAGGTGCTGAAGGTTCTGCGGCCTTGACATTCACTTGGGACGTGTATTTGTTCGCAGCGGAAGCTGGTGCAGACGCAAGTAAGATCAATTTGTCCAGTCTGACGAACGATCAAGATATGTCCAGCCCTGATGGTTTGGCATTCAGTCCAGCAACAGGTATCTGCTGGATACAAACCGATGATGGTGCCTACACCGATGTCACTAACTGCATGATGTTGGCAGGCTTACCAGGTCAAGTTGGCGACGGTGAAAAAGTGACATTAAACTACACCAAGACAGATGGCTCAAATTTGGCGGTGACCACTTATGTCGGTAAGAAGCCAACTGCTGATACTTTGAAGCGTTTCTTGGTGGGACCATCTGCTTGTGAAATCACTGGCATCGCAGAAACGCCAGATGGTAAAGCCTTATTCGTGAACATCCAGCATCCGGGTGAAACGACAGCGGCAGCAAACATTGCTGACCCAACTAAGTACACTAGCCAATGGCCAAGCAATACGGGCTACGGCGCAGGTAAGCGTCCGCGCTCTGCGACTATCGTGATCACTAAGAATGATGGTGGTCGTGTTGGTAGTTAAAACCAATAAGTCGTCGAAAAAGTAGCCGGCGGGTTACAACAAAGCGCTATGCGATAAATTCGCATAGCGCTTTTGTTTTGTCTTTTTTCGCGTCTTCTGTTAGAGATACGGATTTCTGACTACGGATGAGAACGCTTTTAGTTGATCAGTGGATCAACTGACGCAAACGATCCACGCCAACTGGCTCTTCGGCTTGCAGCGGAATCACTGCCCAACGCTTGGCGTACTTGGTTTCGACTTCTTTGATTTGCGCCAATTCATTGAACGCACGGCGCCGCAAAAGAGGCGAGCTTGGATTTGCCATTGCCAGACTATTGTTGATAATCCAAGCCCAAGGCTCGATACCCGCGCGGCGTAAATCGTTTTGCAAACCTGCTGCTTCTAGTACCGGCGTCGTTTCTGCCAAAGTGATAATCAGCACTTTAGTTTGATTTGGGTCTTGCAACTGCATCATCGGTGTCGTGAAATGAATATTGGTGTTGGTCATTTGACGCTTGATTTCTCTATCATAAGAACCTGTTGCATCGATCAGCAATAATGTATGACCAGTGGGGGCAGTATCCATGACGACAAACTTTTTACCGGCTTCACGAATGATGCGGGAAAACGCCTGAAACACGGCGATTTCTTCCGTGCATGGCGACAGTAAATCTTCTTCTAAAAGCGCGCGGCCTGGTGCATCAAGATTCTTTCCCTTGGTCGCCATCACTTCCTTGCGATAACGATAGGTTTCCGCTTCAGGATCAATTCTGCTGATCTGCAAATTGTCTAAACTACCTTCTAGAGTCTCTGTTAAATGCGCAGCTGGATCTGAGGTCGTCAAATGCACTGGATAACCACGCGTTGCGAGCTCGACTGCAATGGCCGCAGCGACTGTCGTCTTGCCGACACCGCCTTTGCCCATCGTCATAATCAGACCATGCCCATTGCCGACTAAGCCATCGACCAGATCTGCAATGCTCGGTGTAACGGGGAATGTGATCGATGATGTAGGCAATTCTTCGGCAGTCACTTGATCCGACAATAAAGCACGTAGCGCTGGAATTCCGACCAGATTAAACGATCGCAGCGGAATTAGATCGCTTGGCGCAACCCGTAAAATCGCGGGCATCGCCGCCATTGCGGCTTGCTCACGTTTCCATACAGCAGCAGCCAACACATCGCCTGCCACTTCGGTTTCTGGCAAAACACCATTGACCACTAAATACTGGTGTTGAAATCCGATCTCGGCTAATTCATCGTGGGTACGTGCCGCTTCCTTCAATGTGGCGCTTTGGGCGCGTGCCACTAAGATCATGCGCGTGCGTGCGGGATCAGATAAGGCGGCGACCGCTGCATGATATTGTTCACGCTGCTTTGCTAATCCGGCTAAAGGACCGAGACAAGACGCATCGCCTTTGCCTTCTTCTAAAAAGCTAGACCAAGCTCCTGGCAATTGCAGCATACGAATAGTATGTCCGGTTGGCGCAGTATCAAAGATGACATGATCGAAATTCTTGATAATTGTCGGATCCGTTAGCAGGCCAGTAAATTCATCAAACGCCGCAATTTCTGTCGTACAAGCACCAGATAGCTGTTCTTCTATGCTGTTGACGACGGCGTCTGAAAGTACCCCGCGCACTGGACCTACAATCTTATCGCGATAGACTTGCGCCGCTGCCTGTGGATCAATTTCTAAAGCAAATAAATTGGGCACGGCGGATACGGCTGTGATCGTATTGCCGATCTTAATATCAAACACTTGCCCTACATTCGAGGCCGGATCGGTACTCACCAAAAGAACCCGCTTGTGGTCGTCTGCTAATTTGATCGCCGTAGCGCAGGCAAGTGAGGTTTTGCCCACGCCACCTTTACCGGTAAAAAATAAGAATTGTGGCGTGTTATGTAAGAAAAACATGGTGATCCTCGTGAGTAAGGTCAATCGAGTTTTTTGGATAGCTCATCAAAAATGCACTTCTTTTAGGACTTACGCAAAATTGCGCTGGCTAGGCGTGGAGCCGAAGACAGTGCGATTGCACGGCGAGGCGAACACAACAACGCCAGCGTCTGTTTTGCGAGAGTCCTATCTTTAACAGCACTTCCCACCACTACAACAACTATTTTCCTGTAGTTCTTCAATGACAACGGGTGTGGTGGCGATATCTGCCCAACGCGTAATCTCAGCGCGGTTAGGATAACGCCCAGCCAGTGCAATCTCACCTTTGACCAAAATCACCGGCAAAGCGTCGGCGCCTGAGCGTTCAAGGAAGGCTTTCACCACCGCATTGTCCACAAATGCCATCGGTTGCTGCGCTAGATTAAAGCGTTCGATGGAAATTCCCTCGGACTTTGCCCAATCGATATCAGCAGAGACATTAATCAATTGTTGATCTGCATCGACACCACAGACACCGGTATTGCAGCACATCGCCGGATCGAAAACTTGTATTGAAGTCATGTTGATACTCCTAAAATATTTTTTGGGAAAATGAATTTTACCGAATTTACCTATTGATTCCATAATTCTATCATTATAGAATTATCGTAACTTAACGCAGATCAAAGAACCATCATGCAAACCAAAGAAGTCATCACGGCACTGGCCGCATTAGCACAAGAGTCGCGTCTTGCCGTATTTCGTCTCTTGGTGCAAGTCGGCCCCGCAGGTCTGGCCGCCAGTAAGATCGCCGAAATATTAGGCGTGCCACCGTCGTCCTTATCGTTTCATCTCAAAGAACTGTCGTATGCCGATTTAGTGATTTCGCGCCAAGAAGGACGTTTTGTCATCTATTCCGCCAACATCGCCAACATGAATACCTTAATCGGTTTTTTAACCGAGAACTGTTGTGGTGGTAATCCGTGTGTCTCGACCGCGACGCCGACATGCTGCGACACCGAATCGGCTGCCAACTGAGCCAACGAAACAGTCGCTAATAATCTTTCTAAGCATCTAGGTGAGTAAATTAGTGTCCCTCGTTTTAACCTCCAACTAAGGAAATCTTGTGAACGTATTATTTTTATGCACAGGCAATTCATGTCGTTCAATTTTAGGTGAAGCTACATTCAATCACCTCGCACCCTCTGGCTGGATGGCCATGAGTGCAGGAAGTAAGCCGACGGGCGAAGTGCATCCGCGCTCGATCGCCTTATTGACACGCGAAGGGATCGTCGTTGACGGCTATTTCAGTAAGTCATGGGATAACTTGCCAGCGACACCCGACATTGTGATCACTGTCTGCGCGAGTGCAGCGGGCGAAACATGTCCAGCTTATCTCGGCCCCGTGATGCGTACGCACTGGGGCGTCGAAGACCCAGCACATGCAACAGGCACCGACGAAGACATTGATGCTGCATTTCAAAAAGCTTATCGCATTTTGCGCGCTCGGATTGAGGCGCTCTTTGCCTTGCCATTGGCAACGCTAGTGCAAGATCAAGCCAAATTCAAAGAAGAGTTAGACCGCATTGGCACGCTTGTGCCGAGCAATGATTAAAACGTAAGCGACTATTTTTTACAAAATTTTAGCCTTCAGGAGATTCTCATGAACGACAAAGTATTTAATGTTTTGTTTCTATGCACTGGCAATTCTTCTCGCAGTATTATGGCCGAAGCCATGCTCAATATCCTAGGTAAAGGTCACTTCCAGGCCTTTAGTGCGGGCAGTTTTCCGAATGGGCAGGTGAACCCGAATGCGATTGAACAAATTGAGCATTTGGGGATAGATGCGACTGGGTTACGCAGTAAAAGCTGGGATGAGTTTTCTACACCCGATTCTCCCCACATGGATTTTGTCATCACCGTTTGCGACAATGCGGCGGGCGAAGTTTGTCCTATTTGGCCAGGTCAGCCAATGGCAGCGCATTGGGGCTTTGAAGATCCTGCTGCGGCACAAGGAACAGAAGAAGAAATCCGCCATAGCTTCGCCCGTGTTTGTCGTGAAATCAAAATGCGCCTAGATATTTTTCTCTCACTACCGATAGAAAAATTGGAAAAGCTCGCCTTGCAACGAGAGTTAGACAAAATAGGAGCGAACAAAGCATGAGTATGGCACGACGTTTAGTGGCTGAATGCTTGGGTACCGGCTTCTTGTTATCTGTAGTGGTCGGCTCGGGCATCATGGCGGAACGGCTGGCTGGTGGCAACGTGGCAATTGCATTGTTGGCGAATGCCATTGCCACTGGTGCGGGTTTGATCGCTTTGATTTTAATGTTCGGCACGATCTCGGGTGCGCATTTTAATCCTGTCGTGACACTGTCCGAGGCATTTCAAAAAAACCTGCCGAGCAAAGACGTCTTGCCCTATATTTTGGTGCAAATTCTTGGTGCGTTTGCTGGCGTTGCTGCTGCCCATGGCATGTTTGAAACACCGATCTTTTTTGCATCCGAACACGTACGAACAGGCATGTCACAATGGTGGAGTGAATTCGTCGCCACCTTCGGTCTGATCGCTGTGATTATCAGTTGCTCGCGTAGTCGCCCCACGGTCACCCCGTTTGCAGTCGCGGCTTATATCACGGCTGCCTACTGGTTCACTTCTTCCACCTCGTTTGCCAACCCAGCAGTGACCTTGGCGCGGGCTGCTACAAACACGTTTGCGGGCATCAGACCAATTGATGCGCCTGGTTTTATCGTCGCGCAATTGCTCGGTGCTGCAGCTGCTACCTTGCTGTTTTGCTGGCTGCATCCGAAATCAAGCGAAGCAGGCTCACCCAATTAAATGCTCAATACTTACACCTTAACAACCTTTGAAAAACTATGGCTATCACTATTTATCACAATCCCAAATGCGGTACTTCACGCAATACTTTAGCCTTGATTCGCAACACAGGCGCTGAGCCTGAAGTCATCGAGTATTTAAGCCACCCACCTAGCAAAACAAAACTTTTGGAGCTGATTGCTGCCATTGGCAAACCTGTGCGTGAGGTAATGCGCACGAAGGAAGCAATTTACAGCAGCTTGGGGTTGGACGATGCCAAATGGAGCGATGATGAATTAGTCGATTTTATGTTGACCCATCCTATTCTGATCAATCGTCCTATCGTTGTCACAGCCAAGGGCACACGCCTGTGCCGTCCTTCAGAAGAAGTGCTCGACATTTTGACCGCACCACAGTTAGGTGAATTCAGTAAAGAAGACGGAGAAAAAGTTATTGATGCAGAGGGTAAACGTGTCAACTAATTCAACCAATTTAGCTGATTTAGCTAGCCTGAACAGCGAACATTTCAAGCTGCCTGAATTCAGCAAATTCAGTGCTCCCGAAGTCCTTACTCACCGACCACGAATCTTGCTGCTCTATGGCTCCTTACGTCAACGCTCGTATAGCAAACTCTTAACTATGGCTCCTTACGTCAACGCTCGTATAGCAAACTCTTAACTTTAGAAGCGGCACGCTTGCTAGAAGCGATGGGCGCTGAAACCCGCATCTTTGATCCACATCACCTACCCCTGCCAGACGATGCGCCTGACACCCATCCCAAGGTGCAAGAATTGCGAGAACTAGCACAATGGGCGGAGGGCATGGTCTGGACTTCGCCGGAACGGCATGGTGCAATGACGGGCATCATGAAAGCGCAAATCGATTGGATTCCCTTGTCGGTCGGTTCGGTACGACCCACCCAAGGAAAAACGCTGGCCGTGATGGAAGTATCAGGCGGCTCGCAATCATTTAATGCCGTTAATCAAATGCGAATTTTAGGACGCTGGATGCGCATGATCACCATCCCGAATCAATCCTCAGTGGCTAAGGCCTTTTTGGAATTTGATGAAGCAGGCAGGATGCGACCATCGTCCTACTATGATCGCGTTGTGGATGTCATGGAAGAACTCATGAAATTTACTTTATTGACACGCGGCTCGTCGGCCTATTTAGTTGATCGTTATAGCGAGCGCAAAGAAAGTGCAGAAGAGCTTTCAAAACGGGTGAATCAAAAGAGCATTTAATTTTGTGCTTTTTTAAGATCTATAGCTGGTATTTATTTTGTGCTGGTTTATTGTTTCACTTTAGAATAAGCTGAATCAACAATCCCACTAACGCCGCCCAAGCGATCACCCACATCACATTCCATTTCAAGCGGATCAAAGCAATCGCGGCCAATGTCGCGATACATGCCGCCCAAGGATCTATGCCATGAACAACGCCACCGGCAAAACCTTGCGGCCACAACACATGATAGGCAAAGAAAAGGGTGAGATTGACGACCACGCCGACCACGGCCGCGGTAATGGCACTTAAGGGCGCGGTAAAACTGATTTGATTATGCGTACTCTCGATCAGAGGCCCGCCGGCCAAAATGAAAATGAAAGAAGGCAAGAAGGTAAACCACGTTACCAACACCGCCGCCACACTACCGGCTAAAAATAACTGATCTGGGCCAAACAAGGCCTGTACATAAGCCGTCACAAAACCGACAAAGGCCAATACCATAATCAAAGGTCCCGGCGTGGTTTCGCCCAAGGCTAAACCGTCAATCATCTGTCCTGCAGTAAGCCAGCCATATTGGTGCACGGCGGCTTGCATCACGTAGGGCAAAACTGCATAAGCGCCGCCAAAAGTCATGAAAGCTGCTTTGGTAAAAAACCAAGCCATCTGCGTCAAGGTATGCTGCCAACCGAATAGCCCAATCAGGCTCAACATAGGCAATGTCCACAACAGCACACCTAGCAACAAAACCCGGCACAAACCCAGTCGATTAAAGCGAGCATGCACCGGTGTCTGATCATCAATCACGGCGGCACCGTAACTCACTTGTGGAGCTTTATTGGTATGGCCGCCACCCGCGCGGAAATGTTGCGGCAAAAAACGTCCTCCGACATAGCCTAAGAGCGCAGCACACAAGACAATCAGAGGAAACGGCAAATTCAAAGCAAAGATCGCAATGAACGCCGCCACGGCGATCGCCCATAAGCTCGTATTCTTTAACGTGCGTCCACCAATTCTATGCGCCGCTTGCAAAACGATGGCCGTCACCGCAGGTTTAATTCCATAAAACAGTCCTGCCACCAGGCTAGTCTGACCATAAGCAATATACAACCAGGACAAGGCAATCAGCATAAACAAAGACGGCAACACAAATAGCACACCCGCCACTACGCCGCCGCGCACGCCGTGCAAGAGCCAGCCTATATAAGTCGCTAATTGCTGTGCCTCTGGCCCCGGTAACACCATGCAGTAATTGAGTGCATGCAAAAACCGTTGTTCTGAAATCCAACGACGTTTTTCTACTAATTCTTGATGCATAATCGCAATTTGCCCGGCAGGTCCACCAAAACTAATCAAACCTAGCTTCAACCAGAAGCGCAAGGCTAGCCAAAAATTGGGGTATGCGGGGGCAACTTGGGCGGGATCATCACTGGTGGTCTGCGTCATAGCATTCAATCGTCAATGGGCATACATCAAAAAACAAATCAGGTCGAATATTGTAATCATTAAAATTACACAGCAAAGATCAAATCATCATAAGCATATTTAAAAGAAGGGAAAGAACATGGGTAAAGGGCGTCTAGAAGCTTTCAGCGACGGTGTCATCGCCATTATTATCACCATCATGGTGCTGGAATTAAAAGTGCCGCATGGTGAGAACATGGACGCTTTGCTGCCATTGATTCCTGTGTTTTTCAGCTATGTCCTGAGCTTTGTCTACATAGGAATTTACTGGAATAATCACCATCACATGTTGCATGCCACGCACCATATCAGTGCCGGCAATTTGTGGGCGAATTTGCATCTGCTATTCTGGTTATCACTGGTACCTTTCGCCACCGGCTGGATGGGTGAAAATCATTTTTCAGCGGGACCGACGGCCTTATACGGTGTTATCTTATTCATGTCTGCGGTGGCATATTGGATGCTGCAATATTCCATCATCTGCGCTGCCAGCGATAATGCCGTCATCAAAAATGCCATAGGTCGCGATCTCAAAGGCAAACTCTCCATCGTCCTATATGCATTCGCCATCGCCATAGCGTTTTATGTGCCGCTCCTGGCACAAAGTATTTATGTACTGGTTGCCCTAATGTGGTTGATACCCGACCGCAGGATAGAACGGGCTTTAAGCCTGCATAACAATTCACACTGAGTATCAAGCCATCATAGAATTACTTTAGCGAGATTAATTATAGGAATAAGCATGAAAAAAATATTCAACACGCTGACCCTTATCAGTACTTTGGTTTTATCCCTCAGTGCATGTCAAAAAAGTGAAAGCCCTGCGACACCACAAGCTAGCAATAAAGTAGTCAGCTATTTCGACCAAACCGGACGCGATGACGTCCTCTCCGGTGGTGTCAAACAAATCAAAATCAGCACCCCCAAAGGTGAATTTAAGGTCTGGACCAAACGTATCGGTAACCATCCCAGTATCAAAGTCTTATTGCTGCACGGCGGCCCAGGCATGACGCATGAGTATTTTGAAATTTTCGACAGTTATTTTCCGGGCGCAGGTATTGAATACTATTACTACGATCAACTCGGCTCTCACTTCAGCGACCAACCGCAAGACCCGACCCTGGTTGACCTGCCACGCTATGTGGAAGAAGTGGAGCAAGTACGCCAAGCGCTCAAACTCGATCAGAAAAATTTCTATCTCTTAGGTCATTCCTGGGGCGGGATTCTGGCGATGGAATACGCGTTGAAATACCAACAAAATCTGAAAGGTCTGATCATTTCGAATATGGTCGATAGCATTCCTGCCTATAACGAGTATGCACAAAAAGTCTTAATGCCAGCCATGGATCAAACGGTTTTGAAAGAAACCCAAGCCTTAGAAGCCGCTGGCAAATACGAAGATCCGCGTTACATGGAATTATTGATTCCTCACCATTACGAAAAACATGTTTTGCGCATGCCACAAGCGCAATGGCCTGACCCGGTCAATCGTTCTTTCAAACATGTCAATCCCGCCATCTATGTGTCCATGCAAGGCCCTAGCGAACTCGGCGCTAGCGGCAAATTACTGAACTGGGATCGTAGCAAAGACCTGGCACAGATCACCGTACCGACCTTAACCATCGGTGGTCAACACGACACTATGGACCCGGCATATATGGCGGCGATGGCAAAGAAAGTACAACGCGGCCGCGCCCTGACTTGTCCAAGCGGTAGCCATATGTCCATGTATGATGACAGCACGACTTATTTCACTGGCTTGATCAGCTTTATTCAGGATGTAGATGCTGGACGCTTTAAATAGTGGCAAAGCAGCGACCTGCCTTTAAAAACCCTTTATGACAAAACGACTTTTATACCGCTTATTACTGTCCTTATCGGCAGGCTTGCTTTGCCCTACTGCTTTCGCATCACCTGTGGAGACCGCAACACAAGCACCCACAAGTATGCCTAACCAGACGAAAGCACCCAAAATCTGTCTGGTGTTATCAGGTGGTGGCGCACGTGGCTTCGCTCATATTGGCGTACTCAAACAACTCGAGGCTTTGCGTATTCCAATTGATTGTATTGCTGGCACCAGCATGGGGGCGGTAGTCGGCGGTCTGTACGCATCAGGCCTATCAGCGAAAGAAATTGAAGATCGTCTCATCAAGTTAAAACTCAACGATATCGCCTTAGACAGAGTAGAGCGCCGCTATTTGCCCCATGCCCTGCGCGAGGAAGACAAGCAATATCCTCTGGGCGCGACCATGGGTTTAAGCGCAGAAGGTGTGCGCTTGCCGACCGGTGCGGTTCAAGCAACTCAATTTTTAGAGCTATTTCATAACTGGACTGCGCACTTAAAAAGCGATGTCGCCTTCGACGATTTACCGATTCCATTTCGCGCCGTAGCGACTAATCTGGAAAGCGGCAAAATGGTGGTCTTCGACAAAGGACCATTACATTTAGCAATACGCGCCAGCATGGCGGCACCGGGTGTTTTTTCGCCCGTCGAATTGGATGGCAAGCTCTTGGTTGACGGTGGCTTAGTACGTAATTTGCCGGTCGATATAGCACGCAAAATGGGCGCCGATGTGATCATCGCCGTGAATATCGGCACACCGCTTTTGCCACGTTCAAATTTATCTTCCCTGATCAATGTCAGTCAGCAAATGGTGAATATTTTGACTGAACAAAATGTGGAGCAACAAAAGGCGCTGTTAGGCAATAAGGATATTTTGATCGAACCCGATTTAGGCAATGTCAGCTTCATGGATTTTGCCCGTTCGAACGAAGCGATCATGATCGGTCACGATGCCGCCTTAGCGATACAGCCGCAATTGAGTCAATTCAGCGTCTCACCTGCACAATATGCTGCACATCAAAAACGGGCGGCCGACTCCGAGTTACCTGCAATAAAAATTGGCTTTGTCGATATCGCCTCCAATGGCATTATTCCTAGCGAAGAAATTCGTCGCCAGGTCGATATCAAAGAAGGCGTCAATTACAGTGCCGAAGACATTAACCTCAAACTCGCCAAGCTCAACATCACCCGCGAATACGACGGCATCAGCCATGAATTAATCCAACGCGATGGAAAATATGGCGTACGTGTCAATGCGAATGAGCGAAAATGGGGTCCGCATTTCTTACGTTTTGGCTTAGCGCTGTCGAATGGTTTTGAAGGAACCGGCGGATTTCAATTGCAAGTCGGCCATAGACGCCCTTGGCTAAGCGACAGCGGTTTAGAGTGGCGTAACGACATACAATTTGGTAATTCATTTGGCCTGCGCACAGAATTACGCCAACCACTTTCACGTGTGAATGGCGTGCTACTCGCGCCGTATTTTGATATTAAAAATAATGTACGCAATCTATACGAAGGTGAAACACGTATCGCCGAGTACAATTTTAAACATGAAAAAACCGGCGCCGATCTGGTGGGCGAAATCGGTGAGCGTGGCAATCTGGGCGAATATCGCTTCGGTCTGGTTGCCAATCAATATCGCATACGACCCAAACTAGGCGTACTTCAAGTCGTTACCAGTGATGGCAATGCGACGGTGGTCACTCTGCCTCGCGTGGATCTGCAACAGGCCGGTATCAAAGCCTCTTTCGTTCTCGATCAACTCAGCGATGCAGCGTTTCCCCGCTATGGCTATGAAATTGGCAGCGAATTCTTTTTTGGAATGAATCGCGGTGGCGACAAGTATCGCGAATTGAGCTTCAATACCACCTGGGCACAAAGCGTCGATAGCCACAGCATCAATCTCAAATTCAACGGTGCTGGTCTTTTCTTGCCGAATAAAGAGGTACAAGGCATAGGCTCGACCTTGGGTGGATTCCAGCAACTCTCGGCCTACCAACCTGATCAGTTCGCCGGTGACTTCATGCTGTACGCCAGCGCCACCTACTTATACCGCGCCCTCAAGTTTGATCTGGCGGGGCAAAGCCTGTTTATGGGTAGTAGCCTGGAATTAGGCAATGTCTGGAATCAGGGCAAGGATATTTCATTTAATAACACACGCAAAAGCCTCAGCTTATTTGCCGGATTTAATAGCTTCATGGGGCCTATGTATTTTGGCATCGCAGTCGCACCGTCGGGCGTAAAGAATATTTTCTTTCAGCTTGGGCGCCAGTAAATTGAGCAGCGTTGGCGCTAATCGCCGCATCTTCGATCAATGATGCGCAAGCCGCCTTTATAATCTTACTCACAAATGGGCGGCAGCCAGCTGCCCCCAGGTACAATGAGCTAGTCCCTACACAGGGACGCATCTGACACAATTACTCACAGGAACACAGAATTGGCTAAGTTATATTTTCGATACTCGGCGATGAATGCCGGTAAATCCACGGCGTTGCTACAAGTTGCACATAATTATGAAGAACAAGGGCAAAGCGTTTGCCTGTATACCGCCGCTATAGACAATCGTTATGGCGCGGGCAAAATCACCTCACGCCTAGGTCCACAACGCGATGCCGCGACTTTTGATGCCGACTTTGATTTTTTCGCCAGCGCACCCGCGGTTAATTGCATCTTGGTTGATGAAGCCCAATTTTTATCACCTGAGCAAGTCAAGCAATTGCACCGACTAGCTCATGTACGCGGCATTCCTGTCATCTGCTACGGACTACGTAGCGACTTTTTAGGCGAACCCTTCCGCGGCTCTGGTTATCTGATGACCTTAGCCGACACCATAGAAGAGTTAAAAAACATCTGCACCTGCGGCAAAAAAGCCACCATGAACATCCGCGTCGATGAACAAGGCAAACGTATGACGGCTGGCGAGCAGATTGATATCGGCGGCAATGAACGCTATCAACATGTTTGTGGGCGCTGCTTTTATCAATGATCCATAGGGTGGGCACAGTCTCATCATGCCCACGCCTTACGATCTAAAATGGATAGAACATTATTACTATTGAGTCGCTATGAAAGAAGATCAAAACCCTTCAACACAGAGACACAGAGGTAAAGGAGAAAATCAGGAGAAAAGTAATACAGTTTTTTTGCTTTTCTCTGCGTCTCTGTGCCTCTGTGCCTCTGTGCCTCTGTGTTGAGAGGTTTGGTTTGTTTCTGTTTCATAAAGACTGAATAGTCACAAAAAAACTTAAATGCGGTAAGAAATTTTTGCGATCAAATCAAACAAAACCGCACGCTCACAGAGTATTCAAGCTTGCAAAGCACCGAGCACTTTGTAAGTAGTAAAAATAATCCCCGACGGAAAAGCCTGAGTACGCACTAGCTCAAACGAACGTGGCGGAGTTCCCTCGGCAAAAAAGCGTTTACCTGTTCCCAATAGCACAGGGTAGACCGCCAGCAGAATTTCGTCCGCGAGTCCATTTTCCAACAATGCCGATGTCAGCGTAGAGCTACCAGAGAGCACAATGTCAGGGCCATCTTGCGATTTAATACGGCGCACATCTTCAACCAGATCCTTGCCTATACCTTCGTAGGGTCCCCATTCCAAGCTTTCGGGGTGATGAGTCACCACATACTTTTTTGCAGCATTCAAGATATCACCCATGGGATTGGCCGGTGCCTTAGGCCAAAAACCTGACCAGATATCATAAGTACGACGCCCCAACAACAGATCGATATTCGCACCATATGCCGCCAGCATCGCTTCCCGTCCAGCGGGCGTACGATAAGGCGCAGTCCAATCGCTGTAGGCAAAACCATCGGCATCGTCGGAATGTTGAATCACGCCGTCCAGCGAGATGTGTTCTATGATCTTTAACTTTCTCATCTGCGTCTCCTTATGTGTGACTTAGAAAGTCCAATCATACCTTCAACGTGGTCTAAATAGTGTTGGGGGACGCTTGCTCGCGACTTACCGACGCTTTATTTAAGGCATTAGAGTCGAAAGCAAGATGATCGCAAGGTGGACTCCTTAGCATGCGCCAACACGCCGGAAACCACATCCTCGAATGCAGCACTAGCAAGCGTGCAAAAAGACAGCAATGGCCAGCCTCGCTACGCTGTTAATTCAGCATCGATTGAAGACATAGAAGATGAAAATATCTTGACGCACAGTGGTGTAGCGCACCGTGTCCTGAGCCAGCACTGGAGCATGATGTTTCAGGTTGGCGTCACACTGCGGCACCAATGATTCAAAAATCCTAAGTCCGAATAGTCCACCTGTCAGGAGAATTTCATGAAACAAGCATCCCCCAACAAAAATCCACATCCTCAGCCTTCAAAAACTGATGAATTGAATGCGCAAAAACAGAAAGCGGAAGTCAAAGACGTCGCTGGCCGCCACAAAAATGACGGCCAAAAAGATCATAAGGGTGCGCGTTAAGCCGCCATGATTTTGATCGAAGCTAATGGATGAGCTCATGGAATCATGCGCTCATTCTTAGCGTAAACTAGGCGGCGCTTGGTCTATGGTGTCCGTCACCCTTGCTTGAGTCTGAGCACTTTTTAGACTACCAAAATGCAACGCGTATTGACGCGTGAATTCAGCACCAAGAAAGAAAATTTGCGCTGAATAATAGACCCATAATAGCAAGGCCACGATAGAGCCAGCGGCGCCAAAACTATTCGCGACACCGCCATTGCCTATATACAGGCCGATCGATATTTTTCCCAAAGTAAAAAGCGCGGCGGTACCCAAGGAACCAATCAGGACGTCGTGCCACGATAATCGCACTCTTGGCAGCATTTTATAGATCACGGCAAACAGCGTAGCGATGACACTAAAACCAACCAGGCCAGCGAGCAAAGAGAGCAGCGGCGCCGCGTCTTGCCAGATGCCGCCCCAATAACGTTCTAGCACAGCCAGCGCGGCACTGAGCACGAGTGAGACCATCATGAGGAAGGCTAGCACCAAGACTAGGCCAAACGATAACAAACGCGTGCGCAGCAAATCCCACAGTGAAAATTCACGCACCGCAGGCAATTCCCAAATCTCATCGAGACTGGCTTTTAATTCTGCGAATACACTAGGGCCTGTTAACACTTAAATCGGGAGATGCGTTCAAGCCAAAAGGTGGGATGGCAAGGCGTAGTTCGCCGCCGAGGCTGGTGCCTCGGCAA
>NZ_JBXARG010000029.1:29606-38747 GCF_058808015.1 Undibacterium sp. GW821-FHT11H02 | reverse complement strand
GATTTACTATTCAGTTCGGCGACCGTATGCCTGTAGCTTAACTTAAACACCGTTTACACAAAATTCAGGACACCCCCAACCCAGCGGCAAAAAGTGCTGCTACAAGCCACAAGTATCCTGCCCACTTTAACATTCTACTTCTCTTATTAAAGGCACCTGAGACCGTTCCAGATACTGCTGGTCCAATTAAGGCTTCCACACTTTTTCTTAGTTTTTCTCCTTCTAAATTGGATTTTTCAAGCTTTCCAAGTTCGTCGTTATATTGCGAAGCCAGTCGTTGAAGTTTAACTTGCCCATCGGTGGGATAAGTTAGTCCTAATGCCGCTAGCTCCACATGGAGATTATCCATCGCTCTTGCAGCTTCGAAAAAATTGTCGGCTGATTTCTCTTTAAGAAAATTCGGTAAAGTGCGTAAGACCAAATCAATGGCACTTTCAATTCGAACAATCGAACTAAATGGATAAAGATCTAAAGCATCATATTCAGACATATGTTTTAAGGAATTTACGATTCGCTCAGTAACAAGAACAAATTCGCCAAAACTTAGACCACTCCATTCTCCAATGCCCGTTGAAAATTGTTTTAACTGATTGACGAAAGTGTCATCAAGAATCCTGATTTTTTCTTTGAGCTTCATTACCTCTGTAGAAATGGACATATAGTCTCCAAATTAATATGCATCAATATAAAGCGATGAATTTTGCAATGAAATTTAATCGTAAAATTGAAAATCATTATTTTTTCAATTTGATTTCGCCACGGTTAGTATCCTGCATAAGCTGTAACCACTTCGAACGATCTTGTTCATTTTTTTCTTGAATTTTATCAATGTACTTTTTCATCGTGGCTTCGGTTGGAGAGTCAGCAGCGATTGTTTTTGCTGCGTCAATAGATCTTTCAGACCAATAAATCGATAACAGACCAATGACAATTGACATTGTCATGCATCTAATGCAAATTCAAAGGGTTTGATATTAATCTTGATCATATTGTTTATTGCTTAGTTCTAATTATCAGGCTTCATGATGAGCCAACCTCAATGACTCAGGCATATTGTTTTTACTGCCATTAAATAGTTTCTTGTTTTTCGCTATTGCTTCTTAGACCTTTAATGTTTGCGTTTAAGTTGAGAAGAATTTCAACTTTGACAGATATTGTGTCGAAGCCATTCCATATTAGCTCTGCTGAAGCTGCGATTGGACGAGAAGACGTTATTGATTCTAGAAAATATTTTTTGCAGGCATCTGGACGGTTTTCATTTAATAATCGCTTTCAAATTTTTGTGTATCGTATTTATGTTTGACTCTGACGCCTTACTGTAAAAATACGTAGGATTGTTTTGCACTTAATTTCGAGGCACTTCATTTACTCCATATCTTCGCAGTCATTGCGTCAAAAATTCGCACTTTGAGATGGAATTTTGATTGAATTGATTCTATGTGTTGTTTGTCGATATCTGAGTAGACGCCAATGTAAATACTCCAAAGTTTTGGTGGCTGTTTAGACCTGTATTTCGCAGCATGATTTATTGCTTCAATAATATGTTCATCATACATACCGAAGTTAAAACCAAATGTAATCAGCGAACCGTCGAGATTCGCTAGTTTATCGTAACAGTGAGAAAGGTAGCGATTATGTCGTATGTGGGCAAGTTTCTCATCACCACTTCCAGCGGTTACAAATATTGGGTACTCACCTTCGTTTAATCGTGTGCTAATATTTTCCAACAGATATCCGTCATAATCGTATTGTTCTTTTTCGATTTCAGATCCTGTATCAAATAGATGTAGTGCCCCGTGTAAGTAATGTACATTTTGCTCTTTCTGATTCGGCCCCCAACGTAGCTCTGACCATTCTTCATCCTCTCCGTTTGCTACCCCTACAGGATTTTCCAAGTCCCGCCCGAATCCATCAACAGACTTCAGCACATCTTGGCGCATTAAAATCCAATATAGAAGCAAGTCATAATTGGTTGTAAAGATATGTCCATTACTATTGGCGAATAAATTTAGAAAGTTTGCACAAGCAATACTTTTTTCCTCTGGTATTTTGAATACATGCTGTGGGTGTAATTCCTTTATCGATTCAAGCAAGCCTTGTTTTAGTTTTTCACTAGCTAACTTGATCTTGATTTTTAACTCTGGGGATGAATCAAAGGCATCAAGCAGAACGATTGTTGTATCAAGTTGCTGCATAATGAGTTCAAAATTTTTCGTTTTTATCGCGCCAAAAAGTTTTGAAAGCAATTCATCATCTTGTGATGAAAGGAAGTTGTAAAGTGCATTGTAAGAGAATATGTCCTTGTCATATGCCATGCTAAAACCGTTACCCATTAATAATGAAATAGGGCGATTATTTTGTTTGTTTAAGTGTGAAATGACCTCATCAAAGTGCATTATTTCCATTTAATTTCCATTCAAATGTAAGTCACAACAAATTTGAAATTATGTCTAAGTAGTTTTACAAATGGCGAAGCTAAAAATAAAAGCAATTTCAATGCCATACGAAAAGTAAGCAAATGCCGAGTAGATAATCATATCTCCATGAAAATATATTAAATTGCCATGTAAAGTTACACGTAAAATTTAATTCCAATTAAATCCGAAAAAACAAAATGCCCCAAACCCGCCCAGCCAAACCCTCAGACATCCCCGGCATCCTAGCTCTGCAAAACTGCAATCTATTAAGCAACCTAAGTGAAGAAGAACAAAAGAACGGCTTCGTCACTACTGCATTTACTATCGCGCAGATTGAAACTTTATTGGCGGATGGCGGTGTGTTCGTCGCGGTTGAATCGTCGGCAAATGATCAATCAGAAACCGTGATCGGCTATGCCTTGGCGGGGACTTGGGATTTCTTTGCGCAGTGGCCGATTTTTCCGTTTATGTTGGCGCGTTTGCCTGCTTTGAATTTTGAAGGACAGGAGATTACTGAGGCGAATTCTTTTCAGTATGGTCCTGTGTGTGTAGCTGCGGCGTATCGCGGGTTGGGGGTGTTCCCGCGTTTGTTTGAGACTATGCGTTTGGGGATGTGTGAGCGTTATCCGATTGGCGTGACTTTTATTAATCGCCTTAATCCGCATTCGTATCATGCGCATACCAAGAAACTGGGGATGACGGTGATTGATGAGTTTGAATTTAACGGGCGGCCTTATTATGGTTTGGCGTTTGATATGGCGCGGTCTGTGTTGGGTGGCGCGGTGGGGTGATTATTTTTGGGTGTTTGATTGTGTTGGTTTTGGTCGACTAAACCCATCTCTATTCCAAGCCTCGCCTTGAAAGCATAGGTATCTGCACAAGTCGAATGAACAGCAAATTTCATTAACCGTCACTCCTGCGTAGGCAGGAGTCTAGCGACTTTTGTCGATCAACGAACGCCACTGGATTCCTGCTAAGAGCACGCAGGAATGACGATTAATTGAGGCCGCTGTTTGTTTTTCTCTCTGAGGTTTTTTTGCATTTTAAGGAAGATAATTACATGTGTCGTAAGCCGAGAAGATAAGGGTGCCGACGCCATAAAGCGTCAGGCACAGAATCAAATTGAATTAAATCAAATCGCCTTACCAGCATCACGCATCTGTCGTATCGGTGACACCAGCAAAGCGATAACCACGATCACGATCAAGAGTGCGCCGCTGCCTGCAAATAATTGGGTCAGGCTAAGGCTGTGCATTAGCCATCCTGTCAGTGCCGCAGAGACGGGGCTGATGCCCATAAAAATGAACATGAAAATACTCATCGCGCGTCCCAACATGGCGGGTGGTACCTGGCGTTGTATCCACGTGAAGACTGCGACGTGCAGATAGCCGCCGAGTGTGCCTATCGCTAATAAAGTGACAGCACCTTGCCACGCGAAGTGGATCAATCCCATAGGCATAAATAGCAGCGCGACTAAGGTGTCGATCAGTAAAATCGTGCTGCCCAAACTACCTAGTCGCAGCTTGGGAAAGATGGAGGACATGGCCATGCCTAGCAGCGTGCCTGCGCCATGTGCACCGGCTAATAGGCCGAGTACACCGGCGTTATTGCCTAGTTGTTGCGCTAATAAAGGCATGGCGATTTGCATCGGTCCCATGATTAAAAAAGCGATGGCTGACCAATACAAAAAACAGGTGCGCATCATGGTGTCGTTCCAGCAATGACGTAGGCCGCTCATGGTGGCGCTGAGTAATGATTGCTTTACTTCGGATTGCTTTGTTGTTGCTTGATCAGTCTTGATCGCTAACATGTTCACATGTGACAAAGTCCATGCGGAAAATCCATAGCTAAAGCAATCGACAAAAAATGCCATCGACAGACCTTTTTTGTCGGCGATATTCATCAGGTTCGCCGTATCCAAATTCGCTGCTAGTCCAGCTTGCGATGCAGTGGTGTGATCACCTAATAGCGCGATTAATCCACCCGCCATCAAAGGGCCTAAAAAGAAGGTGATCTGACGTAAGCCTAGCATCATGCCATTCGCTGCTTGTAAGTGTTCTGCGGCGACTACGCGTGGCAACATCGAGGTGCCCGCTGGAATACTAAACGCCGTCGATAATCCCAAGAGTAAGGCAATCAGGTAGATCATCCATAAGCTCAGGCTGGACGTCATTAGCAGCACCACCAGAACCGCCAGTAAAACGGTATTGATGTACTTGGCAATCATCATCACTGACTTGGGATCATAGCGATCGACGACCGCGCCACCAATCAACATAAAGAGGGCACGCGGAATGCCGAGTAGTGCCAGCACGATACCCAGTGTGAGCGTGTCATGGCTCATTTGCAGTACCAACCAGGGCAGCGCGATGAGAGTAAATTGATCGCCTAGCATAGAGGTGATGCCACCCGTTAGCATCCACAGAAAATTGCGGTCACGCATAAAGCCGCGTGCGGGTTTTGAATCGTTATTCATAAAAACTCCAGATAAAGGGATAGCCTTGTCCGCCGGACTTGGCTGCTTAGTGTGATCGATAATGTGTTGTGGGATTTGCTGGTATTTGCTTAGGCGCTTATTTCGTCATCGATTTTCTGGACATCGCTTTTGCGACTTTGGGCGAGGCCGGCGCAGTCGAATTCTGCGTTTCTAAATAACGTAGGCCTTTGACCGCGTAATCAAGCACTTCTTGCGACAAGCCACCGCCTATCGTTAATCGAGGTTCTTTTTCATGGATTTGCCGTATCTTTTGCACCGTTTCCACGCGATTGCCCCAGGCATCTAAAAACATTGAGCGCCAATCTTGGATGCGTTTTAAGGCAATAGGATCGGTGATATCCATTCCCGCATCGATGAATTTTTTGAGGTCGATAAATAGCTCAGTCCACTTATCCATATTGCGCATAAACGAGGGACGGAAATATTGGCATTCCTCTTCGCTCAAATACCGGCGATAGATTTGGTAACGAATCTCTATCGCTGCCACATTGATGTAATCCATCATGGCGTTATCGACGCCGCTCATGGCTTGTATGGACGGCTCGTCTCTATGCATGTCAGCGAATTTTTTTAGAAGACGTGGATTTGGCACGGATTGATGCACAGTCTCTAGCCATTTTTGTACTTGCACTAAAACCTGAGGCTCACTGGGCGCGATTTTGGCGTCCATGAATTCGCGGATTTGCGCCACGATGGGTTGCATTGCCATATCCATTTTTCCGCTACTGACATCTTTATGCTGACGCCATAATGCGATGTCTTCGGGGCTGAAATATTTAGACCGCAGGCTCATCATTTCTAAAGTCGATAACCAATAATCCATATTCGGCTGATCATGTTGCTGCAGTTGCTCGTCCAATTCCAGTAAACGCTCGCGCAGCTCCTGGCTTTGTTTGATTTGCTCTTGCAGACTCAAAATTTGTTGGCTAATCACACTACGCAGATCAGCGGTATCGCCTTGGATTAGCTCAGCAATTTCTTGTAGGGATAAATCCAAACGGCGCAAAGCCTGAATCCTATGCAGCCGTGCAATGTCGTGACGGTTGTATAAGCGATAGCCAGCTTCAGAGCGACCCGAGGGCGTGAGCAATCCCAACTTGTCATAGTGATGCAAGGTGCGCACCGTAATCCCGGTGCGTTGCGCTAATTCGCCAATTTTTAACAACATAGGGTGCCTCTTTGAGCGAACATCAATTGAACATGAGACACACTGTAAAGCCTGACGTAGTGTCAGGGTCAAGGGGAAAGTGAAGAATTTTAGTTTTTAGGCGAAACAATGCTTTACTCTCATTTTTTGCAGGCTATGCATCTGATATGCCGTTTGATCTGAAGGTGATGGAATGTATATTCGCTTGAATCTACACTTCGGCTTTTTGTTAGATCAAAGCGTGGATTGGGATTAAGAAAGACTAAGATCAAGATTTGAATCAACAATTTTTCCAAACAACCGAGGTGTTGCGGATGATAGACAAATTCCCTACAGGGCAGTATTACGGCACGAATGCATTTGAACGACGTTTTCCGCGTATCGGCTTAAGTCATTTGCAAGCGACTGTACCTGAGCATGAGGTGAAAGAACATAGCCATGCTGGCGCGCATATGGTGTTGGCGACGCGGGGTCGTTATGTCACTTCGGCGGCGGGAGTGCAGCGTGAAGGGCCTGTGCTGGTCTACAATCCGCCCGATGTCGTGCATAGAGATCGTTTTGCAGGAGAAGGCGGGTGCTTCTTTGCAATTAGTTTTGATGCAGATGACTCGCGTGATCTCTATGAACAGATCAAATTGCCTGATTTTGCGTTACGTCATCATGATCCATTGCTCATTCAACAGGCGTTTGCCTTGCTCAAAGCGGCATCTTCTGGTGACGCCCTCAAACTTGATTTAGAAGTGCTGACCTTGAATGTCTTGAGCAGCTTAAACGCGCAAATTCCCTTATCGCTAAATCCGCCACCGTGGTTGCAACGTGCTCAGGAAATGATTGCCGATTTATCGGATCAGGATTTGGGAATCGCCGATATCGCTGAGTCTATCGGCGTACATCGCGTCTACCTGGCACGTCAGTATCTGCGCCATCTGGGCTGTACTCCGGGTGATGATTTACGTCGGCGTCGCGTCGAGCGTGCTACCCAACTGATGATGACCAGCGATCAAGCATTGAGTGATATCGCGCTTAGTTGTGGATTCTGCGATCAAAGTCATTTAAATCGGGCATTCATGCAACAGTGGGGTTTGACACCGACTGGTTTTGCCCAACTGAGCAGCTTAAAAGCTGGTTTCAAATATCCAAGACTGCACTGAACTCTTCGTTCAAGATGGAGCTTATTCATACGAATGAATTAATGATTTATAGCGACTTAACGAATGGAGATTTGATATGAAACGTCAACCAGCCTTGGGACTTGTGATCTGCACCATGCTGTTGAACGGCTATGCATTGGCAGCGCCGCAAAATGACAAGAACGATTGGGTGAAAGCCTTACCCGCTACGCAAAAATTAGATGCGACGAAACTAGCGGCGATGGATGAAGCGATCAAGAAGGGAACATTTCAGCAGATTACGAGTGTCTTGATCGCCCGACGCGGCCAGCTCGTGTTTGAATCTTACTATGATGCCGACGGTGTCGAGGGCATGCGCAATACGCGTTCTGCAACTAAGACAGTTACAGGTATGTTAGCCGGAGCGGCGATAGCTCGTGGCCATATGACGCTCACGACGCCTATCCTTAGTCAATTGAGGCCAAAAAAAGCATTAGACAATCCAGATCCGCGCAAGGCAAAAATCACGGTCGAAGATTTATTGACCATGAGCTCGATGATGGAGTGTGATGATCAGAATCAGTTCTCGCGCGGCAATGAAGAACGCATGTATCTGATTGAAGATTGGGTAAAGTTTTATCTCGATTTGCCTATCAAGGGTTTTCCTGCCTGGATTCCCAAACCATCAGCATCGCCCTACGGTCGTTCGTTTAGTTATTGCACCGCGGGGTCCACCACTTTAGGCGCAGTGGTGCAAAGCGCAAGCAAAATGCCGTTACAGGATTTTGCACAAAAAGCGCTGTTTGCGCCTTTGGGCATCACGAAGGCGGAGTGGCAATTTTCTCCTTTAGGTTTAGCGCAAGGCGGTGGTGGCTTGGGTTTGCGTAGCCGTGATCTTTTGAAACTCGGACAGTTGCTTGCCAATGGCGGCACATGGCACGGACAACAAGTGTTGCCAGCGGCATGGGTGAAAGCATCGGTGTCACCGCAAGCGCAGGTCGACGAAGAACGCAATTACGGCTATCTGCTTTGGTTGTATCCATATAGCGCAAAAGGCGTGAAGCATCAGTCGTATCAAATGGCGGGAACCGGTGGTAATAAGGTCGTGGTTTTTCCTGATCTTGACATGGTGGCATTGGTGACGACGACTAACTATGGCGTGCGTAATCCGCATCAAATTACGGATAAACTCATTGCTGAACATATTCTTGGTGCGCTTGACTAGGATTTAATTTTCTACGCTGACCACTTCGTTCTGTTCAAGGCTTTGCTGCCTAAACAAATCTAGGTGACGACAAAACTCCGTTCTCCCGCAAGCGGGAGAAGGGGCGGGGATGAGGGTTTTTCAGGCTCGGTTAATGATATTTCAGAATCTAAAAACGCTAGCTTTTAGCTACTTTGCCTTTAAAACTATCATGCCGCTTCTGAACCACCCTCACCCTAGCCCTCTCCCGCTCGCGGGAGAGGGAATATCACAGGTGGCGACAAAACTCCCTGCTCCCGCAAGCGGGAGAAGGGGCGGGGATGAGGGATTTTCAGGTTCGGTTTATGATATTTCAGAATCTAAAACCGCTAGCTTTTAGCTACTTTGCCTTTAAAACTATCACGCCGCTTCTGAACCACTCTCACCCTAACCCTCTCCCGCGTGCGCGAGAGGGAATATCACAGCTGGCGACAAAACTCCCTTCTCCCGCAAGCGGGAGAAGGGGCGGGGATGAGGGTTTTTCAGGCTCGGTTAATGATATTTCAGAATCTAAAGACGCTAGCTTTTAGCTACTTTGCCTTTAAAACTATCATAACGCTTCTGAACCACCCTCACCCTAGCCCTCTCCCGCTCGCGGGAGAGGGAATATCACAGGCGGCGACAAAACTCCCTTCTCCCGCAAGCGGAAGAAGGGGCGGGGATGAGGGATTTTCAGGCTCGGTTAATGATATTTCAGAATCTAAAAACGCTAGCTTTTAGCTACTTTG
>NZ_JBXARG010000029.1:0-29506 GCF_058808015.1 Undibacterium sp. GW821-FHT11H02 | reverse complement strand
CCTTTAAAACTATCATACCGCTTCTGAACCACTCTCAATCTAACCTTCTGCCGCGAGTGGGAGAGGGAATATCACAGCTGGCGACAAAACTCCCTTCTCCCGCAAGCGGGAGAAGGGGCGGGGATGAGGGATTTTCAGGCTCGGTTAACGATATTTCAGAATCTAAAAACGCTGGCTTTTAGCTACTTCGCCTTTAAAACTATCATACCGCTTCTGAACCACTCTCAATCTAACCTTCTGCCGCGAGTGGGAGAGGGAATATCACAGGTGGCGACAAAACTCCCTGCTTCCCGCTTTCAGGAGAAGGGCGTATTTGCATCATTTTTTTCGAACGATTTGGCTTGTATAGATACCGCTGCTTTGAACAGCTTGGAGTGTGGCGCGGTATGAAAATCTTCGGCCGAATATCGGCACGACTATTTATTACTTCAGAATAAAGAAGCCTAGTTCGTGTTTGGAGTAGAGTCGATTTTCTTCAATTGCCCCTGTAAAAAACCACGAGCCGCCTGATCTGTGCAAAGACCGATAGCTAGCTGGTAAGCATGCCTTGCGGCATCGATATTGCCGCAGAGTTGTTGTAAGTGCGCGTTGGCTGCCCAGTAGGGTTGGTAGTTGTTTAGACCTTCTTTTGATTCTGCATTGTTACTTAGCTGCTCTAGTTGGGCGAGGGCGATTTGCGGCTCTATGATTTCTGCTAGCGCGACGGCGTGATTGATTGCCACTACCGGCGACGCAGTGAGTTGGTAGAGTTGATCATAGAGTTTGTTAATGGCTTGCCAGTCTGCTTTACCTTGGAGTCTGCGTACTGCGTGGGCGGATTGTATCGCTGCTTCGATTTGAAAGCGTCCGCGTCTTTGCATATTGCTGGCATGACGCAAGTATTGTTCGGCCAGATCGATTTTGTCGTGATCCCATAACTGGCAATTTTGTTCTTGCAGCGGCACGTAATTGCCATGGCCATCTTGGCGCGCTGCGCGACGTGACTCTGCATAGAGCATCAGTGCGAGCAAACCAAAAACTTCCGGTTCTTGCGGTGCTAGTTCACTTAAAAGTTGCGTGAGCCAGAGTGCTTCTTCGGCCAGATTAGCTTGTTGAATTTCGCCATCGCTGGTTTGTGACCATGCTGTGGTGTAGATGCTGTAAATCGCATCGAGCACTGCGTCTAAGCCATCGCTAATCGCGCTTTGATCAGGAATGCATAGGCGTATGCCAGCCACGCGGATTTTGTGTTTGGCTCGGACTAAGCGTTGCGCCATATTACTGGGTGCGATTAAAAATGCCGATGCAATGCTGGCAGCATCAAAACCCAAGAGAGTTTGTAACATGAGCGGTGCACGTATGTTGCGATCAATGGCGGGATGGGTACAGGCGAACATCAGTGCCAGCCTTTGGTCAGATATCGCGAGCGGATCGCATTCGGCGACAGCTTCGTCGACTAGATAGCTGAATTCTTCTTGATGACGTTGCTGCGTCTGTGCGCTTCTGGCCTGATCAATTAACTGACGACGTGCGACGGTAAATAACCAGGCTTCTGGATTGCTTGGTGTGCCTTGCTCTGGCCAGTTTTTTAAAGCCGCCTCAAATGCCGTGGCAAGTGCATCTTCTGCACTTGCCAGATCGCCAGAGCGAACTGAGAGCATCGCCAGCAAACGACCATAGCTACGCCGCACCAATGATGATATCAACTGTGGGTTTGCTTGCTCGGTTTGGGTTTGCATAGGCGAGTTGTCACCAAAATTACATAGGCCAGATCGGACGTACTTCAATCGAGCCTATGTGCGCACTCGGACAACGCGCTGCCCAACTGATAGCTGCATCGAGATCGGGTACTTCAATAATGTAGAAGCCGCCCAGTTGTTCCTTGGTGTCGGCATACGGGCCGTCAAGTAAGCTGGTTTTGCCATCGCGAATACTGACCGTGGTGGCAGTAGTCGATTCACGTAGCCGTTGTCCTGCTACGAGAACCCCGGCTTCTACCATGGCATCGGTGTAAGGGCCATAGGCGGCGATGATGTCGCCTAATTCGTTTTGATCCATTGCAGCTTCTAGCGCTTCGCTGGTGGCGATAAGTAACATGTATTGCATGCGGTTCTCCTAGGTTGACTATTTGAAAGGGATAAGAATTTTCCAAAAAACCGAAGCCAGCTGTACAACATTGCTGCTTCATCGCTGCTTCACAATTATGACGTTCGGCTGCGGCTTCAATCGACACGCTTGAAATTTATTTTTGTCAGATTGCTGTGCTTGCAAGAATATGTGCACACAATGTAAAAAATTGTTTCTTCATTTAAGCAAGTCTTTATATTAATAAATTTAAGCAAGATAATTAACTCAGGTTATTGATGATGTATTGGGTTTTGTCAGTAGCCTGAAGGAGACAAGTATTCTTTTAGCTTTTTTAGTATCGTGAAATATCGATACGCAAGTTGAAAGAATTTAATTAACGATAAAAAAAGGAAGCCTTATGAAATTTAAAAATCTGAGTTTGCGTGCTGCATTTTTGGGCGCACTATTAAGTGCTGTTGCAGTTAGCGCGGTCGCTGCCAATATCAATGGCACGGGCGTACCAAAAGATCCTGGTCCTCAGCCACGTGGTCCTTGGGTGGGCGTGTATAAATTTATACAGCCACACTATGGTCCGGACGGTCGATACTACACTTACACCTATGTCACTGTAACGGGCGCCACGCAAGTTTATTGCCAGCAGCAAATTCCTGCCAATGTGACTTTGGTACAAGATTGCACGCCGAATTAATGTTTAGCCAATAAAAAAACACCCTGACATCTGAGAAATTGAGGCTTTCAATTTCTTTCGATGGCAGGGTGTTTTTTCTTCTAGGCTATGTTACTTCGCAGGTTTTTCTGCTTCTTTCTCATCCTTCTTTTCGTCTTTCTTTAAAGGCGTATTGAAGTCAATCATCATATTGCCTGTAGGTTGATTCATTTTGAATAATTCCAAGCGCGATTTGGTGATCTTACGTGGCCAGGAATTATTATTGAGATCGATGTCGGCAGTTTCCAGATAAGGATCTTGCGTCAGGCTCACCATAGGTTCATCAGTGACGATCAGCTTAGTCAATTTTTTGGAGTTATAACGCCACACTTCCGCTGGGATGCGTTGTATGACTTTTTTACCGCTCTGCAATTGAATCTCCAAAATCAAAGGCATGACCATGCCGCCTACGTTAGAGAAATCGGCGAGGTAATAATACTTACCTGATTTCAGCATGGCTTTTTCATCTTCATCCAAAGATTTCAACAGATCGTTATAGTTATTGCGATCTTTATTGGTGACAGTGAAATCATCATGCTCGTTGTAGAAGTCTTTCAGACCTTCCTGATTATCGATACGGCGCGGTAAAACACCTTTATCACGTTGCACTGCGAGTGACACAGGCTCTTCATTTTTCTGAGCACGTCTCCAGGCTTTTTCTACCTCAGGATCTTTGCTAGATACTTGATATTGCGTGATGCCATCGATGCTGATATCGACTGGATCGGTGGTGTAGAACCAGCCGCGCCAGAACCAGTCCAGATCGGTGCCTGAAGCATCTTCCATGGTGCGGAAAAAGTCGGCAGGAGTAGGACGTTTAAATTTCCAACGACGTGCATATTCTTTGAACGCGAAATCAAATAATTCACGACCTAAGATGGTTTCACGCAGGATGTGCAAACCAGCCGTTGGTTTGGCGTAGGCGTTGTTGCTAAACTGCAGCACCGATTCTGAGTTGGTCATAATCGGAGATTGGTTTTTACTGCGCATGTAGTCCACGATACCGCGTGGCTCGCTAGGGAATAAATCAAGGTAGTTTTCTTCCCATGCACGCTCAGCCAAAGTCTGCATGAAAGAGTTCAAGCCCTCATCCATCCATGACCATTGGCGCTCATCGGAGTTGACGATCATAGGGAAATAGTTATGACCCACTTCATGAATGATGACGCTGATCATGGCATATTTGGTTTGCTTGGAATAGGTCAGTGCGCCGGTTTTTTTGTCCTTAGTCGGACGACCGCCGTTAAACGCGATCATAGGATATTCCATGCCGCCTTGTGGACCATTGACTGACTGCGCGACTGGGTATGGATATTCCAAGCTGTATTTATTGTATTGTTCAATAGTATGGATGACGGCTTGTGTAGAATATTGACCCCACAAAGGATTGGCTTCTTTTGGATAGAAAGACATCGCTAAACCATTACTGCTACCGGTTTTGTAGCCTTGCGCATCCCAGATAAATTTACGTGAGGATGCCCAAGCAAAGTCACGCACATTCTTCGCTTTAAAATGCCAGGTTTTGGTGGACGTCGCACGAGATTTTTCTGCTTTCTCGGCTTCTTCTTGTGTCACTATGACCACCGGTTTGCTCGCTGTACGTGCTTGTTTTAAACGTTCACGTTGCGTCGCGGTCAAGACGGTGTCGGCATTGCTGAGTTCACCGGTGGCTGAGATGACGTGATCGCTAGGTAAGGTAATTTGCACATCGTAATCGCCAAATTCTAAAGTGAATTCCCCCGATCCTAAAAACTGTTTGTGCTGCCAGCCATAAACATCATAGTAAGCAGCCATGCGTGGATACCATTGGGCAATTTCGAAGATATCGTTTTTGTCTTCTTTGAAATGTTCGTAGCCTGTACGTGCCCATAACACCATGCCGTCGTTGATATTGTATTTCCAGTCCATACTAAAGACGAATTTTTCACCCGGCTTCAGGCTATGTGGCAGATCGATGCGCATCATGGTGCGATTGATGACATATTTGAGTGCCTGCCCGTCCGCAGTTTTAACACTGCCGATTTTAAAGCCGCCGTCGAATTTAGCATGTTCATTCAGACTATTCATCGCCGCGAAGCTCATGGCATTCGGGTTTTTCCACGCGTCTCTGGAAGGATAGGTCGCCGTGGTGTTGGCGTCAGAATCAGGCTTGAAAATATTTTGGTCCAATTGCACCCACAGGTAATTCAAGGTATCGGGTGAATTATTGTGATAGGTGATGGTTTCGGCACCCGTGATAGCACGTTTTTCTTCATCCAATGTGGCGCGGATGACGTAATCAGCACGTTGCTGCCAATAGGCATGACCGGGCGCACCAGAAGCGGCGCGGATCGAGGTCGGGGTGGGTAAAACATCTTCTAGCTGTCGAAACTTATCGTCCGACTGTGCATAGGCCAAGGTCGGAAGTGCGACACATGCCAGTGCAAATAAAGTGAATAAACGCATACTGCTGACTCCTTGAAATTAATGAATTTGGGAAAATAATGTTATTTGTACTACTTGATTTCCCTGCTTGTTAGAGGCGACTGTGTTACTTAAGTTCTGTCTTTGCTGAAAAATAAATAAAGATATCTACCGATAAACAGAATCAATAATATTGCCTTCTTATTATGTTCTATTGTTTAGCGCCAGCCATGAAATCAGCTTTAAGGCGTAAGCCTGTGTATATGCTGGGCTGCTAGAGGGGAGTTGAAGAATACGGTAGCGCGTTTGATGTTCACCTAGTATTTTTAGACCTAACTTAGCCGCCGTGCCACCGTTAAAGGCTATGGTATCTAACTGCGGGAGCCTGGCAAGTAGCGCTAGTAAATCATTATCGTCGCGCTCACGAATCTGGCTATCGAGACTGCCGCGTCGCTTTGCCTGAGCGACGACATCCCATAAACCTATGTGGTTTTGCAATAAAGTTTGTAAGCGTAATGAATATGCTTGCGCGACTAAATCAATTTGGATTACGTCAGATAAGAGATGCCAAAAGCGATTTTGTGGATGGGCGTAATATTGTTGCTGAGCGAGCGAGGCGTCACCCGGTAAACTACCTAAAATTAAGATGCGTGTATTCTGATCAAACACCGGGTCAAAACTTCGCTTACTCACTTCGGCATCGAACTTCTTTGTTTGATCGGCAGGTGGCATACTGTAGAAGAAGGCAGGTGTGTCGTTTTTTGTGGATTGATTGATGTGTTTTCTTATTGTGGATTATATGAGATTTTTCTTGTGCCTATTTTTGCTTTTTGTGGTTAATGGCCTCATCGCGAATGATGCCGAAGCACAAACGCCATCCCGCGATGCGGGTGCTGGATGTACGTGGAAACCCTACGAATTTAAAGAGTTAGGGGTACGACTATTGTTTAAGGACTGCGAAGACCCAGCGGCACATTACGAATTACATCGGGAAGGTGATTGGATAAAAATGCGTCGACCATCTGATCCTGTGACATTTGGCAGTCAATACTTAATCCGCGTGTTATCGAAACCAGCTGATCAAGGTATCACTGAGTCAATTCAAAAACAGTTTGTAGAGCAGATCGTGATCAATGATTCGACTGATAAGAGTAAGAATAAGCGAGATCAAATTGTCGCGCGCAAGCAGTGCGGTGTCATCGCTAAGGCGCAGTGGAATGATGATCCTTTGCTACAGCGTTTTGAGATTATGCCCAAGCCTGGAAAATATAAACGTCAAATCGATAGGCAATTACAAAAAGAGCCGCGTGATTTTGGTTGCGGTGAATATGGCGCAGGGCAGTCAAGCACTTATTTTGAATATCATCCTCAACAGTCGAAGACCAAGTTTATTTATGTGAACTTTGGTTGGGACGAAGATGCTTTGTTTGATGAGAAGACTATCGTGTTTTTTTGAGCTGAACTTTTCTGTCCAGTCGATAGTGTAAGCTAGGGCAGTTTGCACCTGCCCTACGAAGCTCAAAATTATTTGATTTTGCTGATCAAGCCAACAGGCAAAGCATCAAGCTGACTACCCCATGACTGCGGTGTCGCACTCAATTCAAACTCTAATTTTCCTCCCGCTTGAATTTGTTCCCAAGTTAGAAAAACCTTGTTCTGTGCTTTGCCTTGAAAGTGGGCGCTCTGAATATAGCCAATGTTTTTCGTATTGTGATTGTCCGCGTTGATATGCAAGTTTTTTCCGTTACCCAGATCAATGTGGGCTTGTGCGAATTTAGGTGCATGCAATAAGAAGTCCCCAGTGCCTGGCGTCGAGGGATAAATACCTAAGGCACTAAAAATATACCAGGCTGACATCGTGCCGAGATCATCATTGCCGGTCACGCCATTGGGGGCATTGCTGAACAAAGTTTCTGCGGCACGGGCGACGGTGGTGGTTTTCCATGCTTGACCTATGTGGGTGTACATCCACGGTGCATGCAAATCGGGTTCGTTGTTAGGATTGTAGCGATATTGATTGTAGTAGCTGTAAGGGCCGACTACCCAGTCTTTACGCACGGCTTCATAGGGATTTTTTTGTAGTGCATCGAGCGCGAAGAAAGCATCGAGACGTTTGCCCGCTAATTCGCGACCGCCCATGGCTTGCACTAAGCCAGCAACGTCTTGTTGTACCAGCCATTGATACTGCCAAGAGGTGCCTTCATGGAAGCCGTGTTCTGAACGTGGACTGTAGCTGCCATCAATCTCGGTATACCATTCGCCATTATCTAGTCGAGCACGGGGGAATCCTTGAAAGCCTAACTCCTTATCGAGTACCGTTTTGTCCCATACGTTTCGCCAATGTTGCGCACGTTTTTTCAGGATCGCAGCGTCATCCTTTTTACCTAAAGCGATCGCCATATAGGCAAGTGCACCGTCCGCCTGCGCATATTCCATGGTGGCTGAGCCGCCATGATGTGGATCGACATCCATGCCTTTGGCGGGAAATGCGCGGTCGTATTGGACGAAGCCGTTTTGCAAATAATTTGGATTGCCGGCGCGACCTTGTGCTCTCACTTTGAATGCAGGCACGCCAAACGCATTTTGACGTAATGCTGCATAAGCCTGTTGCTCCTTGCCTTTGAGTGCACCATAGCGCCACAAGTCCACCAGGAAAGGTGTAACCGGATCACCCGTCATCACATTGGTTTCATAACTGGCATAGCCCCAACGTGGCAGCCAGCCACCTTGTTCGTGGATCTTTAGTACGGAGTTCGCGATGTCTTTGGCGCGCTCTGGACGGATTAAAGCGATCAATTGATTTTGCGCGCGATAGGTATCCCATAGCGAAAAATATTCGTAGTAGGTTTCCTTCTTTTTGAGATCGACTGTATGTAACTGATTGTCCCAACCGCGATAGCGACCATCCACGTCATTGCCAGTCAATGGCTGCAAAAGCGAATGATACAAGGCCGTATAAAAGACAGTACGCTCATCCTGACTACCACCCGTAATTTTGATGCTGCTAAGCTCCTGTTGCCAGGCGTTTTGCGCTTGTTGACGCATGCTGTCAAAGCTCAATAACTGGCCTTGCTTCATCCCTTCGGCACGCAAATTTCGGCGCGCGCCTTCTGCATCCACATGAGAGATGGCCGTAATCGCGGTGACCGGCTTTTGATTGCTGACATCGAAGGTGAACCAGGCACCATGAGGGCGAACTTCACCTTGTTGACTGAAACTGCGTATGCCTTCTTTGCCACCCGCTTCATTCCACACACCATGGCTTTTGAAAGGGCGGTCAAATTCCATACGGAACCAGGTGATGTATTTGGTGCCACCACAAAAACTGAGGGTGACGAGTTTGCCTTCTATGGTGCGATCGTCGATGACTTGCAAGCTGCTGCCCGCGACATTGTGACGTTCATTTGCCTGCCCGACGTTGACCAAGATGTGCCCTTGTGTCGCAGCCGGTGCAAAAGTATAACGCTCGGCTGCGGCACGGGTCAGAGCGGTTGCTTCCGCCGTGATGCCACCGTAGCTGGTGAGTTTGATTTTGAAATAGCCAGCATCACCTACTTCGCCTTCGTGCGTATAGCTGGCCGCGTATTTTTTGTGATCAAAGCTGCTCGCTTTGCTGGTATCGAAATCACCACCGGCCTGTATGCTGCCGGTTACCGGTAAGACCGAAAGTTGACCGCCTTGTTCCCAACAGCCCGCACCCGATAAAAAGAAATGTCCAAAGCCACGGATTTTAGGATCGGTATAACGCCAGCCAGAGTAGTGCTCACCGATAGGGCTTACCTGCATCATGCCAAAAGGCGCTGATGCACCAGGGAAGGTATTGCCATCGTCTTGGGTGCCGATGAAGGTGTTGACCGGTGTGCTAAGTGGTGCGCTGCTTGGTACTGCGGTTTGCGCGAAACACAGCTCGCTGGACAAGCTGAGGGCAAGTAAAGAACGAAGCAGTGTGCTTGTTGTTCGGCTCAATTTCAAAATGTTCTCCTGCTAGATTGTCATATTGGGTGCGCCACGCGCGCTGCATTCCAAGTGATTGATTTTGTGCTTACTCAGGTTTGTGAATCCAAAAAAGCAAACACCTAAACATCGAGTTGAGAATATGCGCGAAGAAAAAAAGTAAAATCTTCGCTTTCCTCTGCGCTCCTCAGCGCCTCTGCGTCTCAGCCTTGAGAGGTTTTGACCTGTGTTTGTCACGACTGAATCGCTACCCGATTCTTTCGTTTATTTCGGCAAACGCAAAGGATGTGCCTCAGTATTAAACGTCACTTTATCAAAATCAAGCGCCGATTTTGGTGCGAATAAGAGGTAGTAGTATTTGAAGGTTTCCGCGAATAAGAAACTTTCCATGGAATCCGTTTTAGCTTTAGTACGCACATCTTTCAACGCGGCGTAACCTGCCTGCTCACGGCAGTAGCGTACAAAATCAGTGAAGAATTCTTTACCCATTTGACGATATTTGACGTCACCCGTTGCTCGATACAGGTAGTAAGCAGATTCTATGATTTCGGGACGCAAGGGATAGCCGGCAGACTCAACTGCCATTTTTTGATAATCTAAGGATTCAGGTTCTATGCCATGCAGACGCCACATTTTGAGGCCGGATTCTTGCAGGCGTTGTGCGCGATCCAAGTCGCCACCTAGTACTAATAAAGCAGGCATAAAGGCGTCGAGCGAGCCATACAAGCTTGCAGTACGCTTGCCGGTTTCCATGTTGGCATGACCGTACCAGAAACCGCTAGGGGCTTCGTCGCCTAAATATTGATTGACACTCTTAATGCTGTTCTCCCACATGGCTTTGCAATCTTGATCGCCAAATAAGCGCCAGCATTTGTAGATGTATTCGTAGTAAGAGTCGATACCTCCGCCTATGTGTGAACTTTGATTGGTCCAGACACCTGTCACCACATTGATATTTGAACCAACCAAACCTATAGTCGAGCGACGTTCGTAAGTAGCGACTAAGGCTTTTTTGGCTTTGTCGTAATACACGGGCTTGTTGGTCAATTTGCTTAACATGCCAAATTCGAGCAGCAGCGTGCCCGTTTCTGCTGGGTTACTGACATCGCCACGCACTTTGCCGGTTTTAAGATTGACGTGGGTATAAGGCATGCCCGTCGGCGAATCAAAGACCGGTAATAGTCGATCGCCGAGATCTTCAGCCAGTTTGAGTAATCGCTTGTCGCCTGTCATCTGATAAGAAGACAGCAAGCCACCTAACAGACGGATCGTGATTTCAAAATTTTGTACATCAATGTCTTGATCAAAATTGAGCTTGGTCGCGATTAATTCCTGTGCTTCTTTGGCTTCTTTCTTTAAGCCCATGATCAGCAAGGTATCGAGCGCATCGACAGGTGTCATCAAGAGCGATGTGCCATACCAATCATGACTAGATTTGCTCAAAGGTTTTAATGCGTCGTGACCCCAAGCATATTGTTTATAAGCTTGCCAGGCATGTTGCGTTTCCCGTTTTACTTTGTTGGCCATGGCCAGCGATTGGGCTTCGCTCATGTCGGCGGCCTGCGCGATATTTGAACTGGTGCTGAATACGAGCGCCAGCATTAGGCAAGTTGTTTTTAGTGTCTTTAGCATGGGATGTCTCTTCCAGGTGAGTGCGCTTGATGATCTTATTTGTTTATTTACTTAGCAGTGCCAAAATTTGTTCCACACTAGGCGCTTGTGCACCAGCGGCGAGACAGGCAGCAGCACCGCTCGCTACTGAGAATTCCAGATGTTGTTGCCATGATTTCTGTGGCGAGGTGTGCAGGCTATATAGAAGCCCAGCGATACTGGCATCACCAGCGCCCACGGTATCGATAACTTGTATCGCCGGTGGTGGCGCCGACCAGGATTGATCTTTGACATACAGGGACGCGCCCGCCGCACCGCAGGTGTACAAGACAAGGGCATCCGGATTGAAACGTCGCAATTCGACAAATGCTGCATCAATATCTTGAGTACGAAATAAGCCACGGATATCGTCGTCTGAGACTTTGATCACGTCTGCCACAAGGCACATGTTGCGTAAAGTCTCATCGTAGCGCGCATCCATCAAATTACGGAAGTTGGGATCGTAACTAATCTTAACGCCTTGCTGTTTGAGTTGTTTAGCGAGGCTGACTAAAGTCGTCGCCAATGGTTCACGCGCCAGGCTGATGCCGCCAAAATGTGCCCATTGCAAATGCTGGTCCCAGCCTTGCGGTAAATCATGGGGTGCAAAGTGTAAATCCGCACTGTCGTCACCAATAAAAAAATAACTAGGTGGCGCAGTTTCGCCGACGATGGCGAGTAGAGGTGAGCGCTGAAAACGTTGAATTAAGCGTAAATCTAAACCGGCTTGCTCACTTGCTGCATACAGGGCATCACCAAATAAATCCATGCTGATGCCGCCCGCAAAGCCGGTACTTAATCCTAACTTAGCGAGACTACGTGCCACGTTCCAGGTTGAGCCACCGACCAGACTTTGCCATTGATCCGGACCGGTTCTTATCATGTCGGTCAATGCCTCGCCCGGACAGACGAATTGAGGGAAATTAGCCATGATGTGCGAAGGCTCCGATTACATTGAGCACTTCATAACAGGCACCCATAGTGTGGTAATCGGTCTTGCCAGCGGGACTTTTTTCATCGCTGATTTTGCTATTGTCGTTGCGCAGTATGCGATACCAGGCACCATGTTGATGATCGACAAAATGTTCCCAGCTATAGTTCCAAATCTTGTCATACCAAGTCCAGTAATCCTGATTGCCAGTGCGCTTAGCTAAGCAGGCAGCAGCGGCAAAGGATTCGGCTTGCACCCAAAAATATTTATCGCCATCACAGACATTACGATCTGGCGCGAAGCCGTAGCAAATACCACCATGGGTTTTATCCCATGAGGTTTCCATCGCGATAGCAAAGAGTTTTTCTGCCGTCGGCAATAACCATGCGCTATCGCCTTGCAAATGCTCGGCGTAGCCATCAAGTAGCATTAAGAGCTTAGACCATTCTGTGAAATGACCGGGTTGAAAACCCCAAGGACGGAACAGATTCGCTTTGTCGTCGAGATTGTAATTCCAGTCTAACTTCCATTGACTATCGTAGTGTTCCCAGATCAGGCCATCGGCTTGCGCGGCTTGTTGCTGAGTGATGGATTTGGCGATCAATTCGGCTCGGTGTAAATAGTTCACATTGCCTGTCGCCTGATAGGCTGCGATCATCGCCTCGCAAGAATGCATATTGGCATTCTGACCGCGATAGCTGTCTAGCATTTGCCAATCCTCGCTTGCTTGGTCAGCATATAAACCAAACTCGGGTTGCCAGAATTTTTCTTCCATTAACTGCGCGGTTTCGTCGATATAGACGCGCGCTTCAGTAACGCCCGCCATCAATGCATGCGAATACGCCAATAAGACAAAAGCCAGTCCATAACAATGATTATTCCCATCGATGACTTGCTTACTACCATCGCGCCATTGCAGCAGCCAAGTATAGGCGCCAGTCTCTGGGTTACGGTGCACATCGCGTAAGAAGGCAAGGCCATGTTTCACTTGCTGCAGGTAGTCGGGATTTTGAAAATGGCGATACGCCATCGCATAATTGAAGATGAAACGAGTGCTGCTCACTAAGTGACGACTATGCGTATCGTAAACAGTGCCATCATCTTTGAAGTAATGAAAAAAACCGCCGCTAGCGTCAATACATCGTGGATGATAAAAATGCATAGTCTTGGCGATGTGATCGGTGAGGTAGCTAGCGGCGCGGAAATCGGTCATGGTCTTGTCCATTACTGCATTTGCAGTCAATAAGGTAGTCTGGGTGTGTTGCAAGCCATTTGATGAAATTGCTTGAAATCCTAGAATGAAAATCCATCAAAATTTGTACCAGGCAGGAATAATAAAGACGATACAGCAGCCAATTTTTTGCTTCAATAATTTGCTGTATTTGAGAACTAGTTTATCGAGTTTAGTAAACAAATGGGGTTTGCAAAACAACAGTGAATAAAAAAGGCTACAGCGCGCGAGCGATGTAGCCTTGTTTCATTTAGCGCCGCCAATGGCAATTGCCAGATTGGGGCGCTAGATTGATTCTATTAGTGCACCACCGATTTAGCTTTGTCTAAAGTAATGCCTTGTTTGGCGAGTATTTGTGTCACCTTCCAGGCATAAAACGCCAGATAAGCGAAGCACAGGACGCCGACGATATAGCTCATTTGTATGCCAATTTGATCGGCGACTGCACCTTGTGCCCAACTAACGATGCCGCCACCCATGATCATCATGATCAGATAGTTACTGCCTTGACCTGTGTGTTTACCCAAACCACTGATTGCCAAAGCGAAGATACACGGCCACAAGGTGCTGCAAAACAAACCTATGCTGGTGAAAGCATAAATGCTGATCATGCCCGTCGTCGTCATGCCTATGGCCAAACCGACGATGCCTAAGAGAGAGAATAAGCCCAACATCTTGGCCGGATTGCCTTGACTTGCGATATCAGCAGCGATCAATACCAAGACGATCGCACCATAAACATAGAAATGATTCAGTTCATGCTTAGCGATAGCATTGACTAATAAAAATACAGAGAAGGCCAGGTACGGTGCCAGGAATTTTGCGATTTTCGCGGTACCCGCATTAAAATTGAACGCTTCTACTGCGCCAGTCCAGCGACCTATCATCAAGCTCGCCCAGTACAGGGAAATGAAAGGCGCGATGTCTTTCGTCATATAACCGAGTTTGGATTCCATGTAGGCTGGCAGATTGCTGGCGGTGGAGACTTCGACACCAACATACAAGAAAATCGCCAGCATACCCAAGACTAATTGCGGGAATTGCAAAGCGGAAGTTTGCGCATTCGGGTCTTCACTCAGATGTGCTTCTGGCACCGCCGGGCGATCAGGGATAGACGAGAATTTTAAGAATACTGCCACGATTAAGAAGGCGGCACCCAATACCAGATAGGGAATTTTGACACTTTCTATGCTGACCTCGGTATTGGTGGCAGAAGGAGAACCAAAGATCGCAAAACTAACAATCAAAGGGCCAATAGTGGTACCAAAATTATTCACGCCACCGGCTAAAGTCAGACGCTGCGAGCCAGTCTCTTGCGAGCCCAAGGCGATTGCCAAAGGGTTTGCAGCCGTTTGTTGTAGCGAAAATCCCAGGCCAACTACAAACAAGCCAGACAACATGAGTTCGAACGAACCACTATTTGCCGCAGGATAAAACAAGAGTGTCCCAAGTGCGGAGATGCCGAGACCCAGTGCTAAACCGTTTTTATAGCCGATACGATTGATCAAGTCTTCTTTGAGTATGGAAGACGCGCCTAAGTACAGCAAAGATCCCACGGTATAAGCGACATAAAATGCCAGCGACACAAATTGACTTTGAGTCTGGCTTAAGTGGAAAGCTTGCTTAAAAACGGGAATCAAAATGTCGTTGCTGGCTGCAACAAATCCCCAAAAAAAGAACACGGTGACCAGTGGGATAAATTGTGCCCACTGGGTATGAGCTTGTTTAGTCGTCATTTTATTATCTAGGTTTTAGGTTTTTAGTTAGTGCTGCAATCAAGTACGGCTCGACGTTCATCTCTCTATTTTGCAATATCGTTCATGAAGTATCTACCGCAGCAAAATTACCGCGCTGCCGCTTCGGTCTCGCATTGGTTTGTGCAGAGGTCTCTCGTATAAAAAGCGGGCATGTGATGGTATACCGACTGCTACTTATTTGTACATTTAAACGCTCTTTATTTCATGTTGTTTATTCGCTTTACTAAACGGAGCTTGAATAATCTGCTGCAAATGATGCGCACTCTAGCCACCAATTTTGTTGACGATATGTGTATAAATTTGAAATAGCCTTTAAAGACTGAGTTAGCACTAAAGTGAGGAGCGCAAAACGCGTCGAGAGTGGGTAGAGCTGCGTGTTGAAATGAGACAACTAAGGAACAAGCATCAGAAAAGTTTGCGATGCATCAAGAAGTTATGCACGGGATGGGGCAAGAATGTAAGGCAGGAAAGTACGGAGGCAAGCGCCGTGGATAGTCTGAAAGCCTCTCTATGTCTCGTTGGATTTAAATTACACTTGCCTAAAAATAACTGAAATGTTGTAAAAATTGAGCAAAATAGTTTTTAATTGGAAATATCTTTGACGAATTTCCTAATGTTGCTAGTATGAATTTACGCCACTTTCACATTTTGTAAATCTGTCTCTTTATTGAGCATACTTATTGAGCGTTCTTGTTTTCAGATTCATGTCGTCTTGATTTCTGTTTCAGATTCTTCATCCGCCTTCGCATCAAATTTTCTCCGGTTTCAATGTTCGTTCTCAGTTTTGTTTTTACTTCCTTCGAGTTTCATCAAATTGGTTTTTAATAATAAAGGAAAGCAATATGAAAGCGCATTACATTTTCCCCTTGGTATTCGCTAGCGTTGCCAGTGTGGGCTTAGTGCCCTTGGCACAGGCCGATGATTTAGCTGATTGGCTCAAGATTGATGGTTTCGGTACGGTCGGTACTTACAAAGGCAATAGCACGGCGGCCGGTGTGCGCGTGGATACCAAGCAAAGTACTTATTCGCTCAATGACTGGCGATTTGATGGTGACACCCAAGCCTCAATTCAGGCGACCTTGAATCCTCACGGAAAATTAAAAGCGGTGTTGCAACTGATTTCGAAGAAAGATATTAAAAGTAGTAGTAAGCCCACGGTCGAATGGGCTTATGTGTCATATCCAGTGACCTCAGAATTTGATGTCAAAGTGGGACGTACCGTCGCACCAATTTATTTGATGTCTGATTACCGTAATCTGGCCTACGCCCAGACCACAGTGCGGCCACAGTCTGAAGTGTATCAGGTGAATCCTATTTCCTTTCAAGATGGCGCGACCGCCCGTTGGGAGAAAAAAATCGGCACTGGCATGATGCAGGTCGAGGGGTTTTTTGGCAAAGCAAACGTCAGTGTCGCGCTCGGCGAAGTTGATTTAGATAGAGTAAAAGGTCTGTCACTAAAATGGTCCGATGGCTCATGGGCGATTCGTGGCGGTTACTCTAAATATAGTGCGTCGTTGACGGCCCCTAGCGTGGCCGCAACGATTAAATCTTTGGTGGCATTGCCGAGCGTGGTGTGTAGCAATTGCAGCACCGTCATTCCAGCGATTGCACCGTTGACTGGTATCACCGCGAATATCTCAACATTGGGGCTCTCTTATGATGACGGCGTGTGGATTGCGCAAACTGAATGGACTAAGCGTAAGTCGTCTTCAATCGTGATTAGTTCGGTCTCTGCATGGGATGTGCTCGGTGCTTATCGCTACGGCGACTTTACACCCTACATCGGTGCAGGTCGCTACAACACGGATGAATCGAGTCCAGGCTTATTAGCGGGAGCTGCTGCACCAGCGGCGTTTAAAACACAACTCAATTATCTGAATGCCTCTTATATTGGCGTGGGTAAAGGCGATAGAGATGTGGTGACCATCGGTGTGCGTTGGGACTTTGCGAAAAACTTAGCATTGAAAGCGCAGCTTGAGCGAATAAAAATGGATTCGCCAGAAATTGGCGCTTCCAGTTTTGTGCAATACCCCACATCGATGTTGGGTAAACCAAATGGTTTCGACGGTCGCGTATCGATGTTTACGCTCAATCTTGACTTTGTATTCTAAGCGAGGCCTGACATGAAACTAATTACTAAAACAATTTTGGGCCTGGCGTTGATCACCTCATTTCAGATCGCTCAGGCGGAACATGTGATTGTGGTGTCGGCAAAAAGTTCGGTAGGCACTTTAAGCAAAGATCAGGTGGCTGATATCTATTTGGGAAATAGCAAAGAGTTTCCTGGCGGTGGTCAGGCTCTGCCATTATTGCTTGCGAGCGGTGCGGTTCGCACTGAATTTTTTGAAAAGATTCTAGGCAAAAATGAGGCTCAGGCGAAAGCTATCTGGTCACGCCTGGTGTTTAGCGGCAAAGGCAGTGCGCCACGTGAAGTCGCTGATTCAGCAGAAATCGTCAAACTCATCGCAGCGAATCCTAACTGCATTGGTATCATAGAAAAGAGTGCAGTGAATGCCAGTGTGAAGGTGGTGTTGACGAGTCAGTAGTTGAATATCGCTAAGTAGTATCAATTAGAAATAAGCGACCAGAAGTAAGCACGCATAAAAAAACCGAAACGCTCAACACGTTTCGGTTTTTTTGTTTGCTACGAGACTTATTAGCTGCGTAGATCTCGCTACAAAAATGCTTTTGAGATTTGCTGATTATTTCTTAAAACGTTCTTCCGCCAAGCGATCTGCAATCACGCTGGTTGGTACGCCTTCCGCATCAGCACGAGCAAATACTTCAGATAAAGTCTCACCGATACGACGTACATGGGCGTCCATGCCATCTTCTGGTGTGTTCATGTATTCGTAGCAAACTTTGATGATGCCGCCTGCATTGATGACGAAGTCTGGTGCGTACAAGATACCTTTTTGACGGCATACTTCACCGATTTCTGGTGTGGCTAATTGATTGTTGGCACCGCCAGCAACGATTTTCACTTTCAGACGATTCATCGTGTCTGGGTTCAAAGTTGCACCGAGTGCGCATGGTGCGTAGATGTCAGCTTCAACATCGTAAATCGCATTGACATCAACTATGGTCGCGCCGAATTCTTCCTGAGCGCGCTTCAAGGAATTTTGATCGATATCGGCAACCACCAGTTTTGCGCCGGCTTCATGCAGGCGACGTGCATAGTCGTAGCCAACGTGACCCAGGCCTTGCAGGGCAACAGTCAGACCGTCGAAACTGTCTCGTTTGAAATGATGTTTGACCGCAGCTTGGGCGCCGACGAAGCAGCCTAATGCTGTGTATGGGGAAGGATCGCCACGATCACCGAGACCTGCTACGTATTTGGTTTTGCTGGCGACGTTCGCCATGTCTGCAGGGCTAGTGCCGACGTCTTCTGCGGTGATGTAGCGACCACCGAGGCGTTCTAAGGCTTCACCTAATGCTTCAAATAAAGCCGGAGTTTTATCGGTTTTTGGATTGGCGATGATAACGCTTTTACCGCCGCCTATAGGCAGGCCGGCTACGGCGTTTTTGTAGGTCATGCCGCGTGACAGGCGCAAAACGTCGCGTACTGCTTCTGCTTCTGTGGCGTAGTTCCACATACGGCAACCGCCCATGGCAGGACCTAAATTAGTGTTATGAACCGCGATAATGGCGCGTAAGCCAGATTTGGGTTCAGAGGCGAAAACTACTTGTTCGTGATGGTCGAAATTGACTTCGTTGAATACAAAGGCGGTCATGCTTATGGCTCCGCGCGGATGAGGTGCTGTTTGGCAGATGCGCCAGTTCGCTCCAGTACCGCAGAAAATGAGTGGATGAAAGAGAAAAACGGTCAGTAAATTTTTGCTACTAAGGCTTTTATCAGGCGGGTAGCCGATAAAAAAACGGTGATTGTGTCACGCGCGCAGAAGTATACGGCGTCGCCCCTATAAACTCAAGTTCGAAAGTCATTTGATTGGTTGGAAGGCTTAAGTCTGATTTATCGCTGGCAAGATCCCGCTATCTATTTTTTTATAAAAAATGTGACTTGAAAAATATCAAAAGAGATTTGTACACCTGAGACAAATTGAACCGATACTAATCAGTATTTAAATCTACCAATCAGTATACATTTTTACGAATGAGTATATACTTCGTCTGCGCTGATTAAGTGGTCAGCGCAAATCAAGCGAGTTTCGTGATGTTTTTGAAAAATATTCGCTTTTGATGCAAACGAATTTTATTTATTTTTAATTAATTTAATTTTAATCCTACTAATCGAAGAGGTTTTCCATGAAACGCATTATTCTTGCTTCAATTTTGAGCTTTGCCGCTACTTTCTCTGCACACGCAAGTGATATCGTTGATACCGCCGTAGGCGCGGGCAAGTTCACGACTTTGGCAACCGCATTAAAAGCTGCCGGTCTGATTGATACTTTAAAAGGCAAAGGCCCGTTCACCGTGTTTGCACCTACAGATGCTGCGTTTGCGAAAATTCCTAAAGCGGATCTTGAGGCTTTGCTGAAAGACAAAGCAAAATTGACAGCCGTTTTAACGTATCATGTGGTGGCGGGCAAAGTCATGGCGGCAGAGGTGAAAGCGGGCAAAGTTAAAACGGTGCAGGGCGCTTCATTGACAGTCAGTACCGCGGGCGGCGTCAAAGTTGACAATGCTAACGTGACTGCGACGGACATCCTTGCTGACAATGGCGTAATTCACGTGATCGATACAGTAATTATTCCTAAATAAATTGGATTACTTGGTTTGGGTAAGCTTGTTGTAGTCAAGTCTGGCGAAACCCAGAACCTGTGGTTTTGGTTCACAATCTTAAAAGAAATGCGCTGCCCATTTGCTGCTTATTTTCTTAGCTTTGCAAAAGCGATCGTTGATGTTCTGACGATCGCTTTTGTCTTTATGTGGAGTGATATTAAGAGACTTATCATGACGATATCACTTTGCTCTGGCGGCCCATTGCGATGTAACTCATAGCCTTGCATCTGACGACTAATTTCTACCCGGGCATGAACGTTTTTTATTTTAGTTTGCTATGTTTTAGTGACAAAGTATTGAACTTTACGTATGGTAACGGGTTCAAAGATCGATTCTACTTACGGAGGTTTTACCATGTTGCGACCAAGTCTACTGATTCTTGCTTTATGCCTGAGCTTAATGGCTTGCAGCCAGAGCGGCAAAGATGGCAAGTCATCAGAAAAAAATGCGAGTGCAACGCTTGAACGCACCTTGCAAGTGACGAACGAAGATTATGTCGTGATTCAAAATAGTGCTTTGGCATCGGGTCCCGTGATTACCGGTTCTATACAGCCAGAACGTAAAGCCGATTTGCGCGCTGAAGTGTCTGCCATCGTCATGCAAGTTTTAAAAGAAAACGGCGAGGTGGTAAGACGCGGCGATTTGTTAGTGCGTTTGGATGACACTTCATTCCGAGATCAATTAGCCTCTGCCGATCAGGGCGCGCGCGCTGCGCAGCAAACTTTAGATCAGGCTGAACGTCAGTTAGAGCGTTTAAAAACCCTACGTGCTTCCGGCATGACTTCCATGCAAGCTTTGGAAGATGCTGAGATTCGCCGCAATAATGCACAGAGTGAATTGGTGGCAGCGAAAGCGCGAGCGGTAGCAGCGCGCCAGCAATTACAACGCACCGAGATCCGGGCGCCATTTGATGGCATCGTCAGTGAGCGCAAAGTGTCCAACGGTGATACCGCGCAAGTCGGTAAAGAAATTATGAAAGTGATTGATCCCGCCAGTCTGCGTTTTCAGGGTTTGATTTCCACCGATATGGTGACGGCGGTGAAAGCGGGGCAGGCGGTGAGCTTCCGTATCAATGGCTATGATCAGCAATTTGTCGGCAAAGTGCGTCGTGTCGATCCGGCAGCCAATGCGACTACTCGCCAAGTAGAAGTTTTGGTGGACTTCATAGGTAAAGATCAACCGCGTGTCTCTGGTCTGTATGCAGAAGGTCGTATTGAAGCGGCGACCACACAAGTGTTGACCATCATTAATTCTGCGATAGCACGTGATGGTGACAAGACTTATGTGTGGGCGATACAGGGTGGTGTATTGAAAAAACAAGTGATCGCTTTAGGTGAACGCGATGTACGCCGTGGTGACTATGCAATTTTGTCTGGTTTGAAAGCAGGCGATAAAGTTTTGCGCCAACCTTTGTCTACGTTCAAAGATGGTTTGAAAGTAGAGATGGCGGCATCTGCTGGTGTTAATCCGGCGATCCAGAATGTGGCACCTGCCGCCAGTGCCCCTGCCTCAGCTACCGCCTCCTCAACATCCGCTTCCGCAACCGTAGCAGGAAAATAATATGTTTCTATCTGACTTTAGTATTAAAAGACCGATTGCGACGATCGTTATTATTATCGCGCTGATGTGTCTGGGCTTATTGGCCTTGAAAAAATTGCGCGTTAATGAAATTCCTAACGTACAAGAACCGGTGCTAGGCGTGTATGTCCCTTATCCGGGAGCGTCACCGGAAAGTGTGGAACGCGAAATTGTTAATCGTATCGAGAAATCACTGCAAAGTATTTCTGGTGTCACACAATTACGCTCTTCTGCCAATGAGGGTAGTGCTTATTTCACGCTGATCTTCAACTTCGATCGCAATATGATCGAAGCCTCAGACGATGTGCGCAATGCGATTGCTTCGGTGCGCTATAAATTGCCGAATGAAATGCGCGAGCCTATTATCGAAAGACGCGATCCTAACGATCAACCGATTATGCAGATGGCCTTGTCGTCCAAGACCAAGACACATGCTGAGATTTCGCGTTTAGCCGAAGATGATTTATCGGATCGCTTCCGTGGTGTCGATGGCGTCGCGGTTGTGACCGTGAATGGCTCTCTGAAACGTGAACTGAGTGTCCTATTGCGTGCGCAAAAGCTGCGTGAATTTAATGTTTCTGTTTCTGAAGTGGTGTCCGCATTACGCACGCAAAACTCAACAGCACCAGTCGGGAAGGTGCGCGGCACGATGGAAGAGAAAAGCATACGTCTGGTCGGCCGTTTAGAGTCGCCGGCCGAGTTTGAACAAATCGTGGTCAAACGTCGTGGCAATGAAGTCGTGCGTCTGGCGCAAGTAGCGACGATACAAGATGGTTTTGCCGAAATCGGCGGTTTCAGCGTACGGAACGGTAATCCCAACGTCGGTATCATGGTCATGAAGTCACGTGATGCCAGTACCGTATCCGTCGCCAACAGAATTCGTCAGATGGTTGACGAAGTGAATAAAACCCTGCCAGAGGGTACTAAGTTAGAGATCACGCAAGATGGCGGTAAAAATGCCCAAAAAAATCTGAATAACGTCATCGAATCCTTGTTGTTCGGTGCGGTATTAACGATTTTTGTGGTGTACGTATTTTTGAATTCCTGGCGCTCGACTTTAATTACTGCACTGAGTTTGCCGACCTCAGTCATCGCGGCATTTATCGCGGTGTGGTTGTGCGGATTTACTTTGAATTTCATGACCTTGCTCGGACTTTCCTTAGCAATCGGTGTCTTGATTGATGATGCGATTGTGGTGCGGGAAAATATCGTGCGTCATATGGAAAACGGCTCTGATCGTCGCACAGCGGCTTTGAATGGTACTGCTGAGATCGGCCTGGCGGTAGCGGCAACTACTTTCTCGATTATGGCGGTGTTTATTCCGGTGGCGTTTATGCCAGGCGTATCAGGTGAATGGTTCCGCCCATTTGCTTTGACAGTGACGTCGTCGGTGATGGTGAGTTTGTTTATTTCTTTTACGCTCGATCCTATGCTATCTGCATTCTGGGGCGATCCAATTGGGCATCATCTACAACCTAAAACCGGTTTGAGTCTGACATTAGAACGCTTTAACAAATGGTTCGATAGTAAAGCAGAAGGTTATGGCAATGTGATCGCTTGGGCTTTGCATCACAGACGTTGGATGGCCGTCATTGCGCTAATGAGTTTTGTATTGGCGATTGTCTTGCACGCCAAATTTGGCGGAACCAGCTTTTTACCTGCGTCCGACAGTGGAACGCTAATGATTAATGTTCGCACACCGTCTAGTTCTAGCTTGGAGTATTCACGTTTGAAAGTTGAGAAGGCTGCTGAGTTGGCGCGTACTTTGAAGGAGACTGTGGCGACCAATAGCAGTGTGAATATTACTGGTGGTCGTGTCTATGTCGATATCGGCAAGAGCACGGAACGTAATCGCTCTGCAGCGCAAATCGCGGTGAGCTTGCGTGAAAAAGTCGCGACATTGGTAGGGGCAGAATATGTGGTGCAAGATGATTTGAATAACGGTGGTGGTAAGCCTGTTCAGATCAAATTCTCTGGTGAGGATTCACGTAAATTGATGGAGATCACCAGTGACTTTATGGAGAAATTGCGCAAGGTGCCGGGTGCTGTCGATGTCGGTTTATCGGAACAAGATCCTAAAGACGAATTGCAAATTGAGTTGAATCGTGGTTTGGCCAATTCTCTGGGTATTTCTTCTAATGATGCAGCGCAGGCTTTGCGTGTGGCATTTGCAGGGGTAGAGGTAGGTGACTGGGTTGATCCAACTGGCGAAACGCGCGATGTTTCTGTGCGCTTGCATCCTGAGGACAGAGTCAGTGCCGACAATATCGAAACCCTGCCTATCGCTGTGACGGGCACCGACAAAATGGTGCCTTTGGAACAAATCGCGACGATTAGCATGGGTAAGGGCCCAGCGCGTATTGAACACTCCGACGGCAAACGCATGATTTCTGTGTCTGCGAATGTACAAGGACGTTCGCCAGGCGAAGTCACGACGGAAGCATTAAAGATTGCTAAAGCGATTAATTTCCCAGCGGGATTCGGGATTCAATTGGACGGTTCTGCAAAAAACCAAAATGAATTGTTCACTGAAATGACGATTGCGTTGGTGATGGGCATAGGCTTGATGTATTTGATTTTGGTGATGCAGTTTGGTTCTTTCACCGCACCGGGCGCAGTGATGTTGTCCTTGCCTCTGAGTTTGATCGGCGTAGTGTTGGCTTTGTTAATGACCAAGGGTACCTTGAACTTGATGAGTTTCATCGGAATTATTATGTTGATGGGCTTAGTCGCCAAGAATGCGATTCTGTTATTAGATTGTGCACGTAAGCGAGAAGCAGAGGGTTACGATAGGGAAGATGCCTTGATGTATGCAGGCCGTATGCGTTTGCGTCCGATTTTAATGACCACCTTTGCTTTGATCGCTGGTATGTTGCCGGTTGCTATTGGCATGGGCGAGGGCGGTGAATTTTATCGTCCATTGGCGATTGCGATTATCGGCGGTACGATTACTTCGACTTTATTGACACTCTTGGTGGTGCCAACTTTCTACGACAGTATCGAGATAGCACGCGACCGTATGTTTGCAAAATTCGGTCGCCGTGCGGTACGCTGGAATGCTTTTGTCGCCTTTGTATTGACCTTCATCGAAGCGATATTAACTTTGATTTTTGTGCGTCTGATTTATCGCGGATTGAAGTTTGTACTGTTTTGGATTATCGGTAAGCCTCAGGCAAAAGCGCCAAAGAGTTCATGAACTGAAATGAAAAAGCATCAAGCAGTCAATTAGCAAAAAAACTGTAATCCGGCGACGGCCTCGAAAGAGGCCGTTGTCTTGTGTATTTGTATCATTCGAAATCTAGTGAGGATATTGTGAGTCTCAACAACCCTACCACCGCTGACTTAGGTGTTGCCGCACCTAAGATGCCAAGGCAAATTCCCTTCATCATCGCCAATGAAGGATGCGAGCGATTTAGTTTTTACGGCATGCGTAATATCTTGACGGTGTTTTTAATGACAAGCCTGTTGTTGTCGATACCGGAAGACTTACGAAAAGGCGAAGCTAAGAATGTGTTTCATACCTTCGTCATTGGCGTGTACTTTTTTCCTTTGCTAGGTGGTTGGCTGGCGGATCGGGTTTTCGGTAAATACAATACGATCTTGTGCTTGAGTTTGGTTTATTGTGCCGGACATGCTTGCTTGGCGATGTTCGAACACAGCATGACGGGTTTTTATACCGGCTTGTTTTTAATCGCTTTGGGTTCCGGTGGGATTAAACCTTTGGTTGCTTCATTTATTGGCGATCAGTTTGATCAGACTAATCGCTCCTTAGCGCAAAAGGTCTTCGACGCGTTTTACTGGATCATTAACTTCGGTTCTTTCTTCGCGTCCTTGTTGATGCCGATCTTCTTGAAACATTTTGGTGCTAGCGTGGCATTTGGTATTCCTGGTATTTTGATGTTTATCGCCACCTTTGTATTTTGGTTGGGGCGTAAGAAGTACGTGCGGGTAGAACCGGTGAGCAATGATCCTCATGCCTTTTTGGTAGTGATCCGTAGTGCGATTTTGTCGCAAGGCGCCAGCCGCACAGAAAGTCGACCTGGTTTATGGTTGACGCTGTTGGGATTTATCTTAGCGATTGCTGGTTTGTTTTTCATTCCACAAATTGGCGTGGTCGCCGCCTTGTGTTCTGCCTTGGTATTGGTTATGGGTTTCGGTGGCGCTGGTGCTTGGATGCAGTTAGAACGTGTACGTGGCATACATCCTGACGATGCGATTGATGGGGTGCGCAACGTCTTACGTTTGCTAGTGCTGTTTGCTCTAATTACGCCGTTTTGGTCCTTGTTTGATCAAAAGGCTTCAACCTGGGTATTGCAGGCAGATCACATGACTAAACCATCGTGGTTTGAGTCTTCTATGATGCAGGCACTGAATCCTTTGCTGGTCATGATCCTGATCCCATTTAATAATTTTGTACTTTATCCATTGCTTGCACTTGGTGGCGTCAAAGTCACAGCCTTACGCCGCATGGGCGCTGGCATCGCTGCAACCGGCTTGGCATGGATCGTTGTCGGTGGTTTGCAGTTAGAGATTGATGGCGGTGATCCCATAACAATACTATGGCAAATTATTCCTTACGCGCTGATGACCTTTGGCGAGGTCTTGGTGTCGGCTACAGGACTGGAGTTCGCTTATAGTCAGGCACCAATTTCTATGAAGGGCGTGATAACCAGTTTTTGGTATTTGTCTGTAACGGTGGGTAATTTGTGGGTCTTACTGGCGAATTCTAGTGTGAAAGGAGAGGCGGTTAGCGCTTATATCCTATCCTTGGGGCTAAGTGTGACGGCATTTCAGATGTTTTTCTTTGCCGGATTTTGTTTGTGTGCCGCAGGTTTATTTGCGATGTATGCGCGTAATTATCGTATGTTAGATAATTATCGTAAGGCATAAATCTTCTGAACTTTAGGAAAAGCTAGAGCAGCGACCAGCGCTCGGTATGGGGTAACTTTGATAAGTTGGTTTGCTACAGTTAGTTTCTTAACAGTTTGCTTATGTTCGACGGTAGCTCTGGGGTCTAGCGCCTGTTGATTTCATGCTCTATTGGGGAAAGTGACTCCGGCTGCTAGAATGCACGCATATTTTTTTAATGGCATCAGTTTTCGTTTAGGACGGCAAAAATGATCAAGATCGGTATCGTGGGCGGAACGGGTTATACAGGTGTGGAATTGCTCAGAATCTTGGCGACACATCCTCAGGCGCAATTGACAGCGATTACCTCGCGTAAAGAAGATGGCTTAGCTGTGGCGCAGATGTATCCTTCCTTACGTGGCCGTGTTGATTTGGCGTTTTCCTCGCCCGATAAAGCTAATTTGAATGAGTGCGATGTGGTGTTTTTCGCGACGCCGCACGGTGTAGCGATGGCGCAAGCACCGGAACTCTTAGCCAATGGCGTGAAGGTGATCGATCTGGCAGCGGACTTCCGTATGCAAGATGTGGCGCAGTTTGAAAAATGGTATGGGATGGAACATAGCTGCAAAGACTTGCTGTCAGAGGCCGTGTATGGCTTGCCAGAACTCAATCGCGACAAAATCAAGAACGCACGCTTGATCGGTAATCCTGGTTGCTATCCAACGACGATGCAACTAGGCTTTGCGCCTCTATTGAAAGCTGGCCTGATTGATGCAGGTAATTTGATCGCCGATTGTAAGTCGGGCGTTTCAGGTGCGGGTCGTAAAGCGGAAATAGGGATTTTGTTTTCCGAATCTAGCGACAGTTTCAAAGCTTACGGCGTAGCGGGTCATCGCCATACGCCTGAGACTATAGAACAATTGCAGCGTTTGACGCAGGACAAGGTCGAACTACTTTTTACCCCCCACTTAGTGCCTATGATACGTGGCATGCATTCGACTTTGTACGCGCAATTAACCCAAGAAATCAGTAATGATGCTGTGCAGGCTTTGTTCGAAGATGCGTATAAGGATGAGGCCTTTGTCGATGTCATGCCGTTCGGCTCACATCCAGAGACGCGTTCAACCCGTGCTTCGAATATGTTGCGTATTGCCGTACATCGCCCGGGTAATGGCAAGCACCTGGTGATCTTGGTGGTGCAAGACAACTTGGTAAAGGGCGCTTCCGGTCAGGCGGTGCAATGTATGAATATTATGTTTGGTTTGGATGAAGGTACCGGCTTGCAGCATGTGCCGGTAAATCCATAAGTTGGCCTAAGTAAATTAAAAGCGCCAACCATGCCAATCTCTAAATTTTTTCGCCGACGCATCACTGCGTCTAAGATGACTATCAATCAACATTTGCCTTGGCCGATTAAATTTGCCTTGTTTGCAGTGGTGATTGGTGTCGGTGGTGCAATTGCCATGTGGACTTATGATATGGGACGCAGTTTTGCGTTTGGTCCTAAGTTTTCACCTGAACAAATGACTGCTTTGCAAGATAAAGTTGCTAGTTTGACTGCCGAACGCGATAAATTGCAAGCGGCGGCTGCAACCATAGAAAGTCAGCAAAACATAGAAAAGTCGATACAAAAGCAGTTGACCGATCAAATTAATACCCTGACTGCTGAAAACAATAAGATCAAAGATGATTTGGCCTTTTTTGAAAGTTTGATGCCTTCTGCAAATCGACCGCAGGGCATCACTTTGCAGAAAACCAAAATTGAATTGGTCGCACCTAATCAGTTACGTTATCGTGCTTTGGTTATGCAGGGGGGGAAGTCAGTGCGTGATTTTTCGGGTGAAATGCATATCAGCTTGACACTAGTTCAAGATGGTAAACCTGTTATGATGGAATTCCCTGATCCTAAATCGGGGGACGCGGGGAAGTTGAAATTATCCTTTAAGCATTATCAAAGGCTGGAAGGACAACTTACTTTGCCAGAGGGCGCGATTGTCAAATCTGCGCAAATGACAGTGCTGGAAAAAGGTGAATTGCGTGCAAAACAAGCGCTCAGCTTTTGATGCCACGATGAGCCAGTTCCTGAGACGGGACGTGCTGAAGTACTGTTGATTGTCGAAACCTTAAAAACAATGAGGAGTTTGCATGTTTAATCGTAAGGATAAGAGCACGATAGATAGCCTGATAGGCGCAACCACCAATATTCAGGGCGATGTACATTTTAAGGGTGGTTTACGGATCGATGGGCATGTCGTCGGTAATGTGATTGCAGAAACCGGTGCACCGAGTATTTTGGTGATTTCTGAGCAAGCCGTCATAGATGGCGAGGTACGTGCCGGGCACATTGTTGTCAATGGTGTCATTAATGGCCCTGTGATTTCTACTGAGTTAATCGAATTGCAAAGTAAAGCCCGCATCTCTGGCGATGTCCAATATAAAGCCTTGGAAATGATGAATGGCGCCTTGGTTTCAGGTAAGTTGGGACATGATCAGGTAGTCGAACCCATGTTAAAGTTAGCTGCTTCCAACTAGCGCAAACTTTAATCTGAAGAAAGGTCTATAATAGAGACCTGATCTGAATTTTTGTAGGAGCTTACTATGAACGCCGTTACTGATATGCCATCCCCCATTATCTTCACCGACAGTGCTGCTGAAAAAGTTGCACAATTGATCGAGGAAGAAGGCAATCCAGATTTGAAATTGCGCGTCTTTGTACAGGGCGGCGGTTGTTCAGGTTTTCAATATGGCTTCACCTTTGATGAAGTCACGAATGAAGACGACACCATTATGCACAAAAACGGCGTACAGCTGTTGGTCGATGCAATGAGCTACCAATATTTGGTTGGCGCGGAGATCGACTATAAAGATGATTTGGAAGGCGCACAATTCGTGATCAAAAATCCGAATGCACAATCAACTTGTGGTTGTGGTTCTTCTTTCTCTGCTTAATGTTTTTAGGCTATGCTCTATGGGCTATGAATAAGTAGAGCAGGATAGATTGCTTGGACAAAAAAAGACGCTGCGGCGTCTTTTTTTTATGGAAAATTTGTTTCCCGCGCACAAGCGCACTGGCACAGGCTACACTCAATACCAAGAGCATGGTAATGAGCAAAAAAATGGAAACTGCAGCGCGACAATCGGCACCTGGCCCAGAACTCTTGAAGGCATTACGCAAGGTATTGCCAACGCAAAGTATCTTGGCAGATCCCGAAGACACCAGACCTTATGAGTGCGATGCTCTAACTACGTACAGGCAATTAGCGTCCGTCGTGGTCTTGCCTGAAAATGAAACCCAAATCTTAGCGGTTTTGTCGATTTGCCGTGAGTTAAAAGTCCCTATCGTTGCCCGTGGTGCTGGTACTGGCTTGTCAGGTGGCGCAACGCCTGTCGAATTTGGTCTGGTTCTATCAACCGCAAAGTTAAATAAAATCTTGCAGGTGGATGCCTATGCCAGAACCGCAGTGGTGCAACCCGGTGTGCGTAACCTGGCGATCTCAGATGCGGCAGCCAGCTCGGGTTTGTACTATGCCCCAGATCCTTCTTCTCAACTGGCATGCACTATCACTAGTGTCCGGTTAAATTGCAATAAAAGCTTAAGAAACACCATAACGGCGCGGGTTCCAGCTCGATTTTGTTTG
>NZ_JBXARG010000028.1:0-45864 GCF_058808015.1 Undibacterium sp. GW821-FHT11H02 | reverse complement strand
ACAAATGCTATCGCATCTTGCCCTCATCAACCGGTACCGTTCATAAATTGCACTTCATCCTAGAATTCGCCGATTAATTTAGCGTCAGTTTGTGATTTGCTGGAGGCAGGATAGGCTTCGAGTTGTTCGCCGCCATCGTCGAACGCAGTGCTTAAGCAGAGCGTTCATCGCAAATGCTTGCACTATGCCCGATCACTTTATTGTTAGGATTTGCGCGTCTTTTTCTATTTTGGTGAATGTTCGTCAGACCAAGGATAAGACTTTGTAGTGTGTTGCCTTATTGGGTTGATGGAGAGCCTAAGTGTCTGTTGAGAAGTGTCATTCGCGTATTCAACTTTTCTAAAAATCATCTGCACCTTTTGTCGGTTTGTTTAAACCAAGTTGTTGTAGGGTATAAGCAATTTCAGCTAAACCTGATGCGGGTTTCCAGAGGGTAGAAACAAATTGCCAAATTTTTTATGGTCGGTTATCTTTGTAATTTGTCAAATTAAATCGCGTTAGTTTTATAAGGGCTAAATTGTGGGATTATTCAATTCAGATGAAGTATCCAAGAAAAACGATAGTGTTTTTAATGGAAACGAAAAAGGCAAAATACCATTTGGTGCCGGAATCGCAATTGGCATAGGTATTGGTTGTGGTATAGGTGTGGCGACGGGTAATCTCGTTGCCGGTGTTGCAATCGGCGTAGGAATCGGTTTAGCTTTTGGTGCGGCATTCAAGCGACAAAATGATAAATCAAATAAGGAGTAGTTCGCATACTGAGGCACTTTTTATTAAAAACTAATTTGACATTCGAAAATGACGCGCGAAAAAGCGCCTTTTTTAAATTTACTGATCGGTGCGCGCGCCTTTCAACTTTGCGTTGAAGCATAACTGACCGAATGACTCACTGTGATGACGCCTCACTTTCGCAACTACACCGCTCAACTACTACGCCCACCAACCGGCACCCGTAAATCATCCAAATAATCACGGGCAATATTCACACTACATGACACGCCCAAGTGTTGGCGTTGATCTTGCAGCCATTGTCTCGCGCAGCTTTGCCCGAGGTCGCGTAGTTGGTAGATCAATTTAGCGTCAGTTTGTGATTTGCTGGAGGCGGGATAGGCTTCGAGTTGTTCGCCGCCATCGTCGAACGCGGTGCTTAAGCAGAGCGTTCATCGCAAATGTATGCACAATGCCCGATTACTTTATTGTTAGGATTTGCGCGTCTTTGTCTATTTTGGTGAGTGTTCCTCAGACCAAGGATAAGACTTTGTAGTGCGTTGTCTGTTTGGGTTGATGGAGAGCCTAAGTGTCTGCTGAAAAATGTCATTCGCGTATTCAGCTTTTTAAAAATCACCTGCACCTTTTGTCGGTTTGTTTAAACCAAGTTGTTGTAGGGTATAAGCAAATTCAGCTAAGCCTGATGCGGGTTTCCAGAGGGTAGAAACAAATTGCCAAACTTTTGATGGTCGGTTATCTTTGCAACTTGTCAAATTAAATCGCGTTAGGTTTTTTCTATGGAAGCATCCAGACCACGACTTAGCTATGCGTTGAGAGTACTATCTCCAGCATTTTGCTGGTTAGTTTTCTTCACGTACGGTCTGGAGTCGCTGGAAAATCGAAATTATCTTGGTGCGCTGATTTTGGCCATCGGTATACCTGGGCTTGCTCAATCGTATTGGTTCTTCTTAAGGCACCTTCATCCTATAAAGCGACTAGATTGGATAGCATTCCTTATTAGTTGCGGTGCTGGGCTATGTTTTTTTCTTCTTTTCTGTCGCCTCTTGTACACGCACTTTTTTGGATAGGACAGACTTCCTAATGAATATGCAATTAATTACCTAACAAAACTTTCGAAAATGACGCGCAAATATGCGCTTCCCAAAAATTTACTGATATGCGTGCGCGCATTTCAATTCAGCGTTAGCGCGTACTACCCCAAAAGTCTACTGCATGGAATACACCCTCTCAATCACCGACATTGCAGACGAAGAAGTGCGTAAGGCAATCGTCGCGCCCTTGGTTGAATACAACTCAAGTCAGGCCGGCCCGAGCCAAAACAGACCGATCGTTGTTCTCGTAAGAGACAAAAAAGGCGAAGTGGTTGGTGGCCTCTGGGGTCATACGGGTTATGGATGGCTCTTCACCCAACTACTTGTTGTTCCCGCCAGCCTTCGCGGGCGAGGTGTAGGAACCGAGATCATAAAACTCGCCGAGCGTGAGGCAAAGAACCGAGGTTGCCACAGCGCTTGGCTCGACACTTTTGAGTTCCAAGCGCGTGGATTCTATGAGCGCATCGGCTACGAGTGCTTTGGTGAGCTGCCAAACTATCCCAAAGGCTTCTCGCGGTTCTTCATGAAGAAAACACTCGCTAAGCCCTAAGAATGAGCTCTAACCCTGCGCTCGAGTGGACCTCCGCCAGCTTCAACGTCGAAGTATAACCGGCCGCATGACTCACCGTAATAGTCGCAAGAATTAGCTCCGATTGCGGTGATCAGAAGTTTCTGTTCCCGATCTGCAGCAACTTACCTACCTGCGATGACACTTCATTTTTGCAACTACACCATTCAACTACTAAGCCCACCAACCGGCACGCGCAAATCATCCAAATAATCACGGGCAATATTCACACTACATGACACGCCCAAGTGTTGGCGTTGATCTTGCAGCCATTGTCTCGCGCAGCTTTGTCCGAGGTCGCGTAGTTGGTAGATTAATTTAGCATCAGTTTGTGATTTGCTGGAGGCAGGATAGGCTTCGAGTTGTTCGCCGCCGTCGATGCGATGCATGAGGACGTCTTTGTAACGGGCGGCGTCGAGCTTGTTGTCTGCCAACAGACGCTTAACAAAATCAATCGCGCGCATCTCAGCGATCAGGGCTGAATTAAACGTCATTTCATTGAGTCTGTCTAAAATATCGGCCGAGGTTTTTGGCAAACTATCGCGCCGAATTGGATTTATCTGAACCAGCACGATGTCGCGGCTTTGGCATTCGTAAATGAGCGGGTGTATGGCCGGATTACCCGAGTAGCCGCCATCCCAATAATGTTCCCCTTCGATTTCTACCGCTTGAAATACCGTGGGCAAACAGGCTGACGCCATGACCGCATCGGCAGTCAGGCGCTGGCCGCTAAATATCTCGGCTTTGCCGTCACTGACTTTGGTCGCGACTACAAACACTTTCAAAGCTTCGCATGTCGCCAGTCGTTCAAAATCAAACTGACGTTCTAAAAATTGTTTAAGCGGATTAATATCTAAGGGATTACTTTGATAGGGCGAGATAGAACTGGTCCATAGACTACCAAGCGATTCAGAAAACATTTGCGCCGGTGAGTGCGTACCAGCGAGCGCCGCCATACCGCCAAACAAAATATCAAACGGTACGCGATGTGCGTGTGCCAGGCTATTTTGCATCGCGTTCATACTGATCACGCCGTCCCAAAAATCCTTTAACGACCGTCGTGCTGCCTCACGCCGCGCCAGTCCAGATTTTTTATCCGCTAAGGCAAAGCCGTGTGCCATGGCTACTGCATTCATGGCGCCAGCGCTGGTGCCACTGACGCCTTCAAATTGGATGGTGCCATCGTCGAGGAGTGCATCAAGTACGCCCCAAGTGAAGGCACCATGCGAACCACCACCTTGCAATGCCAGATTGACGATATGTTGCTTGCTCAAATGAATCTCCCTAGTGATGCTTTTTCGGTTGGGGGCGAGGATGCGATATCCTCAGAGTATAACGCTTGTGAATCTAGGCCGTGACTTCTTGCTTACGGCAAGAAGCGTAGATGTGCGTCTTCGTTGAGCATAAAGCCTATTTGAGTTTGATTGAAACAATTTCCTAATTCGGCGATAAGTTTTATGATGGTGCTAGAACTTAAGAAACTCAAATGCAATGGCAAACATATTCGCTAGTAAACGTTTTGTGAAACAACTTTGGCGAAAGTTTTGACTTGATATAGCTCGGACAGAGGTACTTAAATTATTATTCTAATTTTTGTTTGGTATGGGACTTCACATGCAGTTGATTTTTACTAAAGGGTCGGGCAAACACGACCAAATGGAAGTGATGCGCAACGGGGTCGTCGCGGAAAGAATAGAATGCCCAAAGCAGGGCATTATTCCTCACGACATGGTGCATTTTGGGGTCGAGAGCACACTGCACAAGCGCGGATTTGTTGATCGAATTCTTCACGGAGAAGCGGCAACATTTCAGATGGAATCAGAAGCAGAAAGTGATGGCGTCGAACGTCTGGTTGAAGTCTTTCAAGCAGACGGCTGGTCGGGCTGGAATAGTGCTCCCGCTGATATGCTGGATTTGTATCGGGTCACTTGCGACGCACGTCTATGCGAGCCCTTGCAATTGAGTCTCGAGGATATTGATGCGGTACGTAAGAAACTTTTAGAGCTGACCGCGCAATGGCAATCGCTAGCGGTAGGCGAGTCACTTGTTTTGCAGTTTGAGTAAAGCCAAATAGGGCGCAGCGCTTTGTTTTAAAAAAAGGAGACAAATATGAGTACGGCACAATCTACCCAGCAATCAGTCTCAATCTTAATTAAACAATTGGAAGCATTAGGTCTGGAATCCTACCGCAATACCATGTGCAAACATGGTGCGAAAGAACCGCTTTTCGGCGTCAAAATTGAAGAGATGAAAAAGCTGATGAAGCCTTATAAGAATGATTTGGCTTTTGCTTGTGCTCTGTTCGATACCGGGATTTATGATGCGCAATACATGGCGGGTTTGCTGGCTGACGGAACGAAGATGAGCGCGGCGCAATTGCAGCGTTGGGTAGAAACAGCCAACTCGCATGGCATACGTGAATATAGCGTGGCCTGGGTAACAGCAGAGAGTTTGCATGCCATGTCTTTAGCATTGGCGTGGATAGATTCTGATAACCCTGATATCGCTGCTGCTGGTTGGTGTACGCTAAGCGGTTACATCTCGGTCACAGACGATGCCGATTTGGATCTGAAATTATTGCAAAAACTGCTCAAACGTGTGCAAGCGGAGATTCATCAAGCGCCAAATCGCGTGTGCTATTGCATGAATGGTTTTGTGATTGCTTTGGGTTGTTATGTTTCGGCACTCAGCGCAGCGGCAATTCAAGCTGGACAAAAAATTGGTAAAGTCACAGTTGATGTTGGCGACACTTCATGCAAAGTGCCGTTCTCGCCTGACTATATCGCCAAAGTGGCGCAGCGTGGTAGCTTGGGTAAAAAGCGTAAGACGACCAAGTGCTAAGGGTCTAAAAAGGGCGTAAATTAGCTTGCGCTCTGCAGGCTTTTTTCATATTCACCCGGCGTCATTCCTATCAAAGCACGAAAATCGCGTACGAAATGCGCCTGATCAAAATAGCCTAGTTCCAACGCCAGATCACTCCAACTACAGGTTTTGCCTGCTTGCACTTGTGCGATGGCTTGATGCAAACGGTAGCGTTGAATCACCCACTTTGGACTGGCGCCGACATAGACTTGAAACAGGCGTTGCAAGCTGCGTTTGTCTAAATCAGTATGCCTGATTAAGTCATCGACGCTAATCAGACTGCGATCTTGCTCTATGTCTTTGAGTAATTGATCGAGAAAATTGAGTTTAGGATCTGCATGAGGTAAATACGCTAACAGGAAATTTTCTGCCACATCGCACATCGCCGGAAAATCTCGTGCCGCATCGATTTTTTCCACGAGATTCTGATCGCCAGCAGCAAAACAGGCGCTGATATCGAGTGTTTGATTGTGAATATCGGCGATGGGCTTGCGGTGAAATGGATAAAAACCACCGGCTTTGAATTTGACACCAAAGACTTGGTCTTGTCCTGCCAGTTCTCGTGTAAACCGCTCGCTATGTACGCCGTAAATAAGTGCTTTTCCTTGCTCTACGATGAGATGCACATTCGGGTGCGGTAAGGTCGCTTGCTGTTGCGCTTGGCATCCACGCAAATCCCAACTAACGAACCAGTAATGCGCAACGAATTGCGCTAATGCCGCGCTAGGGGCTAGGCGCAAATGTTGAAATTGTCCCTCGCTAAACTTAGGGCGCAGTACGCCGCGTGGTTCATGGTCAGTCATAGTAAGGATTAGTCTTGTCGCGTTTTTACTATCACTTGGTGAAGAATCAGGATTAAATGTCGCTAACGATGCGAAAAAAATAGGATCTACAAATGCAATCCCAGCACGAGAAATAGATCCATCACCAATCAAAAGGCGTTTATGAAAAGATTTCATCAAGGATTATACGTAGCTTGTCTTAGCTTGTGCATAATCCTAGAAACGGCGATTGACCGCTTCAAAGTTAAAGTAAGTCTATGACTTATCGAAGGATTCAGTCGTCAATTCTTCTCACCATTTTGGTGAGTACGCTACAGGCTCGATTGCACACTTTTCCGCCCCTCTGGACTTCGTTACTCCTCCTATGAACGTGGAGGTTCCGTCGTCGTCGCGCCTCGCCAGAGAGGCGGAAAAATGCACACTCGAATCTGTCCAATCGCCGTTTCTAGGATAATGACATCCCATAGTTATGCACAACAAGCGTCCATCGCCATTCAACCTAAGGACTTCACCATGCAACAGATACGCGGTAGTTTCGATGTCAAACTTCAACCACAAGCGCCAGCAGCAGCGATTGCAGAAGCCAATCTGGGACGACAAACCATAGATAAACAATTTCATGGCGAATTGAACGCGCACAGCTTGGGCGAAATGCTGGCGGCGATGACCGAGGTCAAAGGTTCGGCTGGCTACGTGGCGATAGAACGAGTGAGTGGTACTTTACAAGGCAAGCGCGGCAGCTTTGTTCTGATGCATACCGGTGTCATGGACAAAGGTACGCCACACCTGACCATACAAGTGGTGCCAGATTCTGCGACGGATGAGTTAATCGGCTTGAAAGGGCAAATGCAGATAGAGATCAAGGATGGTCAGCATTTCTATGTTTTTGATTATGGTTTGCCGTGATTGTACGTAGAACGCAATTTTTTTATCAGCCTTGTTTTACGACCAGAAAAAAAATGTAGGGCGGGTGCAACCCCATAGGCGCTAACCAAATTCTAAAACCACTCACCACAGAGGCTCAGACACAGAGAAAGCACAGAGGAAATGTCTAGCTGAAGAAAATTGGATAATATTAGCCTTCTCCTGCCTTTCTCTGCGCCTCTGTGTCTCCGTGTTGAGAGGTTTTGGTTTTGACTTTCTGATTTTGGTTAGCGCCTATGGGTGCAACCCGCGCCGCCAACTCGTCGTCTAACTGAGCCGCGCGGCTTGCACCCGCCCTACGGAATCATATTCTAAATGGTTTCCTAGCTAATGCTCAGGGCTGATAAACCCGCACATAATCAATCTCAAATTTACTCGGAAAAATGCTGTCATCGACTGCACCACCAAGGTCACCGCCAATCGCGAGATTGAGGATTAAATATTGTGGCTGATCGAAAGGCCATTTTTTGTAGTCACCGGTTTTTGCATTCACGAATTGAAAGTAGTATTTATCGTCAACCGCGATTGCTAGCTGATTTTGATCCCAATACAATTGATAGTTATGGAAAGTGTCGCAGGCGTCGTTGACCGTGGTAGCTTTGGTATTGCCCGTGCCATTCGCCCAGTTGTAAAAATTGCTGTAGGCACTACCCAGAATTTGCCCCTTGTTTTTGCCCACATGTTCCATGATGTCGATCTCGCCATCATCCGGCCACGCGCCCTTCGTGCCTAGCATCCAGATCGCTGGCCAGGTGCCAAGGCCGCAGGGTAGTTTTGCACGGATTTCAAAAAAACCATAAGTCCAGCTTGCTTTGCCACGCGTCAACAGACGGGCTGAGGTGTAAGCCTGGCCGCCAAAATCCGGGGCACTGCTGAGTTGCTCTTTGAGTGCGGTAATGGTGAGTTTGCCATCTGCCACGCGGGCATTTTCCAGGCGGTCTTTTGAGTAGTACTGACGTTCATTATTGAACCAACCGGCTTTGTTTCTTTCCGTATCGAACATCCACTTGTCCGCACTGGGCAATCCAGTCTGATCAAATTCATCCGACCAAACCAACTTCCAACCCGCAGGCTTACCCGCCGTTGGGAGCGCGGGCGTGCTCACTGTAGGTGTCGTGACCACCGGGGTGCTGACTACCGGAGTCGTGGCATTGGTGCCCGATCCACCACCACAGGCGCCAAGTGTACTTGCCAGAAGTACTGCTAGAGAATGGAAGTAAGCTTTCATCAAATGTCGCTCCTGTAGTGATATTTAGCGCATTAAAAAGGTATTTACAGGACTTACGCAAAACAGACGCTGGCGTTGTTGTGTTTGCCTCGCCGTGCAATTGCACTGTCTTCGGCTCCACGCCTAGCCAGCGCGATTTTGCGTAAGTCCTAATTTAATATGGCTTTGTTGTAGAAATATGGAATCGTTTCCAATTTGCCGGGAAGTATGGCATTATTCATTTTTAATTGTCAACACCAATGTGGTTTTGGTTTGGAGTAAAGTAGAGGGCACGCTACTAGTAGCGATATCAGCCGATCAGCTGATGTGAATTGACATTTAAAAATGAAGAATGCTATAGTCCTCGCAAAATGGTAACGTTTCCATATTGTGAAATGTGAGCCTATAACTGCGGTAGATAAGTCATTAATAAATTCGATCGGCCCAAATCCAAAATTTATGAATATGCAGGCAAAGTATCTGCATTATCAGGAGACTCGATGTTCAAGCGTACAACTACTCTGTTGGCGGCGTGCCTGGCTTCGTTGACGGCTGCGTCAGCAGTGCAGGCGCAGGCGGCCAAGCCTGTGCCTGTCGAAAAAGCCGAAATCATTCATTGGTGGACTTCGAATAGTGAGTCCGCCGCCGTAAAACTGATTGCCGATGCCTATCGCAAATCAGGCGGTATTTGGGTCGATTCTGCAATCGCTGGTGCCGATCAGGCCAGAGCCGTGGCGATTAATCGTATCGTTGGCAGTAATCCACCCACTGCGGCGCAATTCAACACGACTAAGCAATTTCTGGATTTAGTTGAGCAAGGTATGCTCAATAACGTGGATGAGGTTGCCAAGAGCGAAGGTTGGGAAAAATTTTTGCCTGATCCGGTCTTGAATGTGATCCGGATCAAGGGGCATTACTACGCCGTACCCGTGAATATTCATATGCAGACTTGGTTCTGGTATTCCAAAGCGGCATTCAAAAAAGCCGGCATCGCCAAAGAACCAGCAACGGTAGATGAGATGTTTGCTGCACTTGATAAGCTAAAAGCGGCAGGCATCATTCCACTTGCTCATGGTGGTCAAGCATGGCAGGAAACCATCGTGTTTCAAGCCATGCTGGCCAATCTCGGTGGTAAAGATCTGTATCTGAGTGTGATCCGTGATCGTGATCAAAAAGCGATCAACTCCGAAGCCTTCAAAAAAGTATTAACTGCCTTTAAGCGCATGCAGACCTATGTCGATGCGGGTGCACCAGGTCGTAACTGGAATGATGCCACCGCATTACTGATCAATGGCAAAGCGGGTATGCAGATTATGGGCGATTGGGTCAAAGGTGAATTTGCTGCGGCCAAGCAAGTCGCTGGTAGAGATTTTGGTTGCATTGCGGGCCTCACACCCAACTCACCATACCTGATACAAGGCGACGCTTTCGTCTTTCCGCGCACCACCAATCCTTCGACCGTGAACGCGCAAAAATTATTGGCGAAAGTGCTGTTGACGCCAAATACTCAAGTTGAGTTTAATAAGTTAAAAGGTTCGATTCCTATCCGTAGCGATGTCGATACCTCCACAATGGATATTTGTGCGCAAGCTGGCATGGCGATTATGAAAGACAAATCGCGTCAAGTCGGCATCAGCGAAATGTTTTTGACGCCTGATCAAAACGGTGCCTTGCAGGATATTTTGACGGCATTTTGGAACACCCGTATGCCAGTAGAAAAAGCGCAAAAAAGCATTGCTAGTGCTTTGAAAGACTAAATAAACACAAGCATATGCAAATCAAAGCCCTCAACCGCAAAACTAAATCACTGACATCGTTCGCAGCTCTGCTGCCTATGGCTTTAGTGACTTTAGTCGCTTATCTGGGGGCGACATTGTGGTCGATTAAGGTTTCGTTTTCTAGTTCACGCACGATGCCTACCGACACTTTCGTCGGTATGGCGCAGTACGCCAAGTTGTTTGAAAACGAACGGTGGTTGTTATCGATAGAAAATATCGCGATCTACACAGTGCTGTTTATTCTGCTGAGTATGGTCTTGGGATTTTTGCTGGCCGTGTTTATCGATCAAAAAGTCACGGCAGAAGGCGTATTGCGCACGGTATTTTTGTATCCTTATGCGATGTCCTTTGTTGCGACGGGTTTGATCTGGCAATGGATGCTGACCCCGGGCATAGGCATAGAATACGCGGTGCGCCAGATGGGATTTCCGGATTTTGTGTTCGATTGGATTATTGATCAGGACAAAGTCATTTACACCGTCGTGATCGCCACCGTGTGGCAAACCGCTGGCTTGGTGATGGCGCTACTGTTGGCAGCCTTGCGTGGCATAGACGAAGAGATTTGGAAAGCCGCACGACTCGATGGGATTCCGGTATGGCGGGTGTATGTGTCTATCGTGATTCCTATGTTGGCTCCGGCTATCGCGACCGTCTTCCTTTTATTGTCCACCACGGCAATCAAACTATTTGATTCGGTCGTCGCCATGACCCAAGGAGGTCCTGGCACAGCCAGTGAAGTGCCGGCTAAATTCATTATGGATCATTTGTTTGGTCGCGCTAATATTGCCCTTGCATCGGCAGGTGCAGTCATGCTGTTAGTGCCTGTCATTGCGATACTCGCGCCCTATGTGTATGCACGCAAGCGTAATGTACGTAAGCATAAGGCGGGTAAATGAGCGCTAACTTGCCATCCTCTGTTAAAACTGACCATGCAGCGCAAAGCGCAAAGCGACACGGTAGAAGCAAGCGTTTTAGTCTAGCTCGTTTAGGTATTTACGCATTCCTGATTAGCGCCGCGATTTTCTTTTTGCTGCCGCTCTACATCATGCTCACGACTTCGGTGAAAAGCATGGATGAAATTCGCATGGGTAACATCTTCGCCTTGCCTCAGCAATTTAGCCTGGATGCCTGGACCATTGCCTGGACCAGTGCCTGTACGGGGATTAATTGCGAAGGCATACGCGGTGGTTTTATGAACTCGGTCGCGATTGCGATACCGAGCACCTTGATACCGATTTTTTTGGGTGCTTTGAATGGCTATGCATTGTCGTTCTGGCGCCCGCGCGGTGCCAATATTTTGTTTGGTATCTTGATGGTCGGTGCTTTCGTTCCTGTGCAGGTGATGATCTTTCCCTTAGTGAGAATTTTGGCCAGCATCGATTTGTACAGCTCTTTACCTGGCATCGTGCTGGTTCATACGGTGTTTAGTATGCCAGTGATGACGCTACTCTTTCGCAATTATTACAGCACGATACCGCACGAATTGTTTCAGGCAGCGCGTATCGATGGTGGCGGTTTCATCCGCATCTTTGTGCAACTGATACTACCGATGTCGACTCCAATTATTGTAGTGGCAGCGATTATGCAATTAACTGGTGTCTGGAATGACTACATTCTAGGGCTGGTGTTTGCTGGACGTGAGCATTTGCCGATGACGGTGCAATTGAATAATGTGATCAATACCACCACCGGTACTCGCATGTACAACGTGAATATGGCTGCCACAATTTTGACTTCACTCGTGCCTCTGACTTTGTATTTCGTCTCGGGGCGCTGGTTTGTGCGCGGTATCGCGGCAGGTGCGGTGAAGGGTTAAAGCAATTGTGATGCTGTTTCGAAAAAATATGAAAGCTTAGGAAAACTGTGGCGAACGTTTGTCTACAAAATTTAGGTATCAATCTGGGCGGCAATCAGATTATTTCTGACCTCAACTTAAGTGTTGAGGCAGGAGAGTTTTTGGTTCTGCTGGGCCCTTCTGGTTGCGGTAAATCTACCTTGTTGCATGCGATCGCGGGCTTGATTGATGTCAGCGCAGGTAGTGTAGAAATCGCAGGTCAGGATATGACTTGGGCTGATCCTAGTGAGCGTCAAATCGGCATGGTGTTTCAATCCTACGCCTTGTATCCGACCATGACGGTAGAAAAAAACATGTCCTTCGGTTTGCGTATCAATGGCACACCCAAAGCAGAAATCGCGCGACGCATAGAAAAAGTTGCTGAGATGCTGCACTTGACACCACTGCTGCAAAGAAAACCTGCTGCTTTGTCTGGAGGACAAAGACAGCGGGTGGCCATCGGTCGTGCCTTGGTGCGGGAGGCGGAAGTTTTCTTGTTTGACGAGCCGCTGTCGAATCTGGACGCCAAGCTACGCAGTAATTTGCGACGCGAGCTCAAGCTTTTGCATCAACAATTGCAGTCCACCATGATTTACGTCACGCACGATCAAGTCGAGGCGATGACCTTAGCGACGCGCATCGTGGTGATGCAAGCTGGAAAAATCCAGCAAATCGGCACACCCGAATGTGTTTATGAACGGCCAGTGAATTTGTTTGTCGCGGGCTTTTTGGGCGCGCCGGCCATGAACTTTATTAGCGGTGAGCTCGATTCTCAAGCGCGTTTCGTCTCAAATACTTTGAGCATGGATTTGTCGGCCTATGCGTTTGCGGCACCTTGGTCGGCGACTGCCGAGGTCATGTTAGGCGTACGACCTGAGCAGATACAAATCCGTGATGATGGTCAATTTGTTGGTGCTGTGATGTTAGTTGAACCTATGGGTAATCATCAAGTTGTATGGTTAAAGGCGGGGCCGCAAACTATTTCTAGTATCGTCAATGATCAGCGTCCGTTCGAGATCGGGCAGACGGTTTTGTATAGTATCGACACGCGTAAGATTTCTCTGTTTGATCCACAAAGTGAGCAAAGACTATGAGCCAAATGATGAATGCAGCTTAGGGTCTGTTGACCTCTATTTAGGCAAGCGAATGAGCACAAAAGAGCACAAGGCTAACTATCGCTATGGGAAAGTTCCCTTGCAGGGGAACTTCCTTAACTCAGCGAAACGCTAGACTAAAATGTAGACCAAGCGACCCTAGTAAATGATAAAAAACGTCAGAAGCAAGCGAAGGCATTTACAATATGCCGACAAAATAGGCAATTTCGACTTTGTAGTGCTAGTCCTTAAAACAGCGTAGAACATAAAATAATTTGCTGAAGAAAGCATGAGTATAAAAAATTATGGCAACCATTAAAGATGTAGCCCGTTTGGCGGGAGTGGGATTAGGAACCGCGTCACGCGTCGTCAGTGGCAAGGGCTCGGTGTCGCCTGCGACTTTAGAAAAAGTAAAAAAAGCGATAGAGGAATTGGATTTTCGGCCTTCGCATGCGGCGCGTTCCTTGCTGTCGGGTTCTACTCGTATGATAGGCGTGTATATCCCGCTATTGAAGGGTACCTTTTACATGCCGATTTTGCAGGCGATTGATAATGAATTGCGCGCCGAGGGTTTGCACATGGTGGTCGCATTTGGTGTCGGTGCGGGTGATTTGCGCGAACAAGCGATCGATGGCATCAATTTTTTGATCGAGCGCGGTTGTGATGGTTTGATCGTGATGAGCAATGCCTTGCAAGATGCCGATATTGAAATTTTAGGGGCAAAGAAAAATAAATTAGCGGTCTTAAATCATCGTTACGATTGCATTGCCGATCAATGCTTTACTGCTGATCATAACCTCGGCGGTCGGATGGCGGCACAGGCATTGCTCAAAAACAAGCACAAGAAAATCGCCGTGATCGCGGGACCCGCCAGCGCGCCAGATAACGTCGATCGTATCGGTGGTTTCATGCATGAGCTGGAACAGAATGGGATTGATACTAGCAAGATGTGGGTCGCCGAGAGTAACTTCGCCCCCGATGGTGGCTGGGCTTCGGCACAAGAGCTGGTCGAGTCCGGTTATGAATTTACTGCGGTATTTTGTGCCAATGACGAAATGGCGATTGGTGCGCTATCGTATTTCCAGCACGCAGGAATTAATGTGCCCGGCGAAGTTTCGGTAGTGGGTTACGATGATACCGAAACTGCCGCATTCTCAGCGCCGCGCTTATCGTCCGTACATATCGCCTGGCGTGAAATGACGATGAATGGTTTGAGTTTTTTGCTCAATCGCTGCTACGATTTAGAGCGTCCAGTGGAGCGCAAATTCCCGGTCAGCATGACTTGGCGTAGTTCGGTTGAAAAGGCAGCACGCAGTTCATTTCGTAAGCGTTTGGTGGAGTAGATGACAGCAATCGCAGACAAATTGGAAGGAGCGTTAAAGTGCAATCTGCGATGTGTCGCAGCCTAGCAAACCTAGTTTAGACAAAGAAAACATGCGATCTAGCGTGTTTTTTTTGAATGTCAAATGGAAACGATTCCATTTGTAGCTGTGAAAAATAGAAATCGTAGGGTGGGTGCAATCCCATAGGCGCTAACCAAATGCCGAAAACCACTAACCGCAGGTAAGCAGCATGCTGCGCACCAGAGGTTTAGAGAATACACAGAGGAAAATTTTTCTGAGTGAATTTGGAGAATTTTAGCTATCTCTTACTTCTCCCGATACCTCTGTGTCTCTGTGTTGAGAGGTTTCAGTTTTTCTTTTCGATTTTGGTTAGCGCTTCTAGGGTGCAACCCGCGCTGCCAAGCCGTAATGCACCGCAGGGATGCGGCTACAGCTGCAATACAAAATGGCAAAGAAGTGCAGGATCACCAAGAGCTAAGTATCAAGAAAAATGCAGTCAATAGGGAGGACAAGATGATCAAGATAATTAAAGCAGGACGCTCGACCCGTGCTGTAATATTTTGGCCTGTCCGCGTGCTGTTGGCGAGCATTTTTAGTGTCTGCATTTGCCTCTGCGTTAGCGCCTGTGGCGCTAGCAGTGCCAGCAACACAGCCAATACCAGCAACCCAAATCCGCTGATAAATCCAGTCAGAAATGTCATCGTTCCCGTTCCGCAAACCATCGTGCGCGAAAACCCTGTCATGTTGCATGCTGAGGGCACGCCTTGCTTGCTTGCCGACGGCACTCAAAAAATTCTCAAAGGCGTCAATCTCGGCAATTGGCTGATGCAAGAATTTTGGATGACGGGGCAGGCCACGAATGGCATTGATGATCAATGCAAGCTTGAAGCCGTGTTGAGCAGTTTCGGTAGCCTAGCTTACGAACCGCAACAAGCAGTGATGGCGTGGATGACCAGTTCGGTCGCGCCTGATCCGTCTGCGCATCCCTAATGACCATCTTCTTCCGATTACTTTTTTATGTCAGATAAGCCCGTGAATTCACAAGACACTTTAGCGCTGGTAGCGCGTACTGATTTCCCCGCCGACTTCGTGTGGGGATGCTCAACCTCATCGTTTCAGATCGAAGGCGCGGCCGCAGTCGATGGACGCACACCGTCGATCTGGGATCAGTTTTGCCAACAGCCGGACAAGATACGCGATGGTAGTAATGCTACGGTGGCCTGCGATCACTACCATCGCTGGCCCGAAGACCTAGATCTGGCCAAACAGTTTGGCATGAATGCCTATCGCTTTTCTATAGCGTGGCCGCGGATCTTTCCGGACGCCAGCGGCACCCCCAATCAACTAGGGCTGGATTTTTACTCGCGCATAGTCGACGGCATGCTGGAGCGTGGCTTGCAGCCTTGGGCGACCTTGTATCACTGGGATTTACCGCAGTATCTGCAAGACGCTGGTGGCTGGGAAAACCGCACTACTGTCGATGCGTTTCTGGCGTATACCGAGGTGGTGACGCGTTATCTGGGTGATCGCGTCAAAAATTGGATCACGCATAACGAACCTTGGTGCACCGCCATGCATGGTAATTGGGATGGTATGCACGCACCCGGCAAGCAAGACTTCAAAGCTGCTTTGCAGGTCAGCCATCATGTGATGCTATCGCACGGTTTAGCAGTGCCGCTGATACGCGCAAATGTGCCTGACGCCAAGGTTGGGATCGCACTAAGTTTACACCCCTTGCGTGCAGCCAGTGACAGCGAGGCAGATCTGCAAGCGATGCAAAGGCATGATGGTCTGCGCAATCGCTGGTTTCTCGACCCCTTGTTTGGGCGCGGCTATCCAGCCGATGTGTTGGCGCATTGCGCCGATTATTTGCCGCAGATAAGCTCGGCTGATATTGACGTGATCGCCGCACCGCTAGACTTCTTGGGGGTGAATTACTACTTCCCCGAAACCATCGCCGCCGCACCGGATAATCCGCCCTTGCATACGGCGCTAAAAGAAATCGCAGGTCGCGAACGCACCGGTTTTGGCTGGGAAGTCGCTCCCGATGGTATGCGCGAACTCTTACAAAGAATCGCACAAGATTATCCGGCGATTCCCATCTATCTGACCGAGAACGGCTCCAGCTATGACGATCAGGTCGAGGCTGATGGACAGATACAAGATACCGCCCGCCGCGACTACTTCATTCGCCATCTGCATGCATTACACCAAGCACAGCAGCAAGGTGTAGATGTACGTGGCTATTTTGCCTGGAGTTTGATGGACAATTTCGAATGGGCCGAAGGCTACTTGCGACGCTTTGGTATGGTCTACATCGACTTCATCACTCAACAAAGAACCGTAAAGCAAAGTGGACACTGGTTTCGGAATTTTTTGCATCACCATGCCGTCTCACCACTTGATATGACATAGTCGCGATTTGCGGCTAGCAGTTTTATGCACTACTTGTCCCGGGGGGGAGAAGTAAGCAAGAGTGGAGGCGAATGGCAATCAGCTTGGTCTGATTCGTCGTTCGCCTCGCATTCTGAGTGCCTGTTTTCGCCAGTTGATGCTTTGTCTAAAAACCATCTTACCCCCCATTTTCATCCCTAAGTTGTATCTCTTTCACACCCTCAAAACATTTTTTAAAAATAATTGGTAACGTTTCCAAAATTCATTTAGAATAAAACGGAAAGCTTACCAATTGATATGCAAGCGGTTCAAAAGACCGCCGAATTTACCGGAATCACAGCCGCTAAATTAAAAATTGTAAAAGTCAAAATCCTTCAACGCAGAGACGCAGAGGAGCGCAGAGAAAAGCTTGGACAAATCTTCGCTGTCTTTTTTCGTTTTTCTCAGCGTTTTAGCGCCTCGGCGCCTCGGCATTGAGGGGTTCTAAAGCTTAAAAATAGCTGAAAGCGCTTGTAGGAAGAAAGTTCAATTTGTAGGGCGGGTGAAACCCGCGCCGCCAAACCAATACGCACCTGAGCAGCGCGGCTTGCACCCGCCCAACGAGATCGCAAAAACCGAGCCTTAAAACTAAGGCATTTGAAAATTAATCAGAGAGACAAAAAGTGAAATTAACGACAAAAAAATTGACCAGCTTGCAGCTCGCTATCGCCTTCATGTGCAGTGTGGGTTTTCATAGCGCTGCGAACTCTGCGCCTTCCTCTACACCAGCGACCATCAAAGACTGGCCACACATCAAGAGCGCGATCGCCAAAGACCCTGCGATGGAAGCGAAGATCGCCAAGATGGTGAGTCACATGACGCTGGCGCAAAAAGTCGGGCAAATGACGCAGCCAGAAATCAAGTTCATTACACCGGATGATGTGCGTAAATATTATCTCGGCTCAGTGCTGAATGGCGGCGGCAGCTGGCCGAAGATGAATAAATATTCAAGCGCAGCCGACTGGGTCGATCTGGCTGATCAATATTACGCCGCCTCTATGAGCACCGATATGGTGGATAAAGTGCCGGTGATTTGGGGCATTGATGCGATCCATGGCAATAGCAATGTAGTTGGTGCTACCTTGTTTCCACATAACATAGGCCTGGGCGCAGCGCGCAATCCTAAGCTAATCGGACAGATGGCCGAGCAAGTCGGCAAAGCAGTACGCGCCACCGGTATCGCCTGGGTCTTCGCGCCGACACTCGCAGTCGGACGTGATGCCCGTTGGGGACGTTCTTATGAGAGCTTTTCTGAAGAGGGTCGCTTGGTCAAAGAATACGGCGCAGTCTACGTCAAAGCCCTGCAAGGCAAGTTTACAGATGACAAGAACGTCGTCGCCACGGCTAAACATTTCATCGGCGATGGCGGTACCGATCAAGGCGTTGATCGTGGCGTTAACAAGGCGACTTTGAGCGAGATGTTGAACCAGCATGCGCAAGGCTACTACGGTGCATTTGCCGCAGGGGCGCAGACCGTGATGGCATCGTATAACAGCTGGCATGACGTTGCGGGCAATGTCAATTACGGCAAAATGCACGGTAGCAAGGCGCTATTGACCGATGCCTTGAAAGACAAAATGGGCTTTGATGGTTTTGTCGTGTCGGACTGGGATGGTATCGCCGATGTGCCTGGTTGTAGTAACGATAGCTGTCCGCAAGCGATTAATGCGGGTATCGATATGGTGATGGTGCCCGACAATTGGAAATCCTTTATCGCCAACACCATCGCGCAAGTGGAACGCGGCGAGATCCCCATGGCGCGTATCGATGATGCGGTCAGTCGCATTTTGCGCGTTAAATTACGCGCTGGTCTGTTCGGCAAAAAACCATCCGACAATCAATATGCGGGCAAACAAGAAGCATTACAAGCACGCGACATCGCACGTCAGGCAGTGCGTGAATCCTTGGTGCTGTTAAAGAATAATGGCAGCGTCCTACCGCTGACGCGCGGCAAGAAAATTCTGGTCGTCGGCAAAAGTGCCGATAGCATGATGAACCAATCCGGTGGTTGGTCTATCACCTGGCAAGGCACAGAAAACAAAGAAAGCGACTACACGCCTGGCGATACGCTATTAGCCGGCATTAAAGAAGCTGCTGGTGCTGTCAACGTGCATTACAGCGCTAACGGTGATGATGTCGATGTCGCGCAATTCGATGTGGTCGTCGCGGTATTGGGTGAAACTCCGTACACCGAAGGTTTTGGTGATGTGGCAGCCAGTCGCGCCTTGAGCCATAGCCAGCAATTTCCAGAAGACTTGGCGGTACTGAAAAAAGTCGCCCATAAAGGTAAGCCGGTGGTCACCCTATTATTGAGTGGTCGCGCCGTGTACGCCAATGATTTGCTGAACTTGTCCGACAGCTTTGTCGCCGCCTGGTTACCGGGTACTGAAGGCAAAGGCGTTGCCGATGTCTTGTTCAAAAACGCCCAAGCTAAAGTGGCGCATCCTATCAAAGGTCGTTTGTCATTTTCCTGGCCAGCCAAAGCTTGTTTGTCACAAACCGTAGCGATGGGTGGTAGCGAGGTTTTATTCAAGTATGGCTATGGCTTGCGCTACGGTAAGGTACTGCGTATGCCAGCCTTGCCCGAAGATACCAGCACTGCTTGTAATGTCGCCTCCAGCTTGATCATCTCGAGTCCGCAAGACCAGACCAGCTATCCACTTTCCGTGACCACTGGCAAACGCAAAGTGACGCTAGGAAGCGAACTGGCTTTGAGTAAGCCTGACGATACCGTCACAGCCAAAACCGTACAGGTCGGCGCTGTCAGTGGTCAGCAAATCAGCTGGAGTGGTAAAGGACGTTTTGAAGCGGCGGCCGCGTTTGCTACACCGATTCCAGCCAATCTGATCCCGGAAGGTGCACTGCAATTCTTAGCCCAAGTACAAACCGCACCTGCTGGCAGAGTCGGTATGACGATGGACTGCGGCGAGACCTGCACGGCGAGCCTCGATCTCAGTTCTACCTTCAAAAACATGGCAGGCGCAGGTGTCAAAACGGTCAAGATTCCTCTGTCTTGTTTCAGTGCCTTAGGCGTCGATATGCGCAAAGTCAAAACACCATTTAATGTCAGTACCGATGCGAAATTCGTAGCAGCTTTCGCCGACATCAAAATCGTCGCCGGCGCAGCGAAAGATGCAGATGCCTTGTCGTGCGCGAGTTTGAAGTAAGTGACGTCTTTACCCTCTCCCGCAAGCGGGAGAGGGCCAGGGTGAGGGCGGTTCAGAAAGGATGCAAACGTCTAGCAACAAGAAAAATAGGTAGTGCGAATGCAACCCGCACCCAACAGAAATTCCGTAACAAGTTCCCGCCCCTTCAAGGGGAAGGAGAAAATCGAAGTGCATTCGGCATCACAAGATTTCAAAAAAGCGAAGCAACGAAAAACGCAACAACAAAACAAAAAATAAGGAGACACAACATGGCAAGTCAAATGGGTAGCAATGCCATCCCCCACCGGGGCAATTGCGAAGTGAGTAGTACGGTCGGAAATAATAACTCCGCCTTGGTGATCGTCACTTTATTGTTCTTTATGTGGGGTTTGCTAACCTCGTTGAATGACGTACTGATTCCGCATTTAAAATCCGTTTACACCTTGACCTATGTGCAAGCGATGTTGGTGCAATTTTGCTTTTTTGGGGCCTATTTTATTGTGTCTTGGCCAGCAGGCATGTTGATCAAGCGAATAGGCTATCAAAGCGGCGCGGTGACCGGTCTAGTGATTGCCGCTATCGGTTGCGCTTTGTTCTATCCCGCCGCCACGCGCGGCTATGGCCTGTTTCTGCTGGCATTTTTTGTTCTGGCCTCTGGTATCACGATATTGCAAGTGGCAGCAAATCCTTATGTCACGGTATTAGGCGATGCAAAGACCGCGTCTAGTCGACTGACCTTAACTCAGGCGTTCAATTCTCTCGGCACGACGATCGCACCGGCTTTAGGCGGGTTCCTAATTCTCTCCGGTGTGGTGCTGACCGCAGCCCAGTTTGATGCCTTGCCCGCCGCCGAACAACTGGCACACCGAGCGAAAGAAGCTGCGGCAGTACAAGGTCCTTATTTGGCTTTAGCCGCAGCGCTGTTGATTCTTGCAATTCTGTTTGCACTGGCACGCTTACCCAAAATTTCGCATGAAGAAGAGGTCGTGGTTAGTAGCTCTGCACCAAGTCAGCATGCCTCAGTTTTTTCTCATAAACATTTGGTTTTAGGTGCAATTGGTATCTTCCTCTATGTTGGTGGTGAAGTCAGTATAGGCAGTTTCTTGATTAACTTTTTAGGCGAAAGTCAGGTCGCTAATTTGAGTGCCGCCGATGCTGCACATTACGTCAGTTACTACTGGGGTGGTGCGATGGTGGGTCGCTTCCTCGGTTTTGTGGTGATGCGTAAGGTTAGTCCCGGTAAGGCCTTGGCATTCAATGCGGCTTGCTCGATAGCTTTGATTTTGGCAGCCATTTTTGCCAGTGGCAGTGTGGCGATGTGGGCAATTATCGCTGTGGGTTTATGTAATTCCATCATGTTCCCGACGATCTTCAGTATGGCATTAAAAGATTTGGGTAAATTTACAGGACAAGGCTCTGGCGTTTTGTGTATGGCGATAGTCGGCGGAGCGATCGTGCCTTTCATACAGGGATTTTTAGCCGATCACATTGGCTTGCAATGGTCGTTCTTTGTACCAGCCGCGTGTTATCTGTTCATCTTCTATTTCGGCGTGAAATATGCGGGTATGTACGATAAACCTGCATTCTGAAGATAAATTTTGCGAGTGATTGCTATGACGCGACCAAGCTGGTTGTCCGTGATGCTGGGTTTGAACCTATGGTTGTTTGGAGTGATTTTCTTGACAGTTTACGTTTGAAACTCCCTTCTCCCGCGAGCGGGAGAAGGGGCGGGGATGAGGGGCGTTCAGACTTGAGCACAGCTATTGGGGGACAGGAATTTTGTGATTCCCTTACTGATTCGTCTCCGATGATGACTTTAGCAGGTGCTGAACCACCCTCACCCTAGCCCTCTCCCGCTCGCGGGAGAGGGGAGTTCAGAAGCGCGGTTTGCTGTGCATTTTCAGGATGAATGGGTAACTACACGCAGCAAAGCACGCGATATTTGCGTCAGCATTAACGATAAAGAGCGTTAATAATTAAAGGACAGAAGTATGCCGGAACAAACCGCCTTAGCTCGACAATTTCCCGCCGGATTTGTGTGGGGTGTTGCCACCAGTGCTTACCAGATTGAAGGTGCGGCCAACGAAGGTGGTCGAGCACCATCAATCTGGGATACTTTTAGTCACACTCCCGGCAAGATACTCGATCACAGCAACGGCGATGTGGCCTGTGATCATTACCATCGTTACGCCGAAGATGTAGAACATATCGCCAATCTCGGCCTCGATGCCTATCGTTTTTCGGTATCGTGGTCACGTGTGCAGCCTGATGGTAGTGGCGCTTGGAATGAAGAGGGCATGGATTTCTATGCGCGCCTGATCAGCGCTTTAGCGCAAAAAAATATCAGCGCGCACATGACTTTGTACCACTGGGATTTGCCGCAAGCTTTGCAAGAGCAGGGTGGATGGCTCAATCGCGAGACCGCCGTGCATTTCGCGCGCTACGCACAAGAAATGGCGGTGCGCTTTGGTGACCAACTAGCCAGTATCGCCACTCACAATGAGCCTTGGTGTAGCGCCAATCTCGGTTATGGCAACGGTCAATTTGCCCCCGGTGTGAAGGACGAAGTCGCCGCCTTGCAGGTCTCGCACCACCTTCTGTTATCTCATGGTCTCGCGATACAAGCGATGCGCGCTCACAACAAAAAAGCCAAGCTAGGCATCGTTCTCAATCAATGGACCGCCGATCCTGCCACTGAAAGTGAATCCGATCGTGCCGCCGCCGCGTTGGAATATGCACGCTCAGTGCAATGGTTTATGGACCCGATTTTTCGCGGACACTATCCAGAACTCGCACTTGCCAAAATCGACCCATCTCGCTTCGTCGTCGAACCCGGCGACCTGCAAGCGATACATCAACCCTTGGATTTCTTAGGCGTCAATTACTATTTCCGCGCCTACGTCAGCACCGAAACCCCACCGCGCCTGCCGGAAGCCAAACTAGGCTTGACCGACATGGGTTGGGAAATTTATCCAGAAGGTCTGAGTCGGCTCTTGATCGGCATACACCAAGAGTACAAAGATCTCGGATTACCACCGATCTACATCACTGAAAACGGCATGGCCGTCGCTGACCAACTAGACGGCGAACAAATTCACGACACAGCACGCATTGATTACATGCAACGCCACTTCCAAGAAGTCGCTAAAGCCATCGCCGCTGGCGTGAACATCAAAGGATTTTTTTACTGGAGCCTGCTCGATAATTTTGAATGGAATTCAGGCTACTTACGCCGCTTTGGTTTGATCTATGTCGACTATGTGAGTCAGCGTCGAATTTGGAAGGATAGTGCGATTTGGTTTAAGGGGTTTCTGCAGAAGTTTCGAGGGTGGGTGGCTTAAGGTTTATGCTCGCATGCCTATCCAGATTACGGTTTCAGTAGAAGCTTCAACCACTGGCGAAAGCAGTCGTGACCAGAACTCGCCACCATGTAAATGCGATGCCGAATGATCGTGATGTTGACGCTCCTCCGCAATGATAGAGGAGATCGCCACCACCGCAGTGTCGTCCTGGTCTCGTAGTTGTTCTATTTGATGCTCAAGGTGGCGCAGCACGACGCGTTCCACCGCAACAGTCGTGGCCGCAATTGCTTTACGTCCGAACAGTCCGGTGCCCAAGCCAAGCACGAAGCCACCTAGCGCACATAACCAATAGCTGCGACATCGCCGCTGCCCACGGCGCTGCAACTCTGCCCAAAAAATGGCGCGATGTTTTTCTTCTTGAGATTTGAATTCTCTAAGCTCGCCGACCATATCGCGTGCGGTGAGTCGGGCGGCAAGAATCTGTCCAGTGTAAATACAAATCGCACCCTGCTCACCGGCGTGGTTGACTTTTAGGATACGTGATCCTAGGGTGAAAACCTTAGTCGGAGCCGGGCGATCTATCATGAATGTTAAGTTGAAACTACAGTTGGGAAGCGTCAGAGTCTAGTGTAATTTTTGCGTGATCGTTGTCGCAGTTTTGGGGGGAATTCTTATGCCAATGCTCTGAGAACTGCTTGCGGCTCTTTGGACACAACATGTAGTAACGCTAAAGCAGGGCCATGTGGAGAACGATCGCCACGTTCCCAATGACGCAGCGTGCCGACACTGATGCAAAATTTGGCGGCAAACTCCATCTGCGTTAAACCCAGGCTGTGGCGTAACTGCGCAACATCAATCGCTTCAGGGCGATGAGTGCGTGCAGCGACAGCCTTACCTTGGCTATGCGCAATCGCTTCCTGCAATCCTTGTTTAATACTTTCAAATGCTTTTGCCATGATGTTTCTCCAATGCTGATGTTACAAGTATGTCGACTAATTGCGCCAGAAGATTCCGATCCGATTTGGATAAATTAGCCTGCTCATTTTTTCCGAACAGCGTGAGCAAATATAATGGAATGCGCTCATCGTGATAGTAGTAAATTACACGTACACCGCCACTTTTACCTCTGCTTCCCCGACCCCAGCGAAGTTTTCTGATACCACCCGTTCCTTCCATTAAATCCCCAGCTCTTGGATGCTCAGCGAGGTAATTAATGATCGATTTACGTTCCAATTCGCTAAGCAGCGCTTCGGCGCGTTTAATGTATTCCGGGAGTTCGGTGATCGTAGTCAACATAGGTCAAGTGTAATCCATTGGATTATATTTGGCAAATAGCTTGCTTGCCAATTTAGTAAGCAGAAAGTGTTAATTCGTGAGGTTTGATATTCGCAATATGTACTCTTGAACTAAAAAAGCTTCACACGCAAGCTCAACACCCCTGCCGGGACAACTTAGCCACCTCAAGCAAATGCTTCCCAGCTTTCGCTGCTGATGACAACAGCAAGACCGTATCCGAATTGTTGTAGCGCGATTTTTCTATGATGAGGTCGATCTTGCCGTCGCGGTCGATGTCGCCAGCCCACGAGACGCTAATCGTTTCGGCGAAATCGCTGTCCTTGTGTTCCATGGTATCGCCTAACCATTGCTTAATGCCGTTGCTATTACCAACTAGATAGACTTTGCATGCTTGAAATTCTTCGCCTTTGCCTTTTTCCTTGCATTGGTGCTGTACCGTGTACTTGGCGTTGTCGAAAATAATCGTTTGACCTTGGTCGGTGCCGCTAATGCTGGCTTGTTTAATGACGCCTGTTTTCAGACCTTCTCTTCTGATCAGCAAAAAAGGATCTGGACCTTTCATCTCGACCTGCTTGCCCGAGTAGGAAGCCTTGTCTTTTTCATCGTCCATGATGCCGTCAAACACGGTTTTGATTTTGGGCGCGGCAGTCTTCAGTTCCGCACGCTCGCCATCGACCATCAAGGCGAGCCAATTTCTGCCAGCGACATTCGGCACTTCACCACCATGAAAAGTGCCGACCTGCATGATCTCAGTAGGAATGCCGTCCACTGCCGCGGCCATCGGTATCACCAGACCGATGAGTAAGGGTGCCAAAACCCGATTTGCCAAGTGCATGAAGTCTCCAACAAGTTAGTGTCATGATTGAAAATGCTTAAGACTACCAATAGAAGCTATTTGCCCTTAGCAAAACGCGCAGCCTCAATTGCCGCGATGTCGATTTTCGTCATCTCCATCATCGCCTCGAAAGCGCGTTTGGCCGCAGCGGGATCTGGATCAGCAATCGCCTCGGATAAGGCAACTGGCGTAATCTGCCATGATAAGCCCCATTTATCTTTGCACCAACCGCATGCACTTTCGACGCCGCCATTGTTGATAATGGCGTTCCAGTAGCGGTCAGTCTCCGCTTGATCGTAGGTCGCTACCTGAAACGAGAACGCCTCGCTATGTTTAAAGGCCGGACCACCATTCAATCCTAGACATGGAATGCCCAAGACGGTAAAAGTGACCGTCAAAACATCGCCTTGCTTACCCGAAGGATAATCCCCCGGTGCGCGATACACCGCCTCGACCGAAGAATCAGGAAAGGTTCGCGCATAAAAATTCGCTGCCTCTTCCGCATCACCGTTGTACCAAAGACAAATCGTGTTTTTTGCGTGTTTCATCATTGGCTTTCTTCAAGTTGATGGTGGCTAAATAAACTATTTGTGACGAGCTGAGCTAGGGCAAAGCTTACGCGCTAAGCGAGCCATTCTATCAAGCTCAAGATTCGCGACTTTAATTTATCTCTACAAAGCGTGGGCGACAAAGCAGGTAATTCTATCAAGCTTAAACCTCGCGTCAATCAAACCTCGTCTTGTCGCGAAAAATGTTGCGTCATCGCAGGATGAAAAGATTGACTTGACTATACAATGTACTATTTCGAGTTATCCTTAGTGATGGCGCGATTCTTCTCTACATCTGAGCGTATTGGTGATGCTAGAGAAAGCGATTTAAAACGCCTGATCGCTGGAGGTTTTCATTTTTAATAGGGGTCAATAGACCTAAGGCATCAATTCAAACAAGTCTGGAGCTTATTTGTTGAAACGGGTTTTGTTCGCATGTTTTTCTTTGCTGCTGATCTCGACGCAGTATGGTCTTGCTGCGTCAAAACCAGTGCTGAAAGTAGTGACGGGAGATATCAATTTCCCCTATAACTTTGTCAAAGACCAGCGCGTACAAGGACTGAGTGTCGATGTGGCACAAGAACTCGTTGCACGTCTCGGTATGCAATTAGAGATCGAAGTGTTGCCGTGGACCCGCGCTTTGCATACAGCACAAACGCAGGCATCAGTGATGCTCTTTACCGTGGCAAGGACACCGGCGCGTGAAAAAAATTATTATTGGATAGGTCCCGTCACACGCAGTGAAGAATGGCTGTACAAATTAAAACGACGCACAGACGTCAAGGTAAGTAGCTTGGATCAGGCGCGTCATTATTTGGTTGGCGATGAAGCGAACAATGCGAGTATTCCGGTGTTGACGCGTCTTGGTATCAAAGTCGACACGGCACCATCTATGCAATCGAATTGCCGAAAACTAAAAATAGGGCGGGTTGATTTGATTCCTTTTGATCCCGATGGCGTCGAAGATTTTGCCAATAGCTGTGCGCTCAATAAAGACGATATCGAACAAACCGTGCAAGTACCGCGTGACACTGCGCTCTATTTTGCTTTCGGTAAAACTACGCCGCCTGACTTCATTCGTCGCGTCAACGCCGCGTTCGCTAGCATGGTGAAAGATAAGTCACTGCAAAAAATCAGTAAAACCTGGAAGCCAGACACGCCAAAAAAGTAAGCCTGCAGACCGCGTCGGCCCTTGGTTTACTTTGGTGAAGAGCATCTCATGCAACTCAGTATTAAGTCGCACGATGCCATTGGCTTTAGGTGCAAGTTGCGAGATTGAGTCGTGCTTGTTTTTCGATTCGTTCATGAAAATGCGCAGTGCTGTAAATTCGCACTCTATCCACAAAGCCGCGCAACACAGCTTTGCGTTTCATGCGATAAATTAGCCCCGGAACCCAGCTATATTCTGCACGTATTTGCTGATCATATTCAGCAAAACGCGTAGCAGTCGCACCTAAAATCGCCAAATCGATATCAACCAAAAGCTGCTGATCTGCATCACTCGGCACCGCGTCGTGGCAGGTTGCCATAATCAATGCGACGACGCGTTGTTGTTGCGCTGGAGCCGCACCAGCTTGCTGTAGCACTTCTTGTGCCCAAGTAGCGCTACGAGCTTCATTATCGCTAGCCCTCAGCGCATACACCGCATCATGAAACCACAAAGCAAGCTCGACTTCACCTGGATGTGCGGCGAGATGTACAACTTCAGAAAAGTGCATGAGACATTCATACAAATGTTGCGTCGTATGATAGTGCCGATGCGCCTCATCATAAGCCTCAATAAGTTGCACAAATAACCCATCGGGTGCGGGCAAAGCAAGATGTGCCCAGGTGCGTTGCCAGGATTGCGTAAAGAGAATCGCGTAGTTAGCTCTCATGAGTAGGTGTCATGCTTAAGTATCATGCGTAGATGATGCTGGTCGGGATGTATCGACATTGTCACCACATTCTGCGTAAATATTGGTCGATTTGTCGGAGGATGATTGCCCTATCCTTGGTTTCCTCAAGGCCTTGGTACGCGCGTTTAGCCTTATTGCAGTGTTTGATGGCTCTGGCGAGGCTATAACTGGCTCTTTGTTTATCCGCATAAGCATGACAGAGGTGATATTCGCTCTCGTGATGACCGAGAGAAACAGCCTTGGTCCAATAGGCAATGGCTTCTGGTTCGTTTTGATCAATACCCAATCCAAAGTACTTCATATAGCCTAGATTGTTTAGTACATCAATTTGTAGCTCTTGATTATCGTGATCGACTTTCTTCAACCGCGCTAGCTTTACCCAGAATCCAACAGCTTTGTCATAGTCTTTGTTTCGATAGTGACAGGTACCTGTATAGAATAATCTTGCCGCTTCACTTTTTTCTTGTGCTAGGCCTAAGGCGTCTAGTTTGCAAACTTCGTTTGCAAACAGGGGAAAGGAAAAAAACAGCAGTGAGATTAAAAGAAATGGTTTCATTGGTGGCTGGTAGTTCGTTTGTTTCATCGTTGTTGTGATTATCCCGCACATGTCGTTTTCATGAGCGTTTTGTTGACGCGGTAACGCAGAATTGCGTCTATAGCTAGGTCCACAACAACATAAACCAAAGCCCGATCACAGCCAAGAAGTTGATGGTGAACACCAGTCCACGTAAACGGATGTTATTGGTGCAAATTTGAATCAGGCTATGCACTAGGCGTCCGGCTACAAATGCCCAAGCTAATGCGGTGACATTCGGGTTATTTGTTCCGCTCACGATGAACAACAAACAGGCGACATGAAAGAACAACGGCCATTCAAACTGGTTCGACAAATTCGCGCTAATACGCGGCTCAAACGCCACCCAGGGATTCGAACCGTCTGCTCGCTTTCCTATCCCCCAAACCTTAGGAGCCCGCGCGACTGTCAACAAAACATAGAGTAGTGCTGAGAGTAGGACATGGGCTGTCATTGCTAGGATGAGTGGATGGGGCATAGGTTTTTTGATTGGGGTTGTGGGATTTTATTGTTTAACGTAGCGATGGTTAGACGATCCTTGATAAGTATTGAGCCACATTAAGCTTACTGTTTTGTCCTAGGTGAATTTTTTCGAACCAGGTAACGATAGTGGACATAGTATCCGAACGAAAATATGATTGTTAGAAGTGTGGGCGTGCCAATTACCCAAATCGCCAGACCCGGAAAACCAAGTTCAAGTGCCCATGCAAGGGAGCATCCAATGGCGGGAAAAAATACTAACCCCGGAAGGATGGAAGTTCCACCTACAATTCCCCCTCGTTGCTTCACGTCGACAGCTCTTCGCCACGCTGATGCAACATCAAGCATCAATGACATAAGAGTGAGCAATATTGCCAGTATAAGGTAAAGCATGTTAGATCCGCATAAAGTGAGACAAGCGTAACGTTTGGTTGTGTGAGGACGAGAATAAAGTGCTTGCTTCGACGACTAATCGGTGCGAAGTGGCACCAGCGAATTTATGCAGTAGCGCTACTCTGTTTGGCAAAGGCAGTTTGTCAAAACTCAGCATGACCGGTCAAACTAAACAGCAGTGAACTAAAAGCCATAACTGCGCCAGCGGCAAAAAACCATGAAAGCATGCGTTTGATCACTACCAAGTAACGGCTACGTTCCTCCCTTTGTAGGAACCACGTGGTATCAAAGCCTTTGCTGCCGTGACCGAGTACAAGAAAGTAGAAGGGAACCATAAAAAAAACAATCGCGAAGATGGCGAATGCGAGATTATGTGTGGTGACAGAGGCCAGCTTGTTGTGCTCTTGCCAAGCGTCGTAGGGAACGGAGCCAATTGCACACCACACACCTGCTAGCGCTGCGGTTCGGTTGCTTGGTTTTATGGACATTGTTCTGTGGCCTAAATAGATTTGGAAGATAAGGTGTCGTCAATATTCAAAGCGCAAAAATCTCTATGAATAACTTTATAACCAATGATGACCATTCTATTGTTCGAGTTAGGCCTCATGATTTTGTTTCAGCAGCTTGCTCGTTGTCATCGAATAGCCACGGGAACTGGTGCGCATTTGCCCGTGATCGCCATATTTTCAGATGAATCTCTGTCTGCCAGTCTTCTTAGCCAAGGAGACTGCCCTGTAGACGTTCGAGTTTGAGATTCCAACCACCTTGAGCCAGTCGCAGTTGCATATCGATGTAGGTTTCAATCCGTCACGCCTCTGCCGACAGCGCATAAAGGACGTGCCTAATACCTTTGACATGTGCGTACCCAGCTTGCAGCGGCTTAGTCAAAAACTGCACAAACTCCAGCTTTTCAATAACGCCATTTGTAACGTACGGTGCAAACGCCTGCTCAGGAATGATCTCTTCACACGGCTCGGCTGGATACTCGTCGTAGAAGTGCGCAAGCGGCTTGGTTCCACGCAGCATCAGTTCCAGCTCGCGACCTGTGTGAAGTTCATATGGAAGTTCTGCAGCGGTGGTCATAGGAAGAAAGTCCTAATTTTTGAATTCAGTGACAGTGTTTGGTACACAGAGTAGTTGGGGCGGCTTTGGATGAGCATCTAAGAAATCCATCCAAGATCCGATTTGACCACGACCCATCGGCCCTTTTGGAATTCCAAAGTGAACAATATCCCCTGTGATCCGCGGCGACCAGTTAGTACATCACAATTTACCGTGGCCAGATTTGCTCCCTGAAAGTGAACTTGGCCTAGATTGACTATTATTCCTGGCTTACCAGTTTGAATCTCAAGAAATGGGGGAGTGGTGGACCCGGCTGAACTTGGTAAGACGCCAGGAGCAAACCGTTTCGCCTGCTCTAGGAACGATGAGCTTGGATCTGTCTTCGGGGCATTCGTGGATACGAAATACAATTTGGTGTTATCTATGCCGAGCCCAATTACCTGTTTGAACGCAGCCAACTGCACTTGTTCTGTAGGTAGCACAAGTTTTTGGCAGCCCGAGAGGCAAAAAAAGAGAATTATCGAAGTTAGCGCAAAGCGAAGGTTACGGCTAGTTTGCTGGAATTTCCGATTGTTCATGGTTAGTAGGTCACCAGTTTATTGGCGAACAGTACTATGAACCATCCACGAACTCCCATAAACACAGGAACTGCCACCAGCAGGGCGACTGCTCTGAACCATCCTGGAATAAAGAAGAGCTCAGACAAGAGAACGACATATACGGGTACGCAAACCACTAAGACGCTAGCAAGCAGTGCCAAGCCCCCTGCAGAAGAATTTATGGTGCATTTCCTCTTGCACCCAAGACAGTGGAGAGGTGCATCTCCGCGATTGTTCAGGATGAAGAAGTCGCCCCATGAAAAAAGTATCGCGACTTTGCAGTGCGGGCAGAATAGTGTTCGCATAGCTACCAAACGTTAATTTGAAAGGCGCGCATGCCAGTCAATAAATTTTAGAAAAGCGCATAATCGCGCGTGATTTTTGAGTGTCATGTAAGGTCAATTACCAAATTTTAGTAACATCTATTGACTGTCCTTCGATGTGTAGTTGGTACGATTCAAATCCTTGTTTATCCGTCAAAAGTGTAAGTTCATTTCCATTTGAGAATCGGAACATGATTTCATTATCGGGTAATTTTTCAAAGGCAGTAACAACTTGCCCAAGCAGTACAGTTAAACAACCACTTTTTTCGCCCAAATCCTCATTGGATGTCCTTTGGGTACTTTGGGTAAATGAACCTACACCACTCAATTCATAGCCAGACTCGATGTCAATTGCTGCGCCCATTTCCCACTTATTAAGTGATTCGGCATGTGCGCTGCGCTTGTAGAAATTGATTCGAACATGGTGACGCCCAATACATATTTGAGTCACCTCTTGGGTAACTAGACTATTCAAGGGAAAGTCTGAGGGGATCGAGCTACTTGCCATTTTTTGAAATCTAACGATTAAGTTGAGACGCGCGTAGCGTCAGTATCCAGCGACCTGTTAAAAGCCTTACTCCAAGAATTCCACTCATCTTCATTCCGAAGAAAAGCAACCAACCTCAAAAACTGAGGTTTATTGGGAAAAGGATTGGAAACCATTTCTTCTTTATATGACCGATGATTGGCGGAGTAACTTGCCAGAATATTCGTCATCGCCACGCTTGCACACTCAAGTTCGTCATCAGTGGGTTCACCATCAAATTCGAAACGGGCTACAAGGTCCTGCCCATCTGAGGAAAGATCAAATGAAACTGCCCGTAGCCGCGGAGGAATTTCGCCGAGAAGACCACGCTGGGCATTTAAAAGCAACTCGGTATCATGGGGCGTGTTCATAAAATTTTTAACGCCGAGGTGCTGAGATCGCCGCCACCCGAAAATTAGTAAAGTGAGAAATCGCGATTGGCGATTCCCCGCCAACCGTGTTGTTAAGTGTCTTTTGTTGCATTTGCTTCCTCTTTGGCGAGCTTCCTCGCGACCTCATAAATACGTCCAAGAAGGTTCTGAAATTTCTCATTCGCACCAGCGACATCTTTCTCTGCGATATTATGGCTGTTCATCGGGCTTAGCACTAAATCATTAATACTACCCACCCCGCCAAATGCAGAAAGCATGTGCTCAACGCCATAAAAATCTAAACTACGTACTCTTTGCGCGTCAATACGCAGCCACTCTCCCCATGACTTTTCACCATGCGTCAGCAACAAAGTAGACGCCTCTTGAATTAGATTCGCTAATTTTTCTACTTCTGGATGCATAGGCACTTAACGTTGAGCTGTGCGGCTGGCCGCCAGCGGATTAAACAAGAAACGTTGCCGCATCCGGCGAGTCTGAACGAGCGCGATGTTAGGCATTGCGAGCCCGCCGAATGAGCCAAAGCTGCCAAGTGAAGGTCGCCGCGCACGCGCCAAAGAACACAAGTACGAACAAGCCGGATAACCACTGTTGGAGAATCAGGGCCATCGCGCCGCCAGTAATTGCGAATAGCCAAGCGACAATCGCGAACACCCACAAAAGTGGACGGCCAAGTGCACGGGAGTGGGCAGCCATGAGTGTATGTCGCTGTTCCGCAGTTGGAGCGGGTGGCTTCTCGGTCTTAGGTAGACCAACGGAGAACAACCAGAACAAGATGTAGTTAATTAATACGAACGCGACAAAGAAAATGACAAGACCGGAAGTTGTTGCAACAATTTCAGGAAGGAACCAGAAGGTTGCGAGCGCCAGAATGTAGAACGCTAGTTGAATCCAGGCGCGAACCGAGCGCTGCTGCGGCGACAATAGATAGCACGGGCCGCTCGCGCCCCATGGCCTAAAGATGAACCGCCCGTCCCAAGTTTTGGGTGAGAACGTACGTGCAACAAATTCTAGGATGGTCATAAGTGCTCAGTCATATTGGCGATGCTTAGATATAGGCCACACACTGTCGCCTAATAATTCAGCGTGACGCATAACACTTTTCATTTAATCCCCTGCAAACCCACGTGAATACCCGCTGTGCGTTAATTTCGGCAATTTTCATCGGTACTAAAACAACGATGAAAAGCGTCACCGATAAAGATGGCCATTCTATCAAGCTCGATCATCGAGTCAAGAAACTATGCTGATTAATGCGCATGAGCTGTCAATGCCCGCGTAATTTGAAAAATTATTTTTGACTCAAGAAGCCACATTTTCCACGCAATTATTGCTCAAATAGCAAACAGCGTTTAGTATGGCTCGCGGTATTTAATTTGACATCATTTTTGTTTTAGATATTTGGGCAATCGAGTTTGGGTGTGTCGTGATCAGGTGCTGACTTGCACCACTAAGCGCCGCGTACTCTTCTGCGTTTATATCAATAATTTTTTTAGACTCTCATAAAGGAAAATCATGGAACTCGAAGCACAAGTCAGTCACCAGAATACCTATGGCCCTTCTCGCGAAAAATTTATCGCTAAAACTTTCAATCATCTTGGTGGCTCCATAGTCGCTTTCACTGCGCTTGAAATGCTGTTTTTTTCTACCGGTATGTCGGAAACGATAGCACTTGCGATTTTCCAATTGCCTTGGCTGGCCATCATGGGCGCGTTTATGCTGATTAGCTGGTTGGCTTCACGTGCTGCCCACACGGTGGAGAGTAAAGCCATGCAATACGCAGCCTTGGCCACTTTTATCGTGGCCGAAGCGATCATCTTCGTACCGCTGCTGTACATCGCTGATAACTATGCGCCAGGCGTCATCACCAACGCGGCAGTGATCACGCTGATCGCTACGGTGGCGCTGATTGCGATTGCTTACACCTCGCGTAAGGATTTCAGTTTTCTCGGCACTATCTTGAAATGGGGCGGCTTATTGGCCTTGGTGTTGGTGATTTCTGGTGCGATTTTTGGATTTCAGTTGGGCATGTTCTTTAGCGTCGCCATGATCGGCTTTGCCGGTGGCGCGATTTTGTATGATGCCTCGAACATCATTCATCATTATGACGAAGAACGCTATGTCGGCGCAGCCTTGGAACTGTTCGCGTCGGTCGCTCTGATGTTCTGGTATGTATTGCGCTTACTGACTTCTTGGCGCAATTGATATTTGGCTTGCTTTTATAGCTTGATAAGAAACGGCGGGCTGGCTCGCCGTTTTTCATTTTTGTGTTTTGCAGCGCGATGATTAGCGCCTTAGCCCGCGCTCATTCACTCCGCGCAACAGGCTCGTTTGTTCGGATCAGCTACCAAATAACTCAACTACCGCCTTACCCGACACAGGATCGGTGACCCCAAGCCCATTGCCCAAATCCTCCAACATCCCGCGCAAGCGATCCAACTGCGCAATCATTCCAGGGCGGGCACCAACGAGGCTTTCCATGTCGTCCCATTCGCCAATGACGCAATACGCCTGATCGCCGGTTTTTATAAGCGTGAATTTGCGCATGCCGGAGAATTCGGATTTCATCTTCTGGTGCTCCTCAATGAAAGCATCGTCAAATCCCGGTTTCACTTTGAATCGAACAACGTTATATGCAGTCATATTGCCCCCTGTTAGTGACACTGGCCTACTTTCTGGAACGCTATCTTCTGGTGTGATTCATCTTCACTATACTATAGTGTGTAGGGTATAAAAGGCAAAGCCGTATTGCATCGCGCAACAGTCGTTTGATCAACCGAGAAATAGGTTAATTGGAGATTAAACGAAGTAGAGGAAATAGTTGTTTGCGATGATGAAGCATTTTGTGGTGCATTACGTCTTCGGCTACTGTCTTAAGAAAAGATTGCGACTTACCGGGTTAGAACGCTGTTTTGTCGCCATCACGAATGTGATCCATACAAGGCTTGGCGGCACTTTTTTTTCGAGCAAGTTTTTCCAGTAGTGGCAGCATTTCCTTGCCTCGTCGAACGGCGGCGTCACATAGTTCGAGCGATGCTGCCCCGTCCCATCGAAGTTGCTTGTCTGCCCACAAGCGAATGATCGCCGGGCCACCCTTAGGGATATTGCCCAGCGCATAGATAGCATGATCGATGGCCTGCCACTTAACGTCCACCCCCTTGCCTCCAATTTGTTCCAGATCGAGTTTGTTCAACATGAGTGCTTTTATAATTGCTTGATAGTCGTCCGCCACCAGCGACGTCGGGAATAAGCTTGCAACACGCCTATAGTCTGCATTCTGCGATGCGGCCTCACTCAATACAGAACGTACGACGGCTTCTGCCTGCTGGGAGTCAGACGCGGCCAAGCCACTGGTTGTCAGCATCAGCAAAGTAACAGAAGTTTGGATTAATCTTTTCATTTTTCCATTCCTGGATAGTCATAAACGAGGTGAAAGGCGATTGTCTTACCTTTTTGCAAGACTTTGTAACTATCTAGTTGAAAATCATGAAAACGCATGTGATGCCTTAATGCAAAAAAAGTGCATGGTCGCCCACAAGCTTAAATGGAATGCGACCATATTATGGTCTAGGCTGGCAAAGGCTAATGATCTTGTTTTAAGCTGCGCAAAGCCCAAATAAAAACTACGAATGATAGCCAACAAGCGCTAATCAGGAAAAAGACACGCGCGGCTTGCATCATCGGGAAGGAGTTATAGGGCACTTTGCCTTGGGCAAGCAGGGGAAGGTCGAATTCCACGTAGCTCAAATAGCAATCGACCCCGAATGCAAGCGGAAGTATCCACCCAGCGCTCAACATCGCTCCCACAAATTTTCGAATGGTCGTATTCATTGGGTTCTGCCTAACAATTTAACCTGACACTTATTGAAGTAGTGCGCAATGCATTGCGCCTGAACGAGTTCAACTTTCAAAGCGTGATAGAAATAACTATAACAATGAACACCTATTTTTTTGTAAAGAAATTTATGGCCTTATGAACGATGGACGTTTCATGGCCAGCATCACGCAAGCATAGCAACGCTAATTTTTCTAGAAGATTGACTTGAATGCACCATTCTTTCTGACTAATGTTCGGTACTGCAATGTCTCGCAAACCTTTCCAGTGACGAGCGTATTCATAAAATTCTTTAAGTACATTTATTCCAGCTTCTGTTTGGTGAATATTTTCTGAGTAATTGTGCAATTCAGTCGCAACATATTGCTCGCCATTTTCCTTAGCTAATGCCGATGCCCTTAATAGCTCGATTTTTAGAAGCTCAAAATTTGGCATAGCGTTTCCTACCGATTTACTCTAACGCAAAATTGAGGTGAGACGCACGATGCTGCTCGGATGAAGAGGGAACGATGTCAAGGCTTCACTTTCGAATGCTTTGCTAGTTTTCAACGACCACATAAGCTCTCGAGTCTATAAGTTCCGTTCAATGCATACGGTTTTCCTGTTTGGTCAAAGACTCGAATTTCAATTGCACAAGCACCGCTACCCAAAATTTCAACGCGACTATCTCGACTGACAGGTACAGCACTATCGGGAGCTCCAATCCCTCGATTAAGGACGATCCTCTCGCCTTCTACCCTGTCTGTTTTTCGAGGAATAGTTAATTTGTAGCGATCCAGTCCGTTCCACCAGCCGCCACCGTGCCAGTTGAAGCTGATTTCGTTGGTAGGGATTTCAACGCTAATAAAAGTCTCGTCTTCATTGGACCAAACGTCTAATGAAGTGGTCTTCGAGATTGAGATGCATCCGACTGAACTTGTTAGCGCAATGACTAGCAGCAGTCGAGTGATCTTCGGATTACAGAAGTTCCACATAAATATTTGGTTTCTCATCGAGTTGTAGGCTAATGAAAACTAACGAAGAATATAAGCAACGAAATGACAGGCAAAAAAGGAGTTTGTCGCTTAACACCGTTCATGGAACCCCTTCAAGACCACGTAAATACAAGTTTATTCTTAGTCGCTACCCTCTTCAGCAGTAATAAAATAACTATGAAAAGCATCACCAATAAAGCTGGCCATTCTATCAAGCCGTTGGGTCGAGTCAAGCAAACGTTTTTGGTGATGTGCTGAATATTATTTCTGATAAGGCGGTAGTGGAAAGAAGAAGTCATCGCTTTATAGTTTCTTCAATTTCGCCCAATACACGCACCCGCTTTGACATTTTACGTAGGCGCTTTGGGCTGAGATCGGGGATAATATCGGATTACCTATTTCGCACTACGAAAGCACGCTATGTCTACCCAATTTGCTCCGCTTAAAAACGATACTTTTTTACGCGCTTTGTTGCGTCAAGAGACTGATTACACGCCATTATGGTTGATGCGTCAGGCGGGGCGTTATTTGCCGGAATATCGGGCGGTTCGCAAAGGTGCTGGTTCATTCATGAGTTTGGCTAAGAATCCTGATTTTGCTACTGAGGTGACGATACAGCCTTTGGATCGCTTTAAGCTCGATGCGGCGATTTTGTTTTCGGACATCTTGACCGTGCCCGATGCGATGGGTTTGGGTTTGTATTTTGAAGAGGGCGAAGGTCCTAAGTTTGAACGTCCTTTGAAAGATGAAAAATCCATCATGGACTTGAAAGTGCCAGAAGAAGGCAGTTTGCAATATGTGTTTGATGCGGTGACGCAGATCCGTCGTACCCTGGATGGTCGCGTGCCTTTGATCGGTTTTTCCGGTAGCCCGTGGACTTTGGCGTGTTATATGGTGGAAGGTCAGGGCTCGCGTGAATTTCATGGCATTAAGACTTTGATGTACAAACGTCCGGACTTGATGGACCGCATTTTGAGTTTGAATGCGGAAGCGGTGGCAACGTATTTGAATGCCCAAATCGATGCCGGTGCGCAGGCCGTGATGATTTTTGATAGCTGGGGTGGGGCGCTGGCAGATGGTGCTTATCAGCGTTTTTCATTGAAATACATGCAAGACGTGGTCAGCAAATTGAAAAAAGAAAAAGATGGACAGCGTATTCCTTGTATCGTGTTCACTAAAGGCGGCGGCTTGTGGCTAGAACAGATTGCGGATATTGGTGCCGATGCTTTGGGTCTGGATTGGACCGTGAATCTGGGTCAGGCGCGTGCCCGTGTTGGTGACAAAGTCGCTTTGCAAGGTAATCTCGATCCGGCCGTCTTATTTGCCGAGCCAGATCAAATCCGCAAAGAAGTGACTGCCGCTTTGCATGCTTATGGCAAACCAGGTGCGGGTCATGGTCATGTATTTAACTTGGGACATGGTATTTCTCAATTTACTTCGCCGGATGCCGTGACGGTATTGGTGGAAACGGTGCATGAAGTGAGCCGCCAGCAGCGTAGCCATGTAGGCTAATTGCTATCAGGCAAAACCCTTTGAGTTTTTTTTACAGCTTAATTTTGTACAAGTCTTTTTTGTGCGGACTGTGCAAGATTAAGCGAAAAAACAAGAAATTTCGGCATATCCAGCAATCATCTCATGTTGCTGCGCAAAACATAGTGGGCATGCGGCTTAGCGGCGTAAATTGCTTAAAAAGCTAAGGCTGTTGCGGTGGATAAGTCGCTTGCTAAGCTAGATTTTTTAGTAGTTATTCACAAAAAAAGACACGCAAAAAAATAATATCAAAATTTGTTTTCCACCTAAAGTGAATTTTTTTAAGTCTTTGTTTTTAAAGGAATTTTTTTGTGCATCGCAATTGTGCATTCTGTGGAAACCCGCATAGAATCTAGCACTCCCGCTTGTCAAGACGTGCTTGTCCACAAAGTTATCCACAGAAATTGTGGATAGAGTAAAAACACCTTATGAAACCGATAGTTAGCGCATTACCTCAAGCCTTACATTAAGTTCGTGGAACCCATTTACCTCACTATCGCCCTCGACACCCCCCTTGACAGACTCTTCGATTACCGTTGGCTGGCGGAAGACGGCTGCCCACTCCCTGAGATCGGGCAGATTGCCTTGGTGCCTTTCGGTCGGCAGGAGATTGCAGGATTGATCGTCGGGCTGAGTCACCAAACCGAAGTGCCTGCCGATAAGATCAAAACGGTATTGGCGGTGCGTCATCAATGTCCGGCACTCAGTTCGCAGTGGATAGATTTGTGCCGCTTTGCCGCAGACTACTATCAGCGTCCTTTGGGCGAGGTGGCGATTCCGGCTTTGCCTAAGAACTTGCGCGTGCCGAAAGCGACTTCGCTAGATCGCAATTTGAAAAAGTTGGCCAAATTGCAGCTAGGGCACGAACACGATGCGACACCGAATCCAGAGCCAACGCTGAATGCTGAACAACAAGCGGCAGTCGAAACGATAGCCAGTACATCCGGGTTTGCCAGTTATTTATTGTATGGGGTGACGGGAAGTGGCAAGACCGAGGTGTATTTACAAACCGCGGCTAGAGTTTTAGCGAGCAGTAGTCAGGCGCAAATTCTGATTTTAGTGCCAGAAATCAATTTAACACCGCAACTTGAAGGCAATATCCGCCAGCGTTTTTCGGGCATACAAATCGCCACTTTACACAGTGGCATGGCTGAAGGTGAGCGCCTACTCCATTGGTTAGCCGCACACACTGGTCAGGCGAGAATTGTATTGGGTACACGTCTGGCGATTTTGTCATCGTTGCCGCATCTGAAAATGATCGTGATTGATGAGGAGCATGATCCCTCTTATAAGCAACAAGAAGGACTGCGTTATTCAGCGCGTGACCTGGCGGTATGGCGTGCGCATCAATTAGCTATTCCTGTGGTTTTGGGCTCGGCTACGCCGTCCTTAGAAACTTGGCAACATGCAAAAGCCGGTCGTTATCGCAAGTTAGAGCTGCGCCAACGCGCCGTGCAATCGGCGGTCTTGCCGCTGGTGAAGATCGTCAATACCGAACGCGAAAAGCCGTCCGAAGGTTTGACGCAAAGATTGGTCACGGCAATGCGCTTGCGTTTGGAGAAGGGTGAGCAATCACTACTATTCCTGAATCGGCGTGGTTACGCACCGGTCATCCATTGTGATGCTTGTGGTTGGATCAGTAATTGCACACGTTGCACTGCGCATCTGGTTATGCATAAACTAGACAAAAAGTTACGCTGTCACCACTGCGGATTGGAGCAACGCATCCCGCGCGCTTGCCCAACATGCGGCAATGTGGATCTGCAACCGTTAGGGCGCGGTACCCAAAGATTGGAAGAAGGCTTAAAAACTTTATTCCCGGAAGCCCGAGTTTTTCGTATCGACGCCGATTCGACTCGTTTAAAAGGTAGTGCCGAAGCCGCCTTTGATACCGTGCATAGAGGTGAAGTAGATATCCTGATCGGCACGCAGATGGTAGCGAAAGGACATGATTTTAAAAATCTGACCCTAGTTGCCGCCTTGAATCCCGATAGCGCTTTATTCTCACAAGACTTCCGCGCCAGCGAACGCTTGTTCGCACAATTGATGCAAGTCGCCGGACGCGCTGGTAGAGCCGGACAAAAAGAGGGCGGCAATCCTAGCGAAGTCTTAATTCAAACCCGTTATCCCGATCACCCCTTGTATCACGCCTTAATGGCGCACGAATATCCACGTTTCGCCGATGATCTCTTGGAAGAACGGCAACAAGCCGCCATGCCGCCCTTTATTTACCAAGCCTTGCTACGCGCCGAAGCGCGCGAATTAGAAACCGCCATTGCCTTTCTGCAAATGGCCAGTCAATGCGAGCCAGTGCAAGCGCACGCCGGCATCACCATGAACGACCCGATTCCTATGACCATGGTGCGTGTTCACAATGTAGAACGCGCCCAATTACTGGTCGAATCCAATTCCCGTCCTGCCTTGCAAGCCTTCCTAAAAGACTGGATCGCCGAGTTGCGTAGTATGAAGGTGCGGGTTAAGTGGGGGGTTGAGATTGATCCTGTGGATATCTAGAGTTTTATTTTAGTCGCATCATGTAGTCTCCCACCTTGTTTCCTACCGATGCAATTTTGCCCGTACTTCTGCCAAGTCTCAGGTATATTTGCTATTTCTAAATAGAATACAAAATTACCATGACACATTTGCCTACTTTCATTCTTGCGGGATGTATCGCAGTTAGCGTCAGCACAGCGCATGCGCAAGCAACATCGGCTTTAGCGGCACTCAGTCCGGCGAGTCAAGATGTTGTGGTGCACAGTGCTTCAGAGCTCGAGCGGCGTATGCAAGCGGGTGCGACACCGCTTGATGCCTTAACCCCTTATGGCCGTCGTGAATTTTTACGTGGTTTGCAGTGGGGTACCAAGGGTTTGTCTGGTTTTTCCTATGCGCCGTTGCGGAGAGAATTGTTGCCGGAACAAATTACGGCCATAGCAAAGTTCCTCGATTTTGAGGCGTATGTGGAGTCTTTGCTAGTGGATGCGGGACGTTTTCCTCCATTGCGTTTGCCTGAGCCGAATCCCGCTTTGGAGCAACGTGTGTTGGCCTTTAAGAATTGGATGGACACGCAAAGCCGTGCTCAGGCGTCGAATAGCAATGATGCCCTAACGCGCAATGATCACAGCATGCTATTGACGCGTTTTCAACAAGAATTTGCTGATGAGCTACAGCCTAATTATCTAGCGCAGGCAAAAGAGGGCGATTTAGCCTTGCTCTTCCAGCTTAATCATAGTGTTGCCTTCGTTGCTTTGAACCAGGCCAGCGCTGATGCCGTAAATCGGATCTATCAAATTCTGAAGGCGCGTGGTCTCGAGACACGCCGGGGTATAGATAGGGATATGCTGGGACTACTATTGATGCAACGCGAATTTGAAAAGGCGCGTGTGTTTGTGGCACAACATCCAGACTTGAATGCAGACGTCATTCCTCGTATTGAGGATAAATTGCCCGCGAGTTTTCAGGGACGCAGTGTGTACAACTACGATCCACAATCGAATACGCTGACGCGTAAAGCGGTACAGTTAAGCGCAGGTAAGCAATTAGTGATGGTGGTCGGCGCTGGGTGTCATTTTTCACGAGACGCTCTGGCCGCGATCGATAAGAATGTGTCCTTGCAACAGCGTTTATTGGGCGCGAATCTCTTGATCATCACGCCACCCTCTGACAGTATCCCGTTTCATCTTGTACAGCAATGGAATGCTAAACACCCCGATATGACGATGGTGGCAGCAGCACGTCGCGACGAATGGACAGATATCGATGTGCCAGGCGTGCCCATGTTTTATCTGTATGAAAACGGACGACTGCAACAGAAATTTGAAGGCTGGTATCCAGCAACCACGATGCGCGACATAGTGGCAGCTTTGGATAAGTAGAGAACAAGCTTAAATCAATCGAATTCAGGTTCTATTTTTTGTTATTCATTTGAGTCTGCTTCCACCGCAACACAATTTTCTGCAAAGTCTGATCTCTATTCATTGCAGCAAATTCTCCTTGCAATTGATTGACCATATCAAGTGAGGTATTTTTGCTCAGGCCAATATAGAGTGCGGTATCGCGCGGCAGGTGTAAGACTTTTACTACCTGCTGCGGGTCTATGCCGCAGGTTTGTAGGAAGCTATCCACGCCATTGGGATCAAAAGGGATTAAGTCGACCCGGCCGATTTTGAATTTATTGCAATTGGATATGTTGGATGGCGCGGTGTCGACTTTATAGCCGAGCGCTTTTAGCAGGCTTAGGGTCGAGTTACCTGAAATGTCACCTATCAGATAGGAATTGACGTCGCGCAGCTCGGTAATCTGTATGTCAGTACGTTTGTCCAGTTTATACAGCCAGACTTCGCTGGTCGTGATCGGCCCTATCCAGTGATAAATCCGCTCCCGGATTGCGGTGCGCGCGAGGCTGAAAATCATGGTGCCACTTTCATTTTGCGCTAATTGGAGGGCGCGCGGCCAGGGCACTATGTCGACTTGTAATTGATAGCCTGCGCGCTCCACCAGCGTTTTGGTGACATCAAATGCTAAGCCCTGAACTTGACCTTCATGGAGAAAATTATAGGGATAGGTCTCTGCGCTGGTGACCGCCCTGATTATCGGCTTGTCCTGCATTTGTACACGCTTATTTTGCGCTAGAGCTGCGCTATTGAGTGCAGACGTCAATAACAAACTTAAGGCGAAAAGCCCGGGCGCTCGAGCAGCGCTTAGCCTGAGTTTGAGCGAGGACAAAGGTGAATTGAAATTGCTGGGCATAGGAGTAATGGCGTTCAGTTTAGCGAACAAGGTGCTGAATTATGCTTCAAAACCCCTCAACGCCGGGACGCTGAGGCGCGGAGACCCAAGGAGAAACCCGGTACAGTCTTCGCTTTTCTCTGCGCTCCCCGGCGGCGGCGATCTGTATTGCGCATCATCACATGATGTATGCCATTCCAAACGCTGATGGTGTCGGCGATGAATATTATAGGTGAATGTCGGTGCTGCTTAGACAGATTCAACTTAGGAAAGGCCCTAGTCTTCAGTTTTTGCGTATTATGTGCACCCTTATGCGTCTTTTTAATGCCTCAATTTCTTAAGTTTATTTATGTCCGTGCCGCCCATTACCCCGGAGTCTGTTGCCAGACCATCGCGCCCAGCCGCGCAGGATTTCGCGCAAGTCTTATTGCAAAGAGTCAGGAATCGCTTGATTGAGTATTTGGAAGTTGCCTCCTCGTTCGAAGCGCAACGGGCATTTCAGGCGCAAGCGCCCGAGCTCGATGTACCTAATGAGATCATCCAGCAATGGTCTGATTGGGTCAGTCCGACTTGGCGCAGTGAATTGATTGCGCCCGTTTTTTCGGAAGATGAATTGACTGCGATCACGCAATTTCAAATGATTTGGCTGGCGATCTCTCAAGATTTGGTGCAACCATTACCCGCGTTGGATACGCTTCAGCACTCGCCCTTGTGGGAAAAACTACGTTCATGTGCACAACAGACGCTGAGCATTTTTATGACGCGCGGTCTGTTTTCAGAGGAAAAAGTGCAGTAAGCCAGTGAGATATCTTGAGCACCAATGCGCTGCAAAAAAGAAAATGTTGTTTTAATTCCCATATAGCATTTATGCTTCACTTTTTGTAATAAAGTCGATAGCGAAACCTATATGATGGCAAAATTCTTTCACGCACTCACGTACCAGGCATAAAGATTATGGCGCAATTATTTAGCAGCTTAAGAATCCGTTTGACGCTTTTGTTTGGCACGCTCGCTTTTCTTATTGGCACTGCCGTTTCCCTTTACATCAATTACTTTGTCAGCTTGCGTATGACGGAGACGAAAGGGGATTCGATTCAGATGCTTGCGCGCACGATTGCCATGTCGATTTCAGAGAATCTGCGTGAGCGTCAGCGTGAAGTGGGTCTGTTGGCGCAGTCGCCTTTGTTGATGAAAGCGCCTTTGGACAGTGCCGAATTGCGCAAAAATCTGGATCGCACTAAAAACACCTATCGTCATTATGCCTGGATAGGCGTGACCGACGCACAGGGCAAAGTGCAGGCAAGTTCGGAAAGACTGCTGGAGGGTGAAAGCGTTGCGGCGCGCCCCTGGTTTATCAATGGCGTTAAAGCGACCTACTTCGGTGACGTGCATGACGCCGTGTTATTAAGCAAATACCTGTTAGCGGGACAAGCCACGCAGCCAAATCAAGAACCCTTACGTTTTGTCGATTTTGCTGCACCTATTTTTGATGAACAAGGCAAAGTACGCGGCGTTCTAGGTACGCATGCCCATTGGCGCTGGGTCGATGAAATCATACAACGTCATTTATCTGCCGATGCCAAAGCTGAAGCGGTCGAGGTCTTCATCACTAACAAACAGAATGCGGTGTTGTCCCCGTTTGCTGCCATAGGCAAACTGACTATGCCTCAGCAAGTCCTAGAAAAACAGGAGTATCAAATTTTGAATTGGAAGGATCAGGAAGCCTACCTGGTCAGCAGTATTCCTATTAATTTGTTTGGCGAATCAGATCAGTTGTGGCGCGTGATTGTGCGTCAGCCTATCAGTAAAGCACTCAGTAACGTCAGTGAATTGCATCAAAAAATGTGGTTACTAGGAATCATCACGACTTCCATTTTGATGCTGCTGACCTATTGGCTGTCGCGAGCCATCAGTACTCCGATAGAACAATTATCGGCAATCGCCGGACGCGTCGCTGATGGTGACGAGTATACGGAAATGAATGTACATTCCAGTACTCGTGAGTTAAAAGCGCTGACCGCTTCTCTGAATGCGATGACCTTGAAATTGATTAATCGTAAACGCGAATTGTTGGCCATTAACGATCAGCTAGAACATAAGGTAGAAGAACGTACCTTCGAACTCAGAAAAACAAATCTGGAGCTGGTGTCACTGGCACAGCAATTAGAACTGCTGGCGCGGCAAGATGCTTTGACTGGTCTCGGTAACCGCATGTGTGCCGATGAGCATTTGCAGCAAGAGCATTCAAGAATGTTGCGCACTGAAAATACTTACTGTGTACTGCTGATGGATATCGATTACTTCAAAAAAGTGAACGACAATCACGGTCACGCTGTGGGTGATCAAGTGCTACAACAACTAGCCAACTTGCTCAAAGCGGCGGTCAGAACCAGTGATTTGGTAGCGCGTTATGGTGGTGAAGAGTTTCTCTGTGTTTTGCCACATACCGATCTTCCTGGCGCCACGATACTCGCAGAAAAAATATGCCGATTGACCGAGATAAGGCCTATGCCAGTGTGCGGCCATATCACATTGAGCGTGGGGGTTGCCATATCCAGAGTTGGCGACAGAGATCAGGATGAGGTTGTAAAACGGGCAGATGATGCCTTGTATACAGCAAAGGCAAATGGTAGAAATCAAGTGGTAGTCGCAGTTAACTAGCCAGTTGTATCTGCCATTTGCCCCTAGGTCAACATAACTTAGTTAACACTAGTGTCCGGTTAAAAATCGAATAAATTCAATTGGTTAGCGGTGGGTGCTGTTTCAGAAATGTAGCCATCGGTC